>NZ_VKHP01000152.1 GCF_010811875.1 Bradyrhizobium uaiense
CTGCTGTCGAAGTCGCCGCTCGGCGCGGAAGCCTCCAGCATGTGGGCGCAAGGCGGCCTTGCCGCGCCTGTCGGCGCAGATGACACCCCTGCGCTGCATCTCGCCGATACGCTCGCGGCAGGTGCCGGCCTTTGCGATGCGGCAGCAGCGTCGCGGATCGTCCACGCCGCGCCTGCGGCCGTGGAGCATCTCGCCGAGCTCGGCGTCGCCTTCGACCGGCGCGCCGACGGCAGCTGGCGCCTCGGGCTCGAGGCCGCACATGGCCGCAACCGCATCGTGCACGCCACCGGCGACGGCACCGGCCGCGAGATCATGCGCGCGCTGATCGCCGCGGTGCGCCGGACGCCGTCGATCACGCTGCTGGAAGGCGTCGAGGCGCGCCGCCTGCTGGTCGAGGACAACGCAGTCCGGGGTGTGCTTGCAACCAGCGACCGCGGTCCGCTCACGATCGCGACCAACCGCGTGGTGATCGCGACCGGCGGCATCGGCGGGCTGTTCGCCGACAGCACCAATCCAGGCGGATGTTTCGGCCAGGGCCTCGCGCTCGCGGCGCATGCCGGCGCAAGATTGTCGGATATCGAATTCGTCCAGTTTCATCCGACTGCCTTCGACGGACCTTCACGGCCGATGCCGCTGTTGACCGAGGCGATTCGCGGCGACGGCGCGGTGCTGATCGACGAAACCGGCCAGCGCTTCATGGCCGATCAACCCGGCGCCGAGCTTGCGCCCCGCGACATCGTCGCGCGCGCCGTCTGGCGCCACCGCGCCGCGGGCCATCGCACCTTCCTCGACGCGCGCCAACATCCGGGCGCAGAGTTCGCGCAGCGCTATCCCGTGATCAGCGCGTTCTGCAAGATGGCGGGCATCGATCCCGCCCATGACCCGATCCCGATCCGGCCGGCGGTTCACTACCACATGGGGGGCATCGCGGTTGACGGCTTTGGCCGCAGCACGGTGCAGGGCCTGTCGGCCTGCGGCGAGGCCGCGCGCACCGGCCTGCACGGCGCCAACCGGCTCGCCAGCAACTCGCTGATGGAAGCGATCGTCTGCGCACGATGGGTCGCCGAGAGCATCGAAGGCGAGAGCGCAGGACCGCGCGCGATGCTGCGCGACGATGCGATGCCGCAGGCCTCCGATCCCGTCGCCGTGCGGCCGATCCTCACCCAGGGGCTCGGCGTGCTGCGCGATCGCGACGGCATCACGCGCGCGATCCGCAGCCTCTATCCGCTCGCGCGCAGCCCCGGTGCCGCATCCGACGCTGCGTTGGTCGGCCTGATGATCGCGGTTGCCGCAATCAGGCGCGAGGAAAGCCGCGGCGGCCATTTCCGCACCGACTTCCCGCACACCGCCTTGTCGGCATCCCCGTCGTCCCTCACCCGCGCCGAGGCGCTCGCCGCCGCACGCGACATCGTTGAATCCAAGACATTCGCTAGGAGTGCCCTCTCATGACCCTCAATTCCCTGCTGCCGCTGCTATATGAGCCGATCGTGCTGACCGCCTTGCGCGAGGATCTCGGTCGCGCCGGCGATATTACGGCCGATGCAATCGTCCCGGCCAGCCAGCAGGCCCGGCTGGTGATGCGGGCGCGACAACCCGGTGTGATCGCCGGGCTCGACGTCGCACGGTCTGCCTTCCAGACAGTGTCTCCGGCGATCGAGCTGCGTGCCGAGCGGCCCGACGGCAGCGCGGTCGAGCCCGAACAGGTCATCGCGATCATCGACGGTCCGGCCCGCAGCCTGCTCACCGCGGAACGAACCGCGCTCAACTTCCTCTGCCATCTGAGCGGCGTCGCGAGCGCAACCGCCACGCTGGTCAAGGCCGTCGCAGGCACGCGCGCGCAAATCGTCTGCACCCGCAAGACGACGCCTGGCCTTCGCGCGCTGGAGAAGTATGCGGTGCGCGCCGGCGGCGGCGGCAATCACCGCTTCGGTCTCGACGATGCCGTGCTGATCAAGGACAACCACATCGCGCTCGCCGGCGGCATCCGCCCCGCGATCGAACGCGCCAAGGCCAATACCGGTCATCTCGTCAAGATCGAGGTCGAGGTCGACACGCTGTCGCAGCTCGAAGAGGCGCTGGGGCTCGGCGTCGACGCGGTGCTGCTTGACAACATGACGACCGAGCAGCTCACCCAGGCAGTGGGCATGGCGCGCGGCAAGGCGCTCACCGAAGCCTCGGGCCGCATCACGGCTGCGACGGCGGCGGCGATTGCCGCCACCGGCGTTGATCTCATCTCAGTCGGCTGGGTGACCCACAGCTCGGCCGCGCTCGATATCGGGCTCGACTATCTGTCCTGATAGACTAACCGGGCTGGCCGACCGGAACGAGGGTCGGCTGGTCCCGCTCGGTCCGGCGTGCGGCAAAGCGCTCGGCCTGCAACACCGCGAGCGTCAGCACGACGATCGCGACCGCCTGGTGCGTCAGCGCCAGATCGATCGGCACCTGATGCAACAGCGTCAGGATGCCGAGCGTCGCCTGCAGCGTAATCCCTGCAACCAGCCACCACGCGCCCGCGACGACAGCTCCGCCGGCGCGCGAACGCACGGCATCGATCGCATGCGCGATCGCCAGCGCGAACAGCAGATAGGCGATCATGCGATGCTCGAACTGCACCGTCAGCGTGTTGTCGAACAGGTTGCGCCACCACGGCGTCTCGAACCACAACCGGTCAGCCGACGGAATGAAGCCGCCATCGATCTCGGGCCAGGTGTTGTAGACCCTGCCCGCGCGCAGGCCGGCGACCAGCGCGCCGAAATAGAGCTGCACGAAAGTCAGCACCAGCAGCACCGCGCTCGTGATCTTCAGCCTGACGGGCGCGACCACGGCCGGGCGGTCGGTCAGCCGCCGCAGCGTCCAGACGATCGCCGCAAAGATCAACAACGCCAGCACCAGGTGCGTCGCCAGTCGATACTGCGACACCTCGACGCGCTCCGAGAGGCCGGATGCCACCATCCACCAGCCGACGCCGCCCTGCAGCGCGCCGAGGCCGAAGATCACCCAGAGCCGCCGGCCGAGCTCGCCGCTCACCGCGCCACGCCACAGGAAATACAGGAACGGCAGCAGATAGGCGGCGCCGATCACCCGGCCGAGCAGCCGGTGGCTCCATTCCCACCAGAAGATCGTCTTGAACTGCGCGAGCGTCATTCCGGCATTGAGCTCGCGATATTGCGGAATCTTCTGATAGCCCTCGAACGCCTGGGTCCACTGCGTCTCGGTCAGCGGCGGCAGCGCGCCGGTCACCGGCTTCCATTCAACGATCGACAGACCGGACTCGGTGAGCCGCGTGGCGCCGCCGACCAGCACCATCAATGCGATCAGGCCGGCGACCGCCAATAGCCAAACTCTGACGGCGCGGAGCTGCGATGTCTTTGCGGAAATACCGGCCATTTCGCCCTGACTTGATTGGATTTTCGGGCCCCTTATAGTCCGGCGCGCCCGCGGCGCAAGCGCCGCCGAAACGCTTGGGATCACGAGTTGCACATATCCGCCATGGCCATACGCACCCGCAAACTGCTCGGAACCATCTTCCTGCTCATCCTGGTCGTGGTGTGGTCGCTGCTCGGCATGATGGTCGCCCAGACCCCATGGCTCGCCAGTTCGGGGCTGCTGCAGGCGATCTTCTACGTCGTCGCCGGCCTCGGCTGGGTGCTGCCGGCGATGCCGATCGTCTCCTGGATGTCGCGGCCCGACCGCGCCTAAGGCCTGATCCGGAAAAGTGCGAAGCGGTTTTCCGAAAAGATCATGCCAACTTAGATTCTGCTCTGGATGCTCGCGCTCCGCGTTGGCCGAACCCGCGCGAACATCACGCCCGAGAGCAGCACGCGCATGATCCGTAAAGAGCGCACACGGCCGTCCCATGCGATGCGCGGCAGGGCGTGAAGGTTGGTGCGACCCTGCGCCTCGACGACGCCGGAGATGGTCGACACTGCGCTCGCAAAGCCGGTCTCCTCCGCCATCACCACATCCGGACGAGCGAACGCGTCGCGGTCCCCGAAAGGATACGCGAAATGCTTGATCGGCCGCCGGAGCGCGCTCTCGGCGACTGCCTTTCCCATCGCCATCTCGCGCAGCGCAGCCGCAGCCTTCAGGCTCGACAGTGCCGGATAATTCACCGTGGCGCAGCCGAACGTCACGTTCGGATCTGCCGCGAGTTGCGCCAGATCCGCCCAGTCGAACGAGGCGCTGCGTGACAATTGCGCTGCGTCGACCGAATAGCGCCGGCCGAGATCGTTCACCGCGTAGGACAGCTCCGACGGCGACAGCTTGCGCAGCCAGCCGGACAGGAAGTCGAACAGCTCGTATTTGTCCGACACGCTGGAGATCACGAAGTGTCGTTCCCGGCCGTCGATTACCAGACTGATGCGGCTCTCGCGCGCGATGATATCTTCCAGTGCCAGCCACCACGCCACGCCCACGCCATCGGGAAACGCCGTCGGCAGGTAGAGGGTGAAGGGAACTCCGTGCCTGGCGAGCACGGGATAGGCATGGGTGACGATGTCCTTGGTGGCGCCGTCGAAGGTCAGGCAGGCAAAGCGCCGGCGCTCCGGCATGGTCACCGCGCGGCGGCAGGCCTCGTCGATCCCGACGATGTCGTACTGCCAGCGTTTCAGCGCACGGATCGCGCGATCGAGCAATGCCGGCGTGATCTCCTGCGACTTCAGCGGCTGGAACCGTCCTCGACGCGCGGGGCGGACGCGCGCAAAGCGCAGGATGACCCCGGCGCCCCCGACCTCGCGTTCCCGCAGCCTGAAAGCGCCGCTGAAATAGGCGAGCTCCATCCGGGCCCGTCGCAAAATCCCGTTGTCCGGCGCCAAGATCCCTCTACCCGCCCTTGCCCCGTCGGGCAGTTCCTATACGCCGCCAAGCACACCGTTGGGCCATTGTTCTTACTCTTTGTTGACATTTCCCTGCGAAGGTCGGCCCCAGCCGAGAACTGTATATTATTACCTTAAAAAATTTAGGTTCCGAGATGACCATGGCGGCGGCAATCGAAGGCCAGACGGTGGGGACGCGAACGTGGCCGAACGCAATCCGCGTTGCAGGCGTCGACATCTTTCATGATCTCGCTGCGGCCGAGGCGACCTGGCGCAGTCTCGAGACATCGCAACACAGCTACACACCCTATCAGCGCTTCGATTTTCTTGCCAATTGGCAGCGCCAGGTCGGCGAACGCGAGGGCCTGCGGCCTTTCATCGTCGTCGCACATGACAGCGAACGCCGGCCGCTGCTGCTGTTGCCGCTCGCCGCCGAGTCCCGTCTGGGCGCGAACTGCGCGAGCTTCATGGGCGGCAAGCATGCAACCTTCAACATGGCGCTGTGCGACAAGGATTTCGCCGTCAACGCAACCGAAGCCGACGTCACCGCCTTGATCAGCTCGATCGCCGAGCGCTCCCGCGTCGATGCGCTCGTGCTGTGTCAGCAACCGTTGCGCTGGCAGGACTTGCCCAATCCCCTCGCCTTGCTGCCGCACCAGCCTTCGGTCAACGACTGCCCGCTGCTGCAGATCGAGCCCGGCGCGGAACCTGCGGCACTGATCAGCAATTCGTTCCGCCGCCGCCTCAAGGGCAAGGAGCGCAAGCTGGAGCCGCTGCCCGGCTATCGCTATCACGTCGCGAGCGAGAGCGCCGATGTCTGCCGCCTGCTCGACTGGTTCTTCCGCGTCAAACCGCAGCGCATGGCCGAGCAGAAGCTCCCTGATGTGTTCGCCGAGCCGGGCGTCGAGCAGTTCATTCGCAGCGCCTGCCTCGCGCCGCGCGCCGACGGCAAGGGCTACGCGATCGACATCCACGCACTGGAGTGCGACGAGGAAGTGATTGCGATCTTCGCCGGCGTCTCCGACGGTCATCGCTTCTCGATGATGTTCAACACCTACACGATGTCGGCCAATTCCAAGTTCAGCCCCGGCCTGATCCTGATGCGCGACATCATCGATCGCCATGCCGGCCAGAACTACCGCGCTTTCGATCTCGGGATCGGCTCGGACGAGTACAAGCGGCTGTTCTGCAAGGACGACGAAGCGATCGTCGACAGCTTCATTCCGCTCAGCCTGCGCGGAAAGGCTGCGGCCGGCGCATTGTCGGCCATCAGCCGCGCCAAGCGCGCCGTGAAGCACAATCCCGCGCTGTTCGAGATCGCACAGAACCTGCGCAGCATGTTCCGCTGAGCACGACTGCGGACGGCGTCACGCGGACTGCCCGTCAGCCGCCGGCCGGCTGCTCTCGACGCCGAGCCGCATCATCGCATCGAACACCAGCATCGCGGCCGGCGACAGCGCGCGTTTGCGAAGCTTGATCAGCCCGTAACTCTCGAGCATCAGCTGGTCGCGTATCCGCAGCATCTTGAAGCGCTGCGGATCGAGCAGATCGAAGATCAGCAAGGGCACCGGCACGATCGCATCGATCCCTGCGGCAATTCCGATCGACGCGGAGAAGGACTCGGTGTTGATCATGCGCTGGGGCGGCGCAATGCCCCGGCTGTAGAACAGCCGCTCGAGCGCCTGGCGCATGAAGGATTCCCGCGGCTGGGAGATCCATTGCAGGTCGACCGCATCTTCCAGATTGACGCTGTCGAGCGCGGCCAGCGGATGCTCGGCGCGAACCAGCAGGCCGGCCTGCTCGGCGCCGATCTCGTGATAGTCGAACTGCCCGGGATCGACGCCGGCGGGAATGCGCGCAACAACGAAGTCGAGCTCGAGTGCGAGCAGACGCGCGATCAACGGCTTGCTGGTGCTGACATCGAGCGAAATGTTCACCCGATGCAGCTTCTCGCCGAGATACTGCATGACGTCGACGACAAGGTCGATGCTGGGCTTGGCGACCGTTCCCACCGATACCGTACCGAGCTCGCCGGACCTGTAACCGGCAAACTCATCCGTGACCCGGTCAAGGTCCGCCAGCACGCTCCTGCCGCCACGGATCAGAATCGAACCATAGGCCGTCGGCTCAACGCCGCGCGCCGTTCGCTCGAACAACGGAACCCGCGCCACCGCCTCGATCTCGGCCAGCATCTTCGACGCCGCAGACTGGGTGATGTTCAGGCGCTCGGCAGCCAGTTGCAGCTTGCGCTCGCTGTCGAGCGCGACCAGCAGGCGCAACTGGCGTAATTTCAGATTGTTGATCACCGCCCGCCACCATCCTGCCCGGCAAGGTTCCCGCGGTTATGCCGCGGTGCATCATGACGGTTTCGCCATGGCTCCATTCCCAAATGCCATTAGTCACGCGACCGTCGATTACACAACAATGAATGCGAGGATTGCAAGGAGACTTGCAATGGCAACGCGACGGACCGCTGCGGGTGTACAATGTGCCACCCCGGACAGCGCGGTGACCGTGCGCCGAATTGAAAACCAGAAGGGATGGGAACGATGAGCGACGATGTCGAGAAGCGCGCGATTGGAAAGATGATGCGGCGGCTGATTCCGTTCCTCATCCTGTGCTACTTCGTGGCCTATCTCGATCGCGTCAATGTCGGCTTCGCCAAGCTGCACATGAACACAGCGCTTGGGCTCAGCGAAGCCGCCTACGGGCTCGGCGCCGGTCTGTTCTTCGTCGGCTACTTCTTCTTCGAGGTGCCCTCCAACATCCTGCTTGAACGGTTCGGCGCGCGGCGCTGGATCGCCCGCATCATGATCAGCTGGGGCATCGTCTCGGCGGCATTTGCATTCATCCCGCAAATGTCGGCGGTGAGCGGCCTCTCCAGCGAGTGGATCTTCTACTTCCTGCGCCTCTTGCTCGGCGCCTGCGAGGCCGGCTTCTTCCCGGGCATCATCTTCTACCTGACGCTCTGGTTCCCGACGATCTACCGCGCCCGCGTCATCAGCCTGTTCATGCTCGCGATCCCGATCTCCAGCATCATCGGGGCGCCGATCTCGGGGCTGTTGCTCAACCTGTCGGGAGGCGGTCTGACCGGGTGGCAATGGCTGTTCATCTGCGAGGCGCTGCCGTCGGTCCTGGTCGGCTTCGCGGTGCTGGCGATGCTGCCGGACTTCCCGCGCCAGGCCAGCTGGCTGCAACCCGACGAGATCAAATGGGTGCAGAACACCCTTGAGATCGAGCGGCAGAAGAAGGAAGCCGTGGAGCACATCTCGGTGATGCAATCGCTCACCGACTCGCGGGTGCTCGCCTGCGCGCTGGTGTATTTCTGCCTCAATGCGGCGAGCTACGGCGTCGCGTTCTTCCTGCCCACCATCATCAAGGCGTTCGGCGTCACCGACACCCAGACCGGCTTCCTCGCCGCCCTGCCCTTTGTGTTCGGCGCGGTCGGCATGGTGCTGCTCGGCCGCCATTCCGACAAGACCGGCGAGCGGCGTTACCACGTCGCCGGCGCATTGACACTCGCCGCCGTCGGCATCGGCCTTGCCGGGCTGGTCTCCAGTCCGGTGCTGATCATAGGCCTGCTCTGCATCGCGCAGATCGGCGTGTCCGCGGTGCCACCGATGTTCTGGCCGATGCCGGCCAGCATCCTGAACGGCGCCTCGGCTGCGGCTGGCATTGCCGCGATCAACTCGCTCGGCAATCTCTCGGGCTTCGCCGGCCCGTTCGCCATGGGCTATCTGAAGGACCTGACCGGCGGCTTCACCGCGGGCCTGCTGCTGCTCGCGGTCGTTGGACTGATCGGCGCCCTCGTCACGATCCGGCTGCGGATCGATCCGGTGCTGGAGCGCGCCGCGCGCGAGCCGGTGATGGCGCACTGAAGCGCCATTTGGAAAACGGGTGACGCCGATTTTCGACGGGCAGCGCGATGACGACTCATCGCGCTTTGGAGGTGCTCTTCAGGCCGCCACCACTCGCGGGCCCGTCACGACCGTTTCCGACGGCGCGCAGGGCTTGCTCAGCATCGTCACCTCGGAGAAGCCGACGGCCCTGAGCTGATCGACCATCGAGCGGCGTGCATCCTGCGCCATGGCGGCATCGGGCACGACGACGGCCTGCGCCTTTGCCGTCAGCAGCTCGGCCGGCAGATCGACCGCCGAACCGGCATCCAGCAGAACGTGATCGTAGACCCGCAGCAGCGCGTCGATCGCAAGCACCAGCCGCGGCGATTGCAGATGGCTGCGATCGAAGCCCGGACGTCCGGCGCTGACGATCTGGACGCGCGACTGCCGATCCTTGGTGATGATCTGCGCGAACGTCGCCTCGCCCTGTATCAGCTCGGCAAGGCCGGGCGCTGCGGGATCGACGGTGGCCGCCGCCAACACCGGCGAGGACGCGACGAGATCGACCACCACGACCTTGGCCTGGCGCGCCATCAGGCGGGCCAGCGTCAGCGCGGTCGTCGTGACGCTTTCACCGGCGGCCGGGCCGAGCACTGTGACCTTGTGGGCCGCGGGCCCCTCAGCGACAAGCCGCTCGGCGAGTTCATCGATCTCGTCGACAGTCTGGGCCGGCGCCGGCTGCGGCTCGCTGACGGCAGGTTCATGCACAACCGCAGACTCCAGCGGCAATTCAGGCTCCGGTGCCCGCCTGGTTGCAACCGGCGACGCGAGCGCGGGTTCAGGCGGCAAAGCCGGCGCCGGCTCGTCCACCGTTGCGGCCTCCATGACCGGCTCGCGGCGCCGGATCGCGGCAGCCGCCGGCGCGAAGGCACGGCCAACCGCACCGGGCGCGGAGATCCGGAGCAATTCGCCGGTGATAATGATACCGGCCGACAGCAACAGCGTCGCCAGCGTCGCGATCAGCACGATCGGCAGCTTCTTCGGATAGGCCGGAGTGTTCGAGACCGTAGCGCGCGAGATGATGCGGCCGTCGGTCGGCGCAGCCTCGATGTTCTCGCGCGCGGTCGCCTCGCGATACTTGGCGAGATAGGCTTCCAGCAGGTCGCGCTGCGCCTTGGCCTCACGCTCCAGGCCGCGCAGCTGCACGTCCTGGCTGTTGCTCGACGACGCCTGCTTCTTCGATTGGTCGAGGCTCGCCTGCAGCGCCTGGACGCGGCCGTCGGCGACGCGGGCATCGTTGTCCAGCGAGCGTGAAATCTTGCCGGCCTCCTCGCGCAATTGCCGATCGAGGTCGGAAATCTGCGCCTTCAATTCCTTGATGCGCGGATGGTTGTCGAGCAAGGTCGACGACTGCTCGGCAAGCTGCGCACGCAGCGTGCCGCGCTGTTCGGCGAGCCGGCGGATCAGCTCGGAATTGAGCACTTCCGAGGCCTCGATCGGCTTGCCGCCCTGAAGCATCTCGCGGATCAGCCGCGCCTTGGTCTCGGCGTCGGCCTTCAGCGCGCGGGCATTGTTGAGCTGCGTGTTCAGCTCGCCCATCTGCTGGTTCGACAGCGGGATGTTGTTGGTGCCGACGAACAGGCTCGACTTCGAGCGGAATTCCTCGACCCGCGAATCGGCGTCGGCTACCTTGGTGCGCAGCTTGTCGATCTCGCCGAGCAGCCAGGTGCTGGCGGATTTGGCCTGATCCTGCCGCGCGCCCTGCTGCAACACGAGATAGCCGTCGGCAATCGAGTTGGCGACGCGCGCCGCAAGCTCGGGATCCTCGGACTGGAATTCGATCACCATGACGCGCGACTTGTCGACCGCGAAGGCCTGGAAGCGCTCGTAATAAGAATCCAGCACCCGCTCTTCCGGCGTCAGGCTGAACGGATCGCGGCCGATGCCGAACAGCGCCAGCAGCGACTTCAGCGGGGAGAAGCCGCGCAGCACCGGATCGAACTCCGGACGCTCGGCGAGCTTGTTCTTCTTGATGATGTCGCGAGCGAGATCGCGCGACAGCAAGAGCTGCACCTGGCTCGTCACGGCCTCGGCGTCGAGCGAGGTGCGCTCCAAGTCGCGCTCGCCATTCGGGCGCAGGAAGGCGTTCTCGCGATTGTCGATCAGGATGCGCGCTTCCGACTTGTAGCGCGGAGTCACGACGTTGACCGCAGCAAGCGACAACGCGAACACCAGCACGGTCGGAACGATGATCCAGCCGCGTTTGCGCGCCAGCGCGCGGCCGAGCACATGCAGATCGAGATCAGCCGCCTCTGCTGGACGCGCCGGCTTGTCGGAAACCGGTCTCGGCGAAGCCGGCTTGGCAACAGCCTCGTCGGCAGCGGGCGCAGACTTCGGCAACGCCCGTTGCGCGACAGCCTTTTCCTCGCCTCTACGCCAAAATGCAAAACGCATAACCGAACTCCCGCGGACGCCGCGATTCCACCTCAATGGCGGCGATTACAGTCCATTAAGGTTGCTGCTGGGTTAATCGGCAGGGTTGACGGACATGGCCGCCACCACCCGGCCCGTCATCCTTTGTTAACCATGAGTGCCGTTAATCGGGGCCAGTATTTTCGCGGGATTCTTCACATGCGCGATCTGCGCGCTCCCCTTGTTTGTCTGATTGCTGCGCTCGCGCTGTCGGGCTGCATGGGACGGACGTCGCCGGTCGCCGGCGACCCGGCCCTCGATTCGATGGCCTACGGGCAGCCCTCCTTTGCTGCGCCCGTGGCCTATGCCGAACCTGCGCCGCGCGCGGCCTACAATCTCGGGCCCGGCGACAAGCTTCGCGTCGTGGTCTACGGCCAGGAAGGACTGACCAACTCCTATGCGATCGACGCCGCCGGCGCGATCACCATGCCGCTGATCGGCTCGGTGCCGGCGCGCGGCCGGACGCCGGCCGGGCTCGCTGCCGAGATCACCGCGCGGCTGCGCAACGGCTTCATCCGCGAGCCGTCGGTCGCGGTCGAGATCGAGTCCTACCGTCCGTTCTTCATCCTCGGCGAGGTCGCAGCGCCCGGCCAATATCCCTACGTGCCCAACATGACGGTCGAGAGCGCGGTGGCAATCGCCGGCGGCTTCTCGCCGCGCGCCCGGCGCGACGAGGTCACCCTCACCCACACCGATGCTTCGGGCGCGGGCCGCTTCGTCGCTCCCCTGGGCACGCCGATCGGACCCGGCGACACCGTGTTCGTCGGCGAACGCTGGTTCTGATCGATGGCGCAGGATCAAAACCAGCAACAACCGCTTCGCATCCTGCACGTCGTCCGTGCCCCGGTCGGCGGCATCATTCGTCACATCCTCGACGTCGCCAACGGCCAGATCGAGCGCGGTCACCATGTCGGCATCGTCGCCGACAGCCTGACCGGCGGTACCCGCGCCGACGCGGTGCTGGCCGAGATAGAACCGCGCCTCAAGCTCGGCGTCCACCGGGTGGCGATACGCCGCGAGCCGCGCTTCGCCGACTTCATGGTCTGGGCGCATATCGCCGGCCTGATCCGCAGACTGAAGCCCGATGTCGTGCACGGCCATGGCGCCAAGGCCGGCGCCTATGTTCGGCTGCGGCGGCGGTCCAACAAGGTGATCCGGGTCTACACGCCGCATGGCGGCTCGCTGCACTACCCGCTCGACACCTGGAAGGGCCGCTTCTACAGCCAGCTCGAGCGCACGCTGATGAACAGCACCGACCTGTTCCTGTTCGAGAGCGCGTTCGCCCGCGACACCTATCAGCGCACCGTGGGCAAACCTGCCGGCCTCGTGCGCTGCGTCTTCAACGGCGTCACCTCAGAAGAATTCGAACCGGTCCCCAAGGCCGACGACGCCTCCGACGTGGCCTATGTCGGCGAGTTCCGGCGCATCAAGGGCGCCGATCTCCTGATCGACGCGGTCGCCAAGCTGCGCGCCGAGGGCAAGCCGGTGACGCTGACCCTCGGCGGCGACGGCGAGGAATTCGAGCGCCTCAAGGAGCAGGTGAAGCGGCTGTCGCTCGGCGATGCCGTCCGCTTCATCGGCCACGTCAAGGCGCGCTTCGGCTTCTCCAAGGGCAGCGTGCTGGTGGTCCCCTCGCGCGGCGATTCGATGCCTTATGTGGTGATCGAGGCGGGAGCGGCCGGTGTTCCGATGATCGCCGCCAATGTCGGCGGCATCCCGGAGATCTTCGACACCCACACCGACGCCCTGTTCGCGCCGAGCAACGCGGCCGCGATGGCCGATGCGATCAAGGCCGCGCTCGACAATCCGGCTGCGACCGCGGCGCGCGCCGAGCGACTGCGCGAGCGGATCTCCGAACATTTCTCGCAGAACGCAATGGTCGAGGGCGTGCTGGCCGGCTATCGCGACGCATTTGCCAAACGTTAACCATTTCTTACGCACGTAACCGTTTCTTCCGATTTGTCCCCTTAAGTCACGTCCCGGGGAATTTCGCTGCTGCGCGCGGATGCCCATCTGCAAGCGCAGGAATGGACGTGGACTCGTGGAAACGTTTAACGCACGCTCGATGCTGGATGCCGCTGCGTCTGCGACGGCCGCTCGGCCGCAGGTCGAACGCCGCCGCCGCCTGTCGCCGGCCGCGCTCGCCATCACCAATCAAAAAGTTCGCGGCGCCTACTCGCCGGTCGTGATCGCCGGCGTGGTTCGCCTCGCCGATTTCGTGCTGCTCAGCCTGGTCGGCGTCGGGCTCTATTTCGCCTATGTCAGGCCGCTCGCCGGCGGCATCCACTGGGGATATATCGCATCGATTCTCGGTATGTCGGCCTCAGCCGTGGTCTGCTTCCAGGCCGCGGACATCTACCAGGTGCAGGTCTTCCGCGGCCAGCTCCGCCAGATGACGCGGATGATCTCATCATGGGCCTTCGTGTTCCTGCTGTTCATCGGGGTCTCCTTCCTGGTCAAGCTCGGCGGAGAGGTCTCGCGGGTCTGGCTGTCGTCGTTCTTCTGCGTCGGCCTTGCGGTCCTGATCGCTGAACGGCTGGCGCTGCGCTCGATGGTGCGCGCCTGGGCGCATGACGGCCGGCTCGACCGCCGCACCATCATCGTCGGCGCCGACCAGAACGGCGAGAAGCTGATCGAGGCGCTGAGCGCCGACGACGACACCGACATCCACATGCTCGGCGTGTTCGACGACCGCAATGACGGCCGCGCCATGGATACCTGCGCCGGCTCACCGAAGCTCGGCAAGGTCGACGACATCGTCGAGTTCGCCCGCCGTACCCGCGTCGACCTCGTGCTGTTCGCGCTGCCGATCTCGGCGGAGACCCGCATCCTGGAGATGCTGAAGAAGCTCTGGGTGCTGCCGGTCGACATCCGCCTGTCGGCGCATACCAACAAGCTGCGCTTCCGGCCCCGCTCCTATTCCTATGTCGGCAAGGTGCCGACGCTTGATGTCTTCGAGGCGCCGATCACCGACTGGGACCTGGTGCTGAAATGGCTGTTCGACCGCGTGGTGGGCGGCCTGGCCTTGTTTGCGGCGCTGCCGGTCTTGGGACTGGTGGCGCTCGCGGTGAAGCTCGACAGCCCCGGCCCGGTGCTGTTCCGGCAGAAGCGCTTCGGCTTCAACAACGAGCGCATCGACGTCTACAAATTCCGTTCGCTCTACCACCACCAGGCCGATCCCACCGCCTCCAAGGTGGTGACCAAGAACGATCCGCGCGTCACCCGCGTCGGCCGCTTCATCCGCAAGACCTCGCTCGACGAATTGCCGCAGCTGTTCAACGTCGTGCTGAAGGGCAATCTCTCGCTGGTCGGCCCGCGCCCGCACGCCGTGCAGAGCAAGCTGGAGAACCGGCTGTTCGACGAGGCCGTCGACGGCTACTTCGCCCGCCACCGCGTCAAGCCAGGGATCACCGGCTGGGCGCAGATCAACGGCTGGCGCGGCGAGGTCGACACTGACGAGAAGATCCAGAAGCGCGTCGAATACGACCTCTACTACATCGAGAACTGGTCGGTGCTGTTCGACCTCTACATTCTGCTCAAGACCCCGTTCTCGCTGATTACAAAGAACGAGAACGCGTACTGAGACCTGAGACCAACTGCCGTCGTTGCGAGCTCAGCGATGCAATCCATGCTGCGGCTCGGGGATAGGTGGATTGCTTCGTCGCTTCGCTCCTCACAATGACGAAGCAATCGAGTGTTTTGTACCGCGTTGCGTGAGTATCCGATGGCCTATGCGGCGACAGCCGGGACGTCCCAATCGCTGACATCGGCGCCGTCAGGCGTGCTGGCGTTGCAGCGGGCGCTGATCTGGCTGGCCGGCGCGTCGATGGCCATCGTGTTCATCGAACCGAGCCCGTATGAACTCGTCACACTGACCGCCTGCGTGGTGTTCTTCGCCACGGGCCTGCGCATGCAGCTGGTGTTCATGCCGCTGCTGTTCACGCTGATCGTGCTCAATGTCGGCTACAGTATCGGCGCGGTGCCGTTCCTCGACAAGCCGGAGGTGGTGAACTGGGTCCTCACCTCCTGGTACATGGCCGTCACCGTCATCTTCTTCGCGATGGTGATGTCGGAGGACACCCAAGCCCGGCTCGACATGCTGCGCCGCGGCCTGATCGTCGGCGCGATGATCGCCTCGCTCGCGGGCATCGCCGGCTATTTCCACCTGGTGCCCGGCGGCTACGATCTGCTGACGCTGTATGATCGCGCCCGCGGCACCTTCAAGGATCCCAACGTGCTCGGCGCGTTCCTGATCCTGCCGGCGCTGTTCACGCTGCAGAGCGTCGTCTCCGACCGCTTCGGCAAGGCGTTCCGCAACGCCATCGCCTTCGGCATCATTTCGCTTGCGATCCTGCTGTCGTTCTCCCGCGCCGCCTGGGGTGGCCTTTTGATCACTGCGGCCTTCATGCTGGCGCTGATGGTGTTCACCAGCCGCTCGCAGGCGCAGCGCTCGCGTATCATCGTGATGACGCTGATCGCCGCGATCCTCGCGGTTGCGCTGATTGCCGTGCTGCTCTCGATCGGTTCGGTCGCCGACATGTTCAAGCAGCGCGCGAGCTTCGACCAGAGCTATGACGAAGGCCGCTTCGGCCGGTTCGGCCGCCATATCCTCGGCGCCCAGATGGCGCTGGAATTGCCGTTCGGCATCGGGCCGCTGCAATTCCACACCTACTTCCCCGAGGACACCCACAACTCCTACCTCAATGCCTTCATGTCGGGCGGCTGGATCTCGGGGGTCTGCTATCCCGCGCTGGTGTTCGTCACCGCGATCATCGGCTTCCGCTACGTGTACACGCGGGTGCCGTGGCAGCGCGGTTATCTCGCGGTGTTCTCGGCATTCCTCGGCTTCGTCGGCGAGAGCTTCATCATCGACACCGACCACTGGCGGCACTTCTGGATGATGCTGGGCACGATGTGGGGCATGTACGCGGCGGCCGAGCACACCCGCGCGAGATCGACCGAGGTCATCGACGAGACTTCGGCGGCAGCTTGAGATCGGCGCGCTGCTCCGGCGGCATCTCGATCACCGCCTTCAATGCTTCGGTCGCCTGCAAGACGCCCTTGTAGCCGTCATTGGCGAAGCGCAGCAGCAGGCGCAGCTCGTCGTCCGTGTAGCGGCTCCAGAGCTTGAGCATTGCCTCCTGCATCGGCACGTAGAACTTGCCGATCTCCATCGCCTTTTCCTCCACCACCGAGATGAAGACCTTGCGGCGGTCACTCTCGTCCCGCTCGCGGCGCACGTAGCCGGCCTTCTCCAGGCGATCGACCACGCCGGTGATCGCGCCGGTGGTCAGCCCGGTGACTTCCGCGAGACGCCCCGCAGTGACCCTTCCTTCAAGGTTGAGGATGTCCATGCATTCCATGTCGGAATTAGAAATTCCGGCCATGTTTGCAACGGCTTGGCCATACATCACGCCCTGCGCCGAGGACCGCCGCATGGCCTCCTCGAGTTGCTGCATCAGCGCATCGCGCGATTTGGCGCTTGACAAGTGCGACCTCTTACCTCAGAAGATAAATATCTTAGCAACTAAGATGATTAGCCGCTAACCCTTCCTAGCCGACAAGGATGCATGGAGCAAGACATGATGACCAGACGTCCCCGCAAGGCACTCATCATCGGCGCCGGGATCGCCGGTCCGGTGACCGCGATGTTCCTGACCCGCGCCGGCATCGAGGCCGAGCTTTATGAGGCCTGGCCCTACTCCACCGGGATCGGCGGCGGCCTGCAGATCGCGCCCAACGGCATGCATGTGCTGGCAGAGCTTGGCCTTGCCGACGAACTGATCCGCAACGGCTCGATCGCGGAGTCCTTCGACTTCTATTCGCAGAGCGGCAAGAAGCTCGGCTCGCTCAATCAGAACATGCAGCAGCGCTTCGGCCAACCCGCGGTGAACATGTGCCGCGCAACCCTGAACGAGACGCTGATCGACAAGGCCTGGGCCTCCAACGTCTCGGTGTTCTTCGAGAAGAAGCTGGTGAAGATCGAGGACCGCGGCGACCAGCCGGTGATCGCCTATTTCAACGACGGCACCACCGCCGAGGGCGATTTCGTGATCGGCGCCGACGGCGTGCATTCGGCGGTGCGGCGGCACGTGATCCCGGACGGCCCGACGCCGTTCGACACCGGGCTGATCGGCTTCGGCGGCTTCGTGCCGCGCGCCGTGATCGAGCACCTGCGGATCGGCCAAAAGATCGAAACGACGTTCGGGCAGAGCGGCTTCTTCGGTTACGGGATGTGCAGCCCCGATCCGGACACGGGCGCGATGTGGTGGAGCACGCAGCCGTCGCACGGCATGACCGCGGCCGCCTACCGGTTGCAGAGCCAGGACGCGATCAGGCAGCATCTGCGCGATTTCCACGCCGGCTGGCATGCGCCGATCCCCGATATCATCGCGGCCGCCGAGGACATCGTGGTGACCGACACGCTCGACGTTGCAACCCTGCCGACCTGGTCGCGCAAGCGCACGCTCTTGATCGGCGACGCCGCGCACGCCACCAGCCCGCATGCCGGTCAGGGCGCGTCGCTCGCGCTGGAGGACGCCCTGCGGCTCGGCACGCTGATGCGCGACGGCCAGGAGCTCGGCGTGACGTTCCAGGCCTTCGAGCACGAGCGGCGCCCGCGCGCCGAGAAGATCGTGGCGATCGCCCGCCGCAACGGCAACAGCAAGCGCGAGTTCAGCCCGACCGGCGCCTGGCTTCGCGATCATATGCTGAAGCTGATCCTGCCGGTGTCGTCGAAGGGCATGGACTTCATGTACGCGTACAATCCGCGTGCGGCGGCGTAAGCCCCTCATGCCCCGCGAAAGCGGGGCATCCAGTACGGCGCGTCCGCTCGAGCACAACAGTCTCTGGGATACTGGATCGCCCGGTCGAGCCGGGCGATGACACCGAGCAAGGTGACGCGAACCTACTTCTCGACCTCGAAGGTCAGTCCGGCGTGATCGACCAGGCGCTTGATCAGCTTGCCCTGCATCGCGGCTCCCGGGGTCCAGAAGCCCGGTGCGACATCGGGCGTGTCGCGCAACAGGCAGATCGCGCATTCCGAGATCATCTTCGAGGTCGAGCCGTAGCCGGGATCGCGATCGCCCTTGATGCCGGCGCGGACCATGCGGCCGTCGGGCGCCACCGCGAGATAGAGCAGATCGTAGCGGCCGTTCTCACGCTCTTCCTTTGACGGGCCTTCGCCCGGCTTCGGTGCACTCGGCCCGGTCTTCTCGGAATTCAGCGCCATCACCTTCTTGGCATTGGCCTCGCCCTTCTCGCCAGGCCCGGTCAGGACCATCTCGTCGTAGACGAAGTCCTGTCCGTAGGGAAAGCCCATCAGCATGTTGGAGCGATGGACGTTGCGCGTGTTGATCAGCGCCATCATGAACGGCGCGGTCCAGGAGTGCAGATCCTCCTCGTAAGCCGGCTTGCTGCCGCGCGGCTGCTTCGGGCCCTCGAAGCCCGGCGTCAGCGCGAACGGATTGTTGAGGATCGCGACCAGGTTGAGGTCCTTGGCGACCGCATCGAACGTCGCCTTGGCGCTAGCCGCGGTGCCGCCGGACAGCGTGCCGCGCATGTCGCGCACGCGGCCCTTGACGCGCGCGGCCGGCGCGCCGAACACGCGCTTGGCTTCTTCCTGCACGAAGAATGCGCCGAGCTCGAACGGCACCGAGTCGAAGCCGCAGGAGAACACGATGCGCGCGCCGCTGGCCTTTGCGGCGGCCTCATGCTTGTCGATCATCTGCCGCATCCAGACCGGCTCGCCGCAGAGATCGAAATAGTCGGTGCCGCTTTCCACGCAGGCGGCGATCAGCTCATTGCCATAGAGCTGATACGGGCCGACCGTCGAGATCACCGATTTGGTCTGCGCCAGCATCGCCTTCAGCGACGCGGCGTCGCTGGCATCGGCAACGATCAGCGGCGTGTCCGAAGGCGCACCGATCGCATCGCGAACCGCGGCGAGCTTGTCCTTGCTGCGCCCGGCCATCGCCCATTTCAGGCTACCGTTGCGATAGTTCGCCGCGAGATATTCGGCGACCAGTTGGCCGGTGAAGCCGGTCGCGCCATAGACGACGATATTGAGTTTCGACGAGGACATGGATCAGGCTCCCATAGCACGGAATTTGCCCGTTTTGTCATTGCGAGCGAAGCGAAGCAATCCATAATCGCCGCGCGGTGACATGGATTGCGTCGTCGCTTCAGCGCAAAATTGCCGTGCAATTTTGTCGCGAGCTCCTCGCAATGACGCCGAGGACGCCGCTATTTCTTGTAGGACACGCCCATGCCGGCGCGCACGTCGGCCTGGATGCCATAGGGCGCGATCGGGTAGCGCAGGCCGTTCTTGGCGAGCTGCTTCATACCCGCGATCGCCTTCACCAGATAGGCCGGCGGCAGCGCCATCAGCATCTCCTCGTCGGGCACGCCGCCGTAGCGGCGCTCGGCGAAGCACGGCAGCGACAGGCTCGGCTCGCCGGTCTTCAGCGCCCGGCCCCAGGAGTCCGCGCAAGCGGTCTCGCCGACCACGCCCCATTCGAACTTCTTGTAGCCGGTATACTGGAGACCGTTGATCAGGATGATCATCTGTCCCGGCGTCGCATAGACGAGGCAGATGTCGGGCGGATTGAGCCGGCCGCTGGTCAGCGGGCTCACCGCCATTGCCTGGTACTGGCCGTAGGGCACCACGTCGAGCGCCTCCTGGCGCTTGCGTGCGTCTTCGGCCGTGCCGTGCCAGACGCCGACATAGTTCTCGCCGGCAAGCCACTTCTCGTCCTGTGGTGCGAGCCCGATCACCGCACGGCATTGCGCGCCGACCAGATCGTCGCCGGTGATGCCGACGGTCCAGCCGAGCCGAGAGGCCATGCTGACGATCTGGTCGGTGGTATGAACCGCCGACGGACGGCGGATCTTCGGGATCGCTTCCATCTCCTCGACGCGCGCGAACATCTTGATGCCGATGACCGTGGTCTTCAGCCGCAGCAGATTGTTCAGGTCGGTGACGATCGCGCCGAGATCGAACTGTTCCGGCGATGTCTGCTGTTGCATGGCGAAAACTCCCGTGATCGGCGGCTTGGCGCCGCCTGTTGGCGTGATGTTAGCCCGATTGGACAAGGGAAGCGACAAGCTCGTGCTGCCGCTCAACGTGCGGCCGGTCCGGGCAGCCAATCATCGGTTTTGCCGGCCAGATGATACGCGACCAGCCCGATCCACTCCCGTGTCCCGAGATCGGTACGCGATAAACCCTCGATCGCAAGCGTCGCGAAGCTCATGACATTGCCGACGCGCCAATCGACCGGATAAGCCTCGACATTGAATCCCGCCTTGCGGAACAACCCGACCGAACGCGGCATGTGATAGGCCGAGGTCACGAGCAGCCAGCGCTCGCCCGGCTTGGGATCGACCAGTGCCTTGGAGAACTCGGCATTCTCCACCGTGTTGCGCGAGCGGCGCTCGATGACCAATCGCGATCCGGGAATACCGAGGCTCTCGAACATCTCGGCGGCGTAGTCGGCTTCGCGCGCATCGTTCGAGATCAGGTTGGCGCTGCCGCCGGTGAACACGAGCCGCGCGTTCGGATATTTGCGCGCGAGCGCCGCCGCCGCGATGACGCGATCGGCGGCACTGCCCACGACAGGCGTGCCATGCGCGACCGACAAATCGGCATCGATCGAGCCGCCCAGCACGATGATGCCGTCGGGCGCGCCGCGCGAGGCGTCCCATGGCGGGAAGCGCTGCTCCAGTGTCGAGATCAGGATATTGCCGAGCGGCGAGAAGCCGCAGATCGCGAGCAGCAGCAGTGCGGCAACCATCAGCCGGCGGCCGAGGCGCGCAAACCGCGTCGGCAACAGCACGGCGCCGATCACGCCGATACCGATCAGGAAATTGATCGGCAGCAACATGATGCCGAGCGTCTTGGAGAGCGCAAAAAACAAGGGAAGCCTCTGCGAAGTTCTGCTACAGCGTCATACGCTGCTGGGAAACCAATCAAAAGCCGTCACATGACCCATCATCACCTGAAATCCAGTCCCGAAACCTGCCATTGGGGCTTCTTCGAAGCAAAGCTGAAGTCGGTCCTCACGATCGCCAGCGGCGACGAGGTCACGATCGAGACCGTCAGCGGCGGCGCCGACGTGGTGCCCGACCGCAGCAAGTTCTATGTGCCGCCGGAGCTCGACGACATCCATGCGAAGAACGAGCGGATGGTGCCCGGGCACATCCTGACCGGCCCGATCGCCGTCAGCGGGGCTGAGCCCGGCGACGTGCTCGAGGTCGACATCCTCGACGTCGAGCTCCGCCAGGACTGGGGCTACAACCTGATCAAGCCGCTATCCGGCACCCTGCCCGACGATTTCCACGAGACCCGCATCCTCAACATCCCGCTCGATCGCGGGCGCATGGTCGGCCGCATGCCCTGGGGACTCGACCTGCCGCTGAAGCCGTTCTTCGGCGTGATGGGCGTCTCGCCGCCGCCGGCCTGGGGCCGTATCTCCTCGCTGATCCCGCGCGCGATGGGCGGCAATCTCGACAACAAGGAGCTCGGGGCCGGCGCCAAGCTCTATCTGCCAGTGTTCGTGCCGGGCGCGCTGTTCTCCTGCGGCGACGGCCATGGCGTGCAGGGCGACGGCGAGGTCTGCGTCACCGCGATCGAGACCGCGCTGACCGGGCGCTTCCGCCTCACCTTGCGCAAGGATCTCAAGCTCGGCTATCCGCGTGCCGAGACCGCTGACCACTACATGACCATGGCGATGGATCCCGATCTCGACCAGTGCGTGGTGCGGGCGCTGCGCGACATGATCGTGCTGCTCGGCGAGAAGCGCAATCTGTCGCGCGAGGACGCCTACACGCTGTGCAGCCTGGCCGCCGACCTGCGCGTGACGCAGACGGTCAACGGCTCCAAGGGCATTCACTGCATGATCGCCAAATCGGTGGTCCACGGCTGACCACCTCGGCATTCGGGGGCTCGCGAAGCGAAACCCCGAAATCTCGCGCTTGGTCCGCGCGCAAGCCAATCTAGAGATTCCCCGATGCGCAATTGCGCACCTAAGGATTCGATGCTGCGCATCGCTCCGGAATGACCGAAGGCCAAATAGCCGCACTTGTGTTCGGCAAGCCTCGCTCGATACAATCCTCCTCCCAACGAACAAAAATGGACGGGGACGGACATGCTGAAGGACAGGCTTTCGCCGGCCGACGAGGCTGCGCGTGACAAGGAGATGCAGGAGACGCTCGCCGCCTGCCCGCGCATCCTCGATCTCATTGCCCGCGGCCCGCAGGCCGCGCCGGACGCCGAGGGCGCGATCTATCTGCGCTCGCCGCTCGATCCCAATCCGGTCGTGATCTCGAACGATCATTTGATGGGCTGCATCAAGGCCGCCGAAAACTATTTCCGCAGCCAGGGCATCGGCAAGGATGATGCGGTCGCGATCCTGCTGCCGGCCTGTCCGGCGAGCGTCGTCGCGATCTTCGGCGCCGCTGCCTGCGGTGTCGGCGAGCCGCTCAATTTGCTGTTCACCCGCGAAGCGATTGTCGCCCAGCTCAATGCCATCAATGCGAAACTGCTGCTGGCGCCGCCGCCCGGCATGCCGGGCGGGCTCTATGAGAGGATCGAGGGCCTGCAACGCGAGGTGCCGTCGCTCAAAGGCATCGTGATCGTGCCGCTCGACGGCGCCATCGCGTTCGACAGCAAGGTGCTGCAACCGGATCCCGCCTGGCGCGACGACTACGGCAAGTCGAAGGATATGAGCGAGGCCGACCGCGTCGCGGTGATGCTGCCGACCGGTGGCACCACCGGCCATCCCCAGGGGGCGCAGCTCACCAACCGCGCGG
>NZ_VKHP01000153.1 GCF_010811875.1 Bradyrhizobium uaiense
GATAGGCCTCGTTGGTGATCACGATCGGCCGTTCGAACAGGCCGGCGTCGGAGACCCGCAGCAGCGTCTCCTGGAAGGTCGAGCGCGCCCCGAACAGCGACAGGAACTGCTTCGGATGCACTTCGCGTGACGCCGGCCAAAGCCGCGTGCCTGCGCCGCCGCACATGATCAGGGGAATAATTCGTCGATCCATCGATGCCTCAAGTCCTGTCGTCCATCCGCGGACGGCACACCAAATGGGCCCGGCCGCCACGGCCGGTAGCCCCGTTACCTGGGAAGCACGATCCGAGCAGTCACGCGCCCCCACGCGTCTGGTCGGATTTTACCGGTTTTTGTAAATTCCCGGTGAGCGGCGGGGCGTCCCCGCTCCGGCCTCTTTAGCCGCCCCCTCGCGCCTGCCGCAATAGGGACCAGTACGGGTATTGCCAGATCGATGCGGAAACCATACCAAGGCGGCGAATTTGGGCGCGCGAAAGCGTTTTGCGCTGTTTTTGACACATCCTGAAACCTGGCAGCGCGAACCGAAATGCGCCGAATCCTGCTTTCGACCGTCAAGATCCTGATCTCGGCTGCGCTGCTGTACCTGTCGCTGCGCAAGGTCAATCTGTACGACCTGGCCTCCCGCATCCAGGTCGAGAGCCTGGGCTGGCTCGGCCTCGCGATCGCGGTCACCTTCCTGCAGATCTTCCTCGGGGTGCTGCGTTGGCGCGAGATCAGCGTCGAGTGCGGCGCTCCGCTGGAGACCGCCCAGGCGATGCGCTTCAACGTCATCGGCACCTTCTTCAACCAGACCCTGCCGTCCTCGATCGGCGGCGACGCCGTGCGGCTTTGGCTGGTCGCGCGCGCCGGTGCAGGCTGGCGCGCGGCCACCTATTCGATCTTCGTCGACCGCGCGGTCGGACTGATCGCTCTGGCCGTCGTCATCGCCGCCACCCTGCCCTGGAGCTATCAGCTGATTTCCGATTCCCACGGCTGGACGGCATTGCTGCTGCTCGACCTCGCCGCACTCGCGGCCGGCTTTGGTTTCCTGCTGATCGGCCTGTTGCCCTGGCCATGGCTGAAGCAATGGTGGGCAACGCATCACATCCACGCCTGCGCGGTCATCGCGAACCGGGTGTTGTTCAGCCGCGAGCATGGGTTCAGGGTCGCAACCCTTTCGATCGCCATTCACGTGGTGACCGTCGTGATCGGCTGGTGCGTCGTGAAGTCGATCACGGCCCCCGTCACCTTCGGGCAGATCTTCCAGTTGTTGCCCCCGGTGATGCTGATCACGATGATGCCGATCTCGATCGCGGGCTGGGGAGTGCGCGAAGCCACCATGGCGCTGGCCTTCGGCTACGCCGGATTGATCGCGAATGAGGGCGTCAACATCTCGCTGCTGTTCGGCGCGGTGTCGTTCGTGGTCGGCGTGTTTGGCGGCCTGGTGTGGATCCTGAGCCCGGAAAAGGCCGCCAAGGGCGCCCAGCCGATCGAAGTCCCGGGATCGCAATGATCAGACCAGAATGAGCGCTTTCGAGATACTCCTGTCGTTGATCGCAGCGGTCCTCGCCGCATCGATCTCAGCCGTCCTGATCCGGGCGACGCGCCCTCTGCTGCTGCGTGTGGCGCTGGCGAAGCCGAATGCGCGCTCGTCGCACCGCATTCCAACGCCGCAGGGCGGCGGCATCGCGGTCATCGCAGCCACGCTGCTGGCGGGCGGGCTCGTCGTCGCTCTCGCCGGATCGCCGGACCTGACCGTACCATTCATCGTGTTCGCGGCCTGCCTGTTCATCGCGGTGGTGGGCTTTGCCGACGACATCCGTTCCCTGCCCGTCGTCTTCCGGCTGTTGCTGCAGGCAGCCGCCGTTGCGGCCGTGGTGTTCTCGGCGCCCGGCGATCTCAGACTGGTTCCGGCCTGCCCGCTCTGGCTCGAACGCGGCCTGCTGCTGTTTGCAGGCCTCTGGTTCGTCAACCTCGTCAACTTCATGGACGGGCTCGACCTGATGACGGCGGCCGAGGCCGTGCCGATCACGGTGGCGGTCGCCCTGCTCGGCAGTTTCGGCCATGTGCCGGCTGCGCCCGCGCTGGTCGCGGCAGCGCTGTGCGGCGCGCTGCTCGGCTTCGCGCCGTTCAACCGGCCGGTGGCAAAGATATTCCTCGGCGACGTCGGCAGCCTGCCGATCGGCCTGCTGCTCGGCTGGTGCCTGCTCGAGCTTGCCTTGCATCAGCAATTCGCCGCCGCGCTGCTGCTGCCGCTGTACTATCTGATGGATGCGACGGTCACGCTGTTCCGGCGCGTGGCGCGGCGCGAGCCATTCTGGGCCGCGCATCGCTCGCATTTCTATCAGCGCGCGACCGACAACGGATTCACGGTGTGGCGTGTCGTCGGCGAGGTCTTTGGGCTGAACGTGATGCTGGCGCTGCTCGCATTCGCCTCGGTCGCCCTCAATTCGCTCACCGCGGACATCGCGCTGCTGCTGGCCGGCGTGCTCGCTGTCGCCTGGCAGCTGCGCCGGTTCTCGCGGCCGCTCTGATCAGACGTCCGTTCGACGCAGCGCACGCTTCAGTCCTTCATCGAGGCTGATCGGCTGTTGCCATCCGGTGCTTGTGACCTTGGACAGATCCAGTTCGAGTGACGCGAACAGGCTGTCATAGGCTTCCCTGCGGCCGCCGATCGTGAGCGACACCTTCAGGAGCGATGGCGGCAGCCAGAACAGGCGCGGCGAGGTTTCTGCGGCGCGGGCAAGGCGCTCGACGAACTCCCGCGTCGAGACCTGCTCGCGGTCGGCCACCAGAAACACGTCGTATTCACTTCCCGGCTGCGACAGCCGGTACAGGATAAACGACGCCAGGTTTTCCGCCGACAGGAACGCGCGGCGGTTCTTCACATAAGCCAGCGGCAGCGGCATGCGATTGATCACCGCGCGCTTGAGCAAGGCAAAATTTCCCTTCGCACCGGCGCCGTAGATCAACGGCGGCCGGATGACGGTCACTCTCATGCCGCTGCCCGGCGCGATGTCCTTCAAGCCAACCTCGGCTGCCGCCTTGGAATTTCCGTAGAGGCCGCGGGGTGTCAGCACATCGTCCTCGCGAAACGGAGGACGCCCGTAGTTGCTGCGCCCGTGCACCAGGATCGTGCTGACGAAAATGAAATCCCGAATGCCGGCTGCGACCGCGGAGCGCGCCAGATGCAGTGTGCCTTCGTTGTTGACGTTGCGGTAGAGTTCGATCGACTGCTCGTCGGACTGCTGGTGAACGCGGGCCGCAAGATGAACGACGGCGTCCACGCCGTCGAGCGCGGCGCGCCAATCGGTGGCGGGACTCAGCGAATCGATCATCACGTCGTTGGCATCTTGCGGCGGGGTTCGCACCGCGCGCCGCACCACCCAGCCGTTGCGCACGAGCTCCGGCACCACATGGCGGCCGACAAAGCCGCTGGCACCCGTCACCAGTACCGTCCGGCGACCATCACTCATGCCGTTCGCTCCGCTTCGCGATTGGATAACAGCTCCGCAACCAGCGCGGCGTAGCTCGCAAGCGCTCGCTCCGGACTGAAGGTCCGCGCGGTCGCGACGGCGCGTTCGGCCATCGCGGCATCCTGCGATCGCGACGCTAGGCGGATGGCGTCGGCGAGCTGATCGGGCCTTCCCGGTGTGACGACCCAGCCCAACCCGTTTTCGCTCACGGTAAGCGCCGCCTCGGCCTCCGGCTCGGAGACCAGGATGACGGGCCGGCCGGCCGCAAGCAGATTATAGAACCGGCTCGGCACCGACACCCCGGCGACGTCCTTGCGATAGGGAATGAGCCAGACATCTGCGCTGGAAAGAAGCGCATCCAGTTCGCCGTCCGCAACGCGGTCGACAAGCGTGACATTGCCGAGCTGCGCCTCGGCCTGCATGTCCTTCAGCCGCGCGAAGCCCATGCCCCAGCCCGAGAGCAGGAAATGGATGTCGTTCTCGTTCTGCAACAGCCGCGCTGCGTTAAAGACGATGTCCGGATCGTGGGTGAAGCCGAGATTGCCGGACAGGCCGACGACGAACGGGGCGGCGATGGCCTTGCGAAACGGATTGTCCGGGCTGACGGGACGGCTTCCGGCCGAAAGCGTGGCCCAATTCGGAATGAACCTGATCTTGTCCTGGGTCATTCCGCCATAGCGCAGCAGCAGCTTCTCGGCGTCGCGGCCGATGACGATGACGATGTTCAGCGCACGGAACATCAGCGCGTTGATCGCGCGCATCGCCCGCGCAACCAGCGAGGACGGCCGCAGCAGCCCGGCCATGACCAGCACGTCGGGAAACAGGTCGTGCAGGATCAGCGCCGACTTCGCCCCCTTCAACCTTGCTGCGGCGGCCACCGCATACGGGAGCGCAAAGGGCGCAGTCACCGTCAGCGCCACGTCGCCGCGCTGTAGTCGCGACAGCAGCGAAAAGAAGATCCGGCCGGTGAACAGCGCCTCGGCCAGCGCGCGCTTAATCAGCGCCGCCTTTCCCGGCAACCAGTTCCTGATCTCGACGACGACGGGTCGCCCGGGCGCAGGCGCCCGCGCCGACCCCGGCATTCCGGAGACCACCATCACGTCCGCCTCCTGCGCGATCCGTTCGGCGATCGCGGACATGATCGCCGCAGTCGTGCTGTGGTCCGGCGGATAGTGCTGGCTGACGACTACGACTTTTCGAGAATGCGGCATCAATGGCTTTCGAAACGGACCTGTCTCATCGTCCGCAGGACGGCGCGGTCAGGCGGCATTCGATCCGAACTCGGGCACAGCGTCCTGAAGCACTGCGCGGATGGTCACGCGGTCATCCCTCTCGATCGCATCCTCCAGCGCTGCAAGCCATTTGCGCAGCGTCGACATCGGCGGCTGGTTCGGCTTGGCCGCCATGACGCCGGCGACGCCGATTTCGAGCGTCGGCTCCTGGCTTGCGAACAGGATCTCGTTGAGCCGCTCGCCGGGGCGGATCCCGCTGAACACGATCTCGACGTCGACGCCGGGTTGCAGGCCCGACAGACGGATCATCCGCTCGGCGAGATCGACGATCTTCACCGGTTGGCCCATGTTCAGCACATAGACCGAGACGTCGGGCCGCGCCGGCGTCACCGCGTGCGTCGCTGCGGTGATCACGAGATCGCAGGCTTCGCGGATCGTCATGAAGTAGCGAACCATGTCGGGATGGGTCACCGTGATCGGTCCGCCGGCCTCGATCTGGGCCTTGAATTTCGGCACCACGGAGCCGTTGGACGCCAGCACGTTGCCGAACCGCACCGAGATCAACCGCATATGCGGCTTGCCCCTTGCCTCGGTCATCAGGTCGTGGTCCAGCGCCTGGCAATACATCTCCGCAAAACGCTTGGTCAGGCCGAGCATCGATACCGGCTCGATCGCCTTGTCGGTCGAGATCATCACCATCGCGCTGGCGCCCGCGGCGCGCGCGGCGTCGGCCACGTTCACCGAGCCGAAGATGTTGGTCTTGACCCCTTCGCTCCAGTCACGCTCCAGGATCGGCACATGCTTGAGCGCCGCGGCATGGAACACGATGTCGGGCTTGAACTCGCTCATCAGGCGCGTGATGCGCTCGCGATCCCTGATGTCGGCGATCCGGCCCTCGATCTCGGGGCCGGTGTCGCGCGCGGACAGCGCTTCGGTGACGGCATACAGCGCCGGCTCCGAGTTCTCCACGACGAGGAGGCGCGCCGCGCCGAAGGTCGCGACCCGCTCGCAGATTTCCGCGCCGATCGAGCCGCCGCCGCCGGTCACGATGACGGACTTGCCCTTCACCAGTGTCTCGAGCCGCGCGTAGTCGATCTTCTGGCTCGGGCGCAGCAGCAGGTCCTCGACCGCGACATTGGTGAGCCGCGGCGCATCGCCGCCCTCCAGCGACGGCAGGCGACTGACCATCAGACCAAGCCGCTTGGCGCGCATCAGCAGGCTTTCCGGATGCGCTTCCGGCTCGAAGGCCGAAGGTGTCATGACTACGCGCTTGATCGGCCGCTGCCGGCTCTCGAAATCGCGAATCACGGCCTCGATGTCATCGACGCCGCCGAGCACGGGAATGTTGCGGATCATCTGGCCGCGGTCCGCAATCGACGGCGAGAGCACGCCGACCGGCCAGAGCCGCTTGATGGCGCCGTTCTCGATGCCGCGCAGCACAACCTCCGCGTCGGCCGTGCGTCCGACCAGCAGGGCCGGCGCGGCGTTGTCGGACCGGGCATGCAGGCGCGTGCGCGAATAGCGGAAGTAGCGGTAGCCGAGGCGCAACGCGCTCAGCGCGAACACCTCCAGGAAGAAGAAAAGGATGATCGTGACCCGGCCGAGGAATACCGGACTTGGCGAATTCGCGCCCGCGAAGAAGTAGACGTAGTCCAGCACGACCAGCGCCAGCGTCAGCACCGCTGCGACCCGCAGGATATTCACCGCGTCCGGCAGCGAGGTGAAGCGCCATTTTGCCGTGGTCAGATTGGAGAAGTAGCTGACCACAATGCTGAATAGCACGAACCAGGGCAGAATACGCAGCAAATGCGGCAGTCGATCGGTAAGGAGGCTGCCCTCGAAACGCAGATAAAAGCTCGCCAGCAACGCAAACGTCGTCGCGAGCGCGTCATGCAGCAAAATCAGGAAGTTGCGCAGGGTGAATTGTGAAAGGCGCGTCATCTAACGGACGGGTTACGGGCAACTGGGAGTTCGCGATGGGACATTGGCAGGCTGATAGCGTATCTGTGGAGCCCTTGCCAGCGATCATCGATGAACGGGAGGTTCGGGTTCCATATCGGTCCCCAATTGCCCCTTCAGCACCATGCCGCCCGCGACCCCGACGCCCAGCACATACATCCAGCCTTCGTGAAAATCGAAGATGTGTGAATTAAACAACGAACTAGTAATATTCTGTACCACGACGAGAAGTCCGATCCAGTTCACGAGACCGTCGCCGCGGAACAGCAACAGGTGCAGTAACCACATCGCGTACAGGATCGCTACACCGACAATGCCCCACTGCACGGCAACGTTCAACGTTTGATTGTGGGGGTTTCCAATCACCTCGCCTGAGGCCTGGGTCACACCGCCGGTCGCGACGCGCTCGAACAGGCCCCGCGTCGATCCGGTGCCGTGGCCGACGACCGGGGCCTCGGCAAAGAAGCCGAGCGACTTGCGCCAGAATTCAAGCCGCAAGCCGAGCGACGTCGGCTCGTTGCGTTCCATGTAGAGCCTGTAGTCGCGCTGGAACGACTCGGCCGTCCGGCGCAGCGGCGACGATCCATACCACGCCACCACGGACAACGCGGCGGCCGCGCAAAGGATCAGCACGATGCTGCGCCAGCGCAGATGCAGCAGCGCAAATACCGCAAACATGATCGGAACAGTGACCAACGCGGTCCGCGACACCACCACCAGCGCCATGTTGGCGAACAGGCTGAGCGCAATCGCGATCAGCAGGACGGCCAGCAGGACGCGCTTTGCCCGCAGCAGCATCACGATCGGATAGGCCAGCGCGACCGCGCACAAGGTGAACTCCTGACTCTGGTCGATGTAGTTCTTGACGAACACGCCCTGCTCGCCAGGGCCGGGCGCCCGCAGCGCGAGGTGGGGATAGGCAAGCACCAGCCACGACATCAGCATCAACAGCGTGCATGAGACGAGGAAGGCCACGAACACCCAGTTGCCGCGGGTCGAGCGCTGAAAATGATAGAGCAGGACCGGAAGCACCAGGAGCTTTGCGGTCGGCCCGACCGCGTACAATCTCGCGCCCCAAGCGGCGTCCGACCAGAGCGTGCCGACAAGCGCGAGGCAAAACAGCGCAATCGGCGCCACACAGATCGGCCGCTTCAGCAGCGCCCAGAACGCCTTCAGGTCGACCGTCGGCGCGATCGAGATCAGCAACAACACGCCGAAGATACCGACCAGCGAGGTCGACCACGGCAACGACAGCGCAATCAGGACCGCGACCACATCGGTCGTGATCTGCCAGCGCGCCGGATCGCGCCAGGCCGGACACGCCGCGGCGCCTGCCGGGGATGCCATGCTCGCGCTCACGCTTGACCCTCACGGGCCCGGGCAACCAGCGACGTCGTGCTGTGGCCGGGCAGGATCTCGACCAGCACCACCTCGCCGCCGGCAGCCTCGACGATCTCGTGGCCGACCACCTGCTCGCGGGTATAGTCGCCGCCCTTGACCAGCACGCTCGGCCGCACCTTCGTGATCAGCTCGATCGGCGTGTTCTCCTCGAAGATCGCGACGAGGTCGACGGCTTCCAACGCCGCCAGCACCTCGGCGCGCGCGCGCTCGTTCTGCACCGGGCGCCCCTCGCCCTTCAGCCGCTTCACCGAGGCGTCGCTGTTCAATCCGACGATCAGGCGGTCACAGGTGCTGCGCGCGGCGGTCAGCACCTTGACGTGACCGGGATGCAGGATGTCGAAGCAGCCGTTGGTGAAGCCGATCCGCAGATCCTGCCTGCGCCATTCCTCGAGGTATGCATCGATATCGCCGCCGGCCGCGACGATCTTCTCCTCGGCCGCCAGCGACGCATGCGGCAGGATCCTTCGCCGCAACTCGGCTGACCTGACGATCGCGGTGCCGGTCTTGCCGACCGCAACCGCCGCGGCGGCGCTCGCGATCCGCAGCGCGCCTTCCCAGTCGGCACCGCCCGCCAGCGCCAGCGCCAGCGCCGCGGCAACGGTATCGCCGGCACCGGAGACGTCACGCACCTTGACCGGCAGCGCCGGCACATGGATCGAGCCGCCGTCCCGCGTGACCAGCGTCATGCCGCGCTCGCCCTGCGTCACCAGCATCGCCTCGCAATCCGCGAGATACATCGCATCGGGTGCGGCCTGCGCAATGCTGTCCTGACTGTCGGCGCGGCTGCGGGTCGCCTCGGCGAATTCCTTGCGGTTCGGCGTCAACACGGTCGCGCCGCGATAGATCGCGAGATTGGCGCTCTTGGGATCGACGATCACGCGCTTGCCCGCCTGGCGCGCGGCGTCGATCACGTTGCGGATCACCCGCGCGGTGAGCACGCCCTTGGCGTAGTCCGACAGCAGCACGATGTCGGCCTGCGCAAGACGCGGCAGAATGGCATCGATCAGCTGCTGCTCGACGGCGGCCGCAGCCGGCGCGGCAAGCTCCCAATCGGACCGCAGCATGTGGGTCGAGAACTGTTCGGAGACGAAGCGCACCTTGCGCGTGGTCGGACGCGCGGCGTCGCGCACCAGCACGGTCTCGATGCCGGCCTCCTTCGCCAGCGCCTCGGTCAAAACAGTGCCGGCAGCATCCTCGCCGATCAGGCCGACGAAGATGCAGCGTCCGCCGAGCGAGGCGATATTGCGCGCGACGTTGCCGGCGCCGCCGATATTGATCTCGCTGCGCCTGACCGCGATCACCGGCGCCGGCGCCTCCGGCGAGATTCGCGACACTTCGCCATACACGAACTCGTCGAGCATGAGATCGCCGACGCAGAGCACGGTCTGGCCGGACATTGCACGCGAGATCGCTTCAAAATCGAACATCAGTCACCGTCATCCGCTCTAGCGATAGCGATCCGCGCGATCGAGGAAGCCCTTCACATAGGCCTCGACCGCGTCTTCCAGGCGGGTAAAGCCGCCATTGTATCCGGCGCGCGCGAGACGATCGACAACGCTCTCGGTGAAGTATTGGTAACTGCCGCGAATCTGCTCGGGCATGTCGACATACTGGATGTTCGGCTCCCGGCCGAGCGCACCATAAGCCGAGACGATCAGGTCCTTGAAGCTGCGCGCCTTGCCGGTGCCGACATTGAACAGTCCGGAGACCTGCGGCGTCGCGATTAGCCAGATCATCACCCGCACGACGTCATCGACATAGATGAAGTCGCGACGCTGGTCGCCGTCGGCGATCCCCTCGCGATGCGACTTGAACAGCTGCACGACGCGGCCCGCTTTGATGTCGTCGAAGCGGCGTGCCAGCACGCTCATCATCGAGCCCTTGTGATATTCATTGGGGCCGAACACGTTGAAGAATTTCAGTCCCGCCCATTGCGGCGGCAGCCGCTCACCCCTCGCCGCACGCTCGGCTACGGCGAGATCGAACAGGTTCTTGCTCCAGCCATAGAGGTTCATCGGCCGCAGGCGCTTCAACGCGTCCACCGAACCATCGTCGTCGAAGCCCTGGTCACCGTCGCCATAGGTGGCGGCCGACGAAGCATAGATCAGCGGGGTTGCGGTCGCGGTGCACCAGTCGAGGAGGCGCAGCGGCGTCCTGAAATTGGCTTCCATGACCGCATCGCCGTCGGTCGCGGTGGTCGACGAGATGGCGCCAAGATGGAGGATGGCATCCAGCCGACGGCCCTGCAGCCAGGCAATCACCTCGGCCGGCGGCACAAAATCGGCGATCTGGCGCTTGGCCAGGTTCCGCCACTTGCCGTCGTCCCCAAGAACGTCACAGACCGCAACGTCACTGCGCCCGGCGTCATTCAACGCGGCCACGACGTTCGATCCGATAAAACCGGCGCCCCCGGTTACCAGAAACATGATGAAATCCCGCCAGATTCCTTTGCAGCCGCCAGCTTTGCCCCAGTCCAGCGCCACAGGCAACGACGGCTTTACCTCTTATCGCGAACCGGTTACCGACTTGGCGCGCCCGACCCGGCCTTGGCCTATTTAGAAATGAATATTGATTCAATACCTGATATCGAAACGCAGGATGCGGAGGATACCAGACCTATCCTCGTCGTGCCCTATGTTTGGATCGGCGATTTCGTGCGCGGCCACACCGTGGTCCGGGTGCTGCGCAAGCGCTGGCCGAACCGGCCGGTCGACCTTCTGACCACCCGCCAATGCGCCCCTCTGGTCGACTACATGCCTGGGGTCCGGGCCGGGATCGTGTCCGACTTGCCGCGCAGCCGGCTGGCAATCAGCCGGCAGCGCGCGCTCGCGGCGGAGCTTCGGGCGAGGGCCTACGCCACCGCGCTGGTCCTGCCACGCACCTGGAAGGCGGCCCTTGCGCCGGCGCTGGCGGGCATCCCCGAGCGGGTCGGCTTCTTCGGCGAAGCGCGGTTCGGCCTGATCAACGCGATGCGATGGGGCGAAAAACAGCAGCCGCGCTTCATCGACAAGAACGCCATTCTGGCGCTGCCTGACGGCGCCGCCCGCCCGCCGGAATGGCCGGTGCCGCAGCTTCGGGTTCCGGCAGACGAGATCGCGCGCTGGCGGCAGGTCAACGGCCTCGGCACGGGTCCCGCGATCGCGCTCGGCCCCGGCTCGGTCGGTGCCTCCAAACGATGGACCTACTATCCGGAGGCCGCGCGGCTGTTCGCCGAACGCGGCTTCGACGTCTGGGTGGTCGGCGGCCCCGGCGAGAAGGCGCTGGCGCAGGAGATCACAGCAATCGGCGGCGCCCCGGTCCGTGATCTCACCGGCACCGATTTGCGCAACGGCGCGCTGGCGATGGCCGCGGCCAGCGTCGCCATTACCAACGACTCCGGGCTGATGCACATCGCAGCCGCGATCGGCACCCCGACCATGGGCATCTTCGGCCCGACCGATCCCTATCTCTGGGCGCCCCTCAACGGCCTCGCCGCGACGGTGCGACAGACCAGGAGCAAGCTGTCGTGCCAGCCGTGCCAACGCACGGTCTGCACCATGAACGACCATCGCTGCATGCGCGACATCGCCCCCGAAGAGGTCGTGGAGATCGCGCAGCGCGTGCTGGCTCAGATCAACGCGCGATAGACCGAAGCGATCGCGTTGGCCTCGGCATCGAGGCTGAACTTATCCACAACTCGTTGCCGTGCCCGCGCCCCCATCGAGAAGGCCGATGCCGGATCACGCATCAACGGCTCGAGCGCAGCCACCAGCGCGTCGGCGTCGCCGGGCGGCGTCAGCACGCCGGTGACACCGTCCTCGACGACGAACTCGGCCGCCCCCGCGCGCGCCGCCACCAGCGCCGCGCCTGCCGACATCGCCTCGATCAAGGTCAGGCCAAAACCTTCGTTGCGCGAGGTGAAGGCATAGATCGTCAGCCGCTGGTACCAGCGCACGACATCCTCGATCGGCAATTCACCGGTGATGACAACGCGCGATTGCAGCCCGGCGGCCTCGATCTTCCGTTTCAGCTCGTTGGCAAAGGCCAGTTGCTCCGGCACCACGGCGCCGACAATGACGGCCGTGAAATCTGGATAGCGCGGCAACAACCTGCACATCGCCTCGACGAAGACGTCGCTGCCCTTCTGCGCACGCACCCGACCGAAGCAGCCGATCGCATAACGCCCCGGCAATCCGCTCTCGGCAAACGCCGCGGCGCGTTCGGCCGGCGGCGCATAACAATCGGTGTCGACGCCATGCATCACGACCGTTGCCTCGCGCTTCAGATACGAGGCCGACAGCGGGCTGGTCGCGATGATCGCATCCATGGTGCTGATCAGCCAGCGGGTCAGCCAGGTGTGATGGCGCTGCGCGGCTGAGGTGAAGAGCAGTTTCAACGGCCAGCCGAGCGTGCGCAGCAGAAGGCCTGCGATCATCTCGTCATTGCGACGCGCGTGCCAGATCACAGGCCGCGCGCGTCGCCACAGACGCATGAGGTCGGCAAATCCAAGCGCATCGATGCCGTCGGGCCGATGAGAGCCGAGCCAGCCTGCGCGAAACATCTTTGCAAGCTTCGGCGCGACCATGCGATTGGTCGCTGTGACACCCGAATAGCGTCGGTGCAGGTTGGGCACGATGAGCTCAAGCTCGCCGGCAGGTGTGTTCTCGATCGGCACGCAAGTCTCCGTTTCGCGCCAGTTCCTATACGCAACATTAAGCATAGTGGCCAGTTCGGCCGCGGCGAAACCCCCTCTTCACCGCACTCCCGCTAGCATCGCCAGTTGAAGATATCGGGAGAGCTCTCACCATGACCGTGCTCGTGACCGGCGGTGCCGGCTATATCGGAAGTCACATGGTTCATGCGCTGGTCGACGCCGGCGAGAGCGTCGTCGTGATCGATAATCTCTCCACCGGCTTCTCGGCGTTCCTGCCCGAAGGTGTTCCACTGTTCATCGGCGATGCCGGCGACGAGAACCTGGTCGAGGGCGTGATCGCACAGCACGGTATCGACAGCATCATCCATTTCGCAGGTTCTGTCGTGGTGCCGGACTCGATGCGCGATCCGCTTGGCTACTACCGCAACAACACCATGACGACGCGCAGCCTGCTCAATGCTGCCGTGAAGGGCGGCGTCAGCCGCTTCATCTTCTCCTCGACCGCGGCCGTCTACGGCAATCCGGACCAGGTGCCCGTGCCGGAGATCGCACCGACGCGTCCGCTGTCGCCCTACGGCTCGTCGAAGCTGATGACCGAGATCATGCTGCACGACGTCGCCTCCGCTCATGGCATGAGCTACGTCGTGCTGCGCTACTTCAACGTCGCCGGCGCCGACCCGAAAGGCCGTGTCGGCCTTTCCACCATCGGCGCCACCCATCTGCTCAAGATCGCGGTCGAGGCCGCGACCGGCCAGCGCGCCAAGATCGACGTGTTCGGCACCGACTATCCGACCCAGGACGGCAGCTGCGTGCGCGACTTCATCCATGTCAGCGACCTGGTCGAGGCGCATCGCGCGGCGCTGTCCTATCTGCGTGCCGGCGGGCAATCGGTGACGATGAACTGCGGTTACGGCCGCGGCTATTCCGTGCTCGAGACAATCGAGGCAGTCCGCCGGGTCTCGATGCGCAATTTCGCAGTCGCCTACGCCGCGCGCCGGCCCGGCGACATCATGACCATGGTGGCCGATACCAGGCGGATCCGCTCGCTGCTCGACTGGACGCCGCGTTACGATGATCTCGAGATCATCGCGAGCCACGCGCTGGCCTGGGAGGAGAAGCTGTTCCGGGAGCGCGAGACTCCGGCGCGACAGGCAGAATCGGCCTAAAAATCAAGCCGTTATCACGCCGTTATTATACTTGAAAAAGCCCCGCCAAGCGGGCAAGGAGGTCCGCAACCCTGATGGCCGGCGCTGCCCGCCGTCAATGGAACGCGGATGGCTCAGTTTCCAAAGAAAATTACCGACGATCCCTATGGCGCGGCGATCCTGATTCGCCGCCTGGTCACGGAACAGGGGATCACCTACTGGCGGCGCTATCTGACGGCGTTCGCCCTGATGGCCGTTGCGGCCGGCTCGACGGCCGGCGCCACTTACGTGCTCGGCCAGGTGATCAACCAGGCCTATGTCGACAAGAACATCCCCGGCATCGCGATGTTCGCCGGGATCACGGTCCTGCTGCTGTTCATCAAGGGCGTGGCGACCTACGGCCACATGGTGATCCTGTCGAAGATCAGCAACGCCATCCTGGCGCGGAACCAGCGGCAATTGTTCGCCAAGCTGATGAGCGAAAGCATCGGCTTCTTCTCGCAGCGGCATTCCTCGGAATTCCTGGCGCGGCTCACGGCCGGCGCCAAGTCGATCACCGACGTGCTCAACATGCTGGTCAATGCGATCGGCCGCGACTTCCTGATGCTGATCAGCATGGTCGCCGTGATGGTCTGGCAGGACCCGCTGATGTCATTCATCGGGCTCGTGGCGGTGCCGCCGGCGATGCTGGTGCTGCGCAAGCTGGTGAAACGGATCAAGGGCCTCGCCTACAACCAGTTCACCGGCACCGCCGACATCATGGAGACGATGCAGGAATCGCTGCAAGGCATCCGCACCGTGAAGGCGTTCACGCTGGAAGATACCATGCAGCAGCGCATCGACGAGAACATCGCGATAGTCGAGCGCAACGCCAACAAGATGGCGCATGTCGCCAACCGCTCCAACCCGCTGATGGAGATGCTCGGCGGCTTCGCGGTCGCCGGCTGCCTGCTCTATGGCGGCTACAGCGTGGTGGCGCTCGGTTCCACGCCGGGCCAGTTCTTCACGTTCCTGACCGCCTTCCTGATGGCGACCGAGCCGGCCAAGCGCCTGGCGCGGCTCAACATCGACCTCAACAGCCAGCTGGTCGGCGCGCGGATGCTGCTCGAGGTCGTCGACAGCCCGGCGAGCGAACAGGCCGACGACGACAAGCCGGCACTCAAGCTCACCGATGCGCGGATCGAACTGCGCGACGTCAGCTTCGGCTACCGGCCCAGCGAGCCGGTGCTTGACCGCATGAGCTTCACAGCCGAACCCGGCAAGGTGACCGCACTGGTCGGCCCCTCCGGCGGCGGCAAGTCGACTGTGCTCGCACTGCTGCTGCGCTTCTACGAGACGCGCGTGGGCGACATCCTGATCGACGGACAGTCGATCCTGTCGGTCTCGCGCAGGTCGCTGCGCCGGCAGACCGCCTATGTCGGCCAGGACGTCTATCTGTTCCGCGACACCATTCGCGCCAACATCGCCTTCGGCAAGCAAGGTGCCACCGAAGCCGAGATCATCGACGCCGCCAAGGCCGCCTGCGCGCACGACTTCATCATGAGCTTCCCGCTCGGCTATGACACGCCGGTCGGCGAGCACGGCACGCAACTGTCCGGCGGACAGCGCCAGCGCATCGCGGTCGCCCGCGCGCTGATCAAGAACGCGCCGGTCATCCTGCTCGACGAGGCGACTGCCGCGCTCGACTCGGAGTCCGAGAAGCAGGTGCAGGAAGCGATCGAGCATCTCTGCCAGGGCCGCACCACGATCGTGATCGCGCACCGCCTGCACACCATCATGCATGCCGATGCGATCCTGGTGGTCGAGGGCGGCGCCATCGTCGAGCGCGGGCGTCACGAGGAGCTGCTGCGCCGCGGCGGCCGCTATGCCTCGTTCTTCCGCCTGCAGCACCACCACGACCCGTCGCCGCTGGCGCTGGCGCCGATCAGCGCCACCGGCTAAGGCTCGTCATCCCTGCTCGTCCTTGGCGGCAATGCCTGCGCGCAGCACGCGCAGGACGTTGCCGCCCATGACCTTGCGGATGTCGTCCTCGGAGAACCCGTTCGACATCAGCGCCTGGGTCACGGCGACGATGTCGCTCGCATCGAAGCCCGTGGTGGTCGAGCCGTCGAAATCCGAGCCGAGGCCGACATGGTCGATCCCGACCAGGTCGCGGACATGCGCAATCGCCCGCGCGACATTCTTCGGATCGAGCGAGCAGACAGCGCCTTGCCAGAAGCCGATGCCGACCACGCCGCCGGTCCGTGCGACACCCCTGACCTCGTCGTCGGTGAGGTTGCGGTTGACCTTGCAGGTCGCCTGAACGCCACCATGGCTCGAGACCACCGGACGCGTCGCCATCGCCAGCACGTCGGCGACCGCCGCGTGGCTCGCATGAGCAAGGTCGACGATCATCCCGATCGCTTCCATCCGCTGCACGACCTGCCGGCCGAGCGGCGTCAGTCCGTCCTTTGCCACACCGTGCATCGAGCCTGCGATGTCGTTGTCGAAGAAGTGCGCGAGACCGGCCATTCTGAATCCGGCGGCATAGAGCACGTCGAGATTGCCGATGTCTCCCTCGATATCCTGCAGGCCCTCGATCGAGAGCATTCCACCAACCACGGTGATGCCGTTCTTGCGATCGGCGAGCAGCCGATCGATGTCGGCCGGCGTCGTGATGACGCGAAGCCGTCCGGCGGACTTGTCGGCGAAGCCGTGCAGTTTCTCGGCATGCCATAGCGAACGCTGCATCAACGAGGACCAGGTCCGCATTGGCTGCAGATCGATGATGGCGAGGTTCGTGATCGTGTCGGTGTCGCCGGCGTTGGCATCATAGTTCTGGCCCTTGGGCGACTTGGTGACCGACGAGAACACCTGCAGCGCGTACCGCCCCTCGATCAGACGCGGCAGATCGATGTGGCCACGATCGGATCGTGCGATCAAATCGCGCTTCCACAACAGGCTGTCCGCGTGCATGTCCGCCACATCGAGCGTCGCCTGCAAGGCCCGCGCCGCGGGCGTGATATCCAGGGGCACGCGCTGGACCTTGTTCTGCCCCCGGTCGATCCGTTCCGGGGTGACCACGAAAAAGCGAACAGCGGAGGCGAACGAGACCGCGGCAATCAGCGCAAGGCCGATCGAAAGCCATTTCCGCGTCGGCATCACCGCTCTCGCAGGCCAAAGGCGGCTGCGCTCAGCGGAAAGCTGGCCTCACCTCTGCGCCGGGTGCAGCCGCAGCCCCTAGCCGCCAGCGCCGTAACCGCGTAAACACGGCCCGCGCTCCCTCCTTCAACCCTCCGGGACCCGTTCATGAACGCCGCTTCCTACGTCATTCCGCTTCCCCCGCAGCCCTCGCTTCCCGTCGTCGGCGAATCCGGCGCCTATCCGGTCCGCCGCATCTGGTGCGTCGGCCGCAACTATCTCGAGCATATCAGGGAGATGGGCAATGACGAGCGTGCGCCGCCGTTCTTCTTCGGCAAGCATGCCGACATGCTGGTGCCGGACGGTGCGACGATCCCCTATCCGCCGCTGACCAAGGACCTGCATCACGAGGTCGAGCTGGTGGTGGCGATGAAGAACGGCGGGCTGAACATTCCCGCCGACAAGGCGCTGGAACATGTCTACGGCTATGCCGTCGGCATCGACCTGACCCGCCGCGACCTGCAGATCGCCTCGCGCAAGAAGGAGCGGCCCTGGGAGGTCGGCAAGTCGTTCGACTATTCCGCGCCCTGCTCCGCGATCCAGCCGGCCTCGAAGATCGGTCATCCGACCGCGGGCAAGATCTGGCTCACCGTCAACGGCAAGGAAGCGCAGAAGGGCGACCTCACCGAGCTGATCTGGAACGTGCCTGAAATCATCTGGCAGCTGTCGCAGCAGGTGAAGCTCGCCGCCGGCGACATCATCATGACCGGCACGCCCGCCGGCGTCTCGCAGCTGCAACCCGGCGACAAGATCGAATGCGGTGTCGACGGCGTCGGCAAGCTCGCCGTGACGATCGGCAAGCCCGAGTAGTCTCCGGATCCGATCCACCAGCAGACCGCGGCCCCGAACCTGGTTCGGGGCCATTTGCTTTTTCAGAATTGCTCGTGGCCGGGATGATTGGGGTCGCCCAAATACCCGCCGCCGCTGCCGCCCGCACTGTCACCACTGTAGTCAGTTCCGAGATAGGGCGGCGGATCGACCGGCTGGCGATGCGGGCCGCCCGAACCGCCCGGGGGCAGTTTCGCGCCGACATTCTTCGGCGGCGCCATGTGAAGTCCGCCCGCCTGTGCGGAGCCCAGTGCAGTCACGCCGAACGCGACAACGGCAGCGAAAGCAACAAGCGATTTGCGTGTCATGCGACGTCTCCTTGAGCTCGGGCCCGGCACCATGCGCCGGCTCCGACGCCGCAGTCCTCGCACGATCACGCCGGCCTGCCTGTGACGCGGGTCACGCTCAATTCCGGTCGCATCCCGACGACCCACATGCCCGGGAAACCCCGGACCCAAGATCCGGGGCTTTCCGCAGCGTGTGGTCAGCGCATCGTGCCGGGCATGCAGGGCGGTTCGGTGAATGGTGCGGTTGCGAACGATCCGACGTTCGGCGCGCGCACGCAATCGGTCGTCTTGCTGCTGACCGGTGTCGTCATCGTCATCGAAGCATGAGCGCGCCGCGCCGCAGCATTGCTGCCGGCGGCAGACGCCTGAGCCGAATACGCAGCTGCCGCAACCAGCGCAAGCGCGGCGAAGGTCAATTTGGTCATAGGATTTCTCCGCACGATGGGTGAAGCCGACCAATCTCGGCTCCTGTGATCAAGGAGCGTCAACGCTGCAAAATTATTTCATCACGCACGATCACCTAACCGCGAGCGCTTCATTACATCAGGCGGATCGGGGAATACCGGGACGACCGAGGCACTCCATTTCATCAAGGCCGCGCGCAAACGCGGCGATGACGGCATGGAGATTCTCATGATCGATCTTCGACGAATGGGCCAACGGCTTGGCAAAGGACTGAGCCTGGCAGCAATCCTGTCGGCGGCAACGGCGAGCTCTTGCTTCGCACAGCCGACGGTCCAGGAGCCCAACGCCTATGCATCAAACGAAACGGCGACGCGGCCGTGGCTAGCGCCGGTCGGCCATCGCCAACCGCGCACCGCCGACATTCCCGCAGCGACATCGACGTCGCAGCAGATCATCGATCAGGAAGATGCGATCGTCGATCGCAAGATCAGGGGCATCTGCCGCGGCTGCTAGCATCTCCTCGCGGCCGGCAGGTCCTAATGCCTTTCGGCTGCCTGCGATGCAGCCTGTCCGAGATGCGCCTTCTCGTACTCGAGCCACAGCTCGAGCAGCGCCATGAATGCGACCACCGCACCCGCGGCGATGCTAAAATGCATCGCGCGGGTGTGCGTGAAGCCAAGCAGCCATGGTGAGGCGATCAGCCAGCATCCGACGAGCAGATTGATCCATTCCTCCCAGATCGAAAGCGCAACGATCGCCGCCGGCGACACCTCGTCTTACGACAGCCCGAGGGCGCGTCCGTCGCTGCGCGGATCGTGCGCGCCGGTGATGCTTCCGTCGGCGTCGATCCGGATTGCGCCCGGATGCCCCGCGAGCGGGCTCTGGGCTGGAATCGGACTCATTTCGTGGCCGCGCTCGGCGAGCGCCTTGAAGACCTCTTCACCGGCATCCTTCTCCAGCTTCAGGCTGTCGCGCGAGTCGGAGAACGTCTTGCCAAGCAGGAAGCGCGGCCGCGACAACGCGGTGAGCGGATCCATATTGTAGTCGATCAACCTTGTCAGCACCGCCGCAAGCGTATGCGGCTGGCCGTCGGCCCCCTGCGTGCCGTACAGCAGATGCGGCCGGCCGCTCTTGAGATAGATTCCCGGATTGAGCGTGTGGAACGGCCGCTTGCCCGGCTTGAGGAAGTTGGGGCTGGCCGGGTCGAGACTGAACGAGGCACCGCGGTTGTGCCAGAGGATGCCGGTGTCGCCGGCGACCATGCCGCTTCCCCAATCGTAGTAGACGGTTTGCAGCATGCTGACGCAATTGCCGTCTCGATCGGTCGCCGCGAGGTAGACCGTGTCGCCCTTCTTGAACACGTGCGGCCACGGCATCGCCTTCTCGAGGCTGATCGCCTTCGCGCGTGCGTCGAGGTAGCTCGCCGAAAGCAGCTGATTGACCGGAACGTCGACGAATTCCGGATCGCCGATGTAGCGGCTGCGGTCGATAAAGGCCTGCTTCACCGCTTCGACCAGGAGGTGATAGTAGTCGGCGCTGCCTTCCGGATATTTCGCGAGCTCGAAGCGGTCGAGGATACCCATGATCTCGAGCGTCGTGAGACCTTGCGTCGGCGGGCGTAGCCCGAGCAGTTCTCCGCCGCGATAGCCGACACGCAACGGCATCTCGTCGCGAGCGCGGCAGCGCGCCAGGTCGTCGGCGGTCAGTGGTGAGCCGATCTGTTTCAGTCCGGCCGCAACGCGTGCGGCGAGCTTTCCTTCATAGAAATCGCGCCCGCCATTTGCGGCCAGCATCTCCAGCGATCTCGCGAGTTCGGGTTGGATCAGAGGCTCACCGATCTCAGGCATCCGGCCCGCGGCCATGAAGATGCGCTGGATATCAGACCAGTCCTTCAAGCTCTTCGCTTCCATGTCCTGCCAGAAGCGCTGCGACGGCGTGACCGGGAATCCCTTGCTGGCGTATTCGATCGGCCGCGCGAACAACGACGCCAGCTCTGTTTCCCCGCCCAGGACTTGCGGCTGAAATCGAATGCCTGGTCCCAGACGTCGACGGTCGTGGCCGCGGTCAGCGCCGAGCCCGGTCCCCGGATCGGGATCGAGCCGCTGTAGTTCGGAAGGTTGAGAGCGGCCTGACCTGCGCCGGAGAGCGTCCGGACATTTCCCTTGCGGTCGCTGATCACCATGAAGCTGTCGCCGCCCAGGCCGCTGAAATGCGGATAGGTCACGCAAAGCGTGGCGCCGATGGCGATGACGGCCTCGATCGCATTGCCGCCCTTGCGCAGCACCTCGAGCCCCGCCTGCGTTGCGAGCTCGTGCGGGCTCGTCACCATTCCCGTCTTCGATCGCGCCAGCGCGCCCGTATTGTCGAGGGCCCAGAGCGGCCTCGGCGCCGCCGCAGCGACCGCCGTGAGCATGGACCCGACCAGCAACTCCCTGCGCGACATGCCAAAATTGGCCATTGGTGTTCCCTCCCCGGTTTTCCTCGTCGTGCCGAAGTCATTAAGCGCGGGCTCGCGCGGCACTGGTATTTGGCATGCCAAAATTGAAGAAATTTCTTACTTCGGTCAAGCCTGAGCATGGGAAAGAACGGCTTCGCTCGGACGCCGTCGGCCAGAAGGCCAAAGCGGACGTCATCGCGCCGATCGAAAGGTCGGCCGTACGGTGCAAGTAAGGAAAAACGGACATGCCGGTTGTAGTGGGCAGGATGCCGCCGTCGACGTTGCGAAAGCTGCCACTCGGCGCGAAGGATCGCGCCGCGCCGGTACGCCTCCGCGCTCTAGCAGGCTGTTGAAGAAGTTGGTGGCGGAGCGTTTCGGATCGTGATTCTCTGGGATCGGATTTTTATCTTGGGGCGCGATGCGGGGGAGTGACGAACGTTGCGGCTCGCTGTTCAGTTATGTGGACTTGGAGGCTCGGGTTCGCGTGGACCACCCGTTACGGGTGATCCGGGACTTGGCGAATGCAGCGCTGAGTGATCTTTCTGGGGAGTTCGGCAAGCTCTATACGGACTTCGGTCGCCCCTCGATCGCACCGGAGAAGCTGCTTCGGGCGATGCTCCTGCAAGCGTTCTATGGGGTTCGCTCGGAGCGGCATTTGATGGAACGGATGGAGTTCGATCTTCTGTTCCGCTGGTTCGTCGGGCTTGGGGTGGATGATGCGGTTTGGGACCATTCAACCTTCTCGAAGAACCGCGATCGGCTGCTTGAGGGCGAGATTGCGGCCAAGTTCCTGAACGCGCTTTTGGCGCAGCCGAAGGTCAAGCGTCTGCTATCGAGCGATCACTTCTCGGTGGATGGCACGCTGATTGAAGCCTGGGCTTCGATCAAGAGCTTCCGGAGGAAGGATGGCAGCGACAAAGACAAGGATGGTCCGGGACGCAATGCCGAGCGCAGCTTCCACAAGGAGAAGCGATCGAATGAGACCCATGCGAGCACGACCGATCCCGAGGCCCGGCTCTACAAGAAGGGTGACGGCCAGCCGGCCAAGCTGAGCTACATAGGCCATGCGCTGATGGAGAACCGCAATAGTTTAGCGGTTTTGGGCGGGGTCAGCCAAGCGACGGGCACCGCCGAACGGGAGATCGCGCTTGCCATGATCGATGCGCGCGGGTGCACGAAACGGATCACACTAGGGGCCGACAAGGCCTATGACGTCACGCAGTTCGTGCACGAGCTCAGAGATAGATTAGTTACCCCGCATATCGCGATCGACGGGCACCTGAGTAAGACCGGAAAGCGGCGCAAGACGGCGATCGACGCGCGTACCACGCGTCACAGCGGCTACGACATTAGCCAACGCTGCCGCAAACGCATCGATGAAGTCTTCAGCTGGATCAAGAGTTCCGCTGGCTTGGCCAAGGTCAAGCTGCGAGGCCGCGGCCGCGTGGATGCCGTCTTCGTCCTGGCGCTTGCGGCCTACAATCTGATCCGGCTGCCCAAGCTTCTGGCATCATCGGCATGAGCATCCGGGGCAGATGGCGCGTCGTCGAGACCCCGGGCTACGACATGGCCGTGGCCGGCGCCTACATCCTGTTCGATAAGGACGGCGGTGAGTTCGCCTTCGATTGCCTCACAGGCTCCATTCATGGAGCCTGCCACGGCGATGCCGTCGAGTTTGGCTGGCAGGGAAACGACGAAATGGAACCAGCCGAGGGTGACGGCTGGGCCGAACTAAAGGATGACGGCTCACTCGAAGGCGAGATCTGCCTCCTCAACGGCGACAACATCCCATTCGTCGCACGTCGTTCAAGACTTCTTCAACAGCCTGCTAGTCTGACTGAGTCACAAAACCGCCGGCTAGAATCAATGATGGTTGCAGCATGGACCATTAGCCGATGAGGCCGACATGAGCGGGCGTGGCACGAAGACGAGCGAGAAGCGATTTGAGGCGTAT
>NZ_VKHP01000154.1 GCF_010811875.1 Bradyrhizobium uaiense
GGGTTGGGGGAGAGGGGTAAGCCCCGGGCGATAAAGTTGATATGCGCACTGCCCTTTGCGCCTGGCCTGCGTCGCCGTTGTTTCCTTGAGAGAGTGCGCCGAGTGGTACCCCTCTCCCTAGCCCTCCCCCGCAAGGGGGGAGGGAGCCTGTCGAGCGTGCTCACCTCACTTTGAAGGAGCCGGCGCAACCAGAGTTGGAACAGACGTTGAGCGTTCGACCGCGGCGACCTAAATGAAATGACCCCTACCTCGCCGCGTCCCGTCGGCATACATCGCAATGAGAGCCACTCATGCGACCTCACATCATCTGCCACATGGGCACGTCGATCGACGGCCGGCTTCATCCCAGCCGCTTCACCAAGGCCGCCGCCGGTATCCCGGCCGACGTGCTGCGTGGCCATTACGAGCGGATCCATGACGGATTCAATGCCGATGGCTGGATCATCGGCCGCGTCACCATGAACGAGATGGCCAAGGGGACGGAGCGCCACATCGCCAACCCGCCGAAGCTGCCGCGCGAGGCGCATCTCGGCAACCGCGACGGCCGCAGGCTCGCTGTTGGCATCGATCCGTCGGGCCGCGTGCATTTCGGCAAGGACAATGTCGGCGGCGATCACGCCGTCGCGGTGCTCGGCGAACAGGTCTCCGACGCGCATCTCGCCGAGCTGCGCGAGGACGGCGCGTCCTACGTCTTTGCCGGCCGCAAGGGCGACGATCTCCCTGGCGCGATGGCGCAGCTGGCCTCGCTGTTCGGCGCCAAGACGCTGCTGCTCGAAGGCGGCGGCGGCATCAATGGTGCGTTCCTCAAGCATGGGCTGATCGACGAGTTCAGCACATTGATCTTTCCTGCGGTCGATGGCGTCGCGGGATCGCAGAGCATCGTCGACTATCACGGCCCCGAGGGCGACCGCCCCGGCGCCGGGCAGTCGCTGCGGCTCACCCATTGCGAGACACTGGAAGGCGGAATGATCTGGTTGCGCCACGCGGTCGAGCGCGCACCGGGCTGAGCTTGCCTATTGCGTCGGATTCTCGGACCAGCCGCTCCTGCACGCGGCGACGAAAAACGCGACGCCGCGCGCGACATGCTCGTCGAGCTCCGGGTCGAGCGCTTTCAGGTCGACCTCGAACAATGCCCGAAGCAGCATCGGCACCGCGATGATGTCGAGGAACATGCGCGCGGTGGTCGGCAGCTGCTCCGGCGCGAAGGCCGGCAGCTTGCCGAGCTCGTCGGATTGCGTCAGGTCGCGCAGCAGGTGAATGCCGAGCTCGGTGGCGAGCGCGCGCGCCCTGCGGTTGACGGTGGCGGCGAGATCCGGGAAGCGATGCGCCTCCGCAATGGCGAGCCGCATCAGGCCGATCCGGTCGGCGTCGAGCCCCCAATGCAGCAGGGTCGAAGCGACGCTGGTGAGGCGTTCCTCCACCGTCACACCAACCGGCGCGTCGGCCTTGAACTCCGCGATGCGTGACAGGATGTCCCGCGTCACCACCTCGGTGAACAGCGCGCGCTTGTCCTGGAAGCGCGCATAGATCGTGCGCTTGCCGGAGCGCGCGACGTCCGCGATCTCGTCGATGCTGGCGCCTTCGAACCCGCGCTGCAGGAAGACCTTACGCGCGGCATCGAGGATGCGCGCATCGACCTCGCCGGCCAACTCCTTCGGCGGCCGGCCGGCGCGCACCTCGATCGGCCTGGTCGCTGTCCCGGTCGCCGTCTTGGTCTTGGGCGCCCGGGGCATCTTCAGGGTGCTGGTGGTCATCGCCTTGACCCGGGTTCCACGAGCCGGTCGGACCGGCAACAACAGGAAATATAGGCCTATCACATCTAGTTGTAAATAGAACGGTACAGTTCCGTTTCTATTGACGCTGCACCGCGACGAGACTAAATGCCGCACAGAACGGAACGGTATCGTTCCCTTCTGCGAAGGCCGTGCAGACCTCGCTCAACTGCAGGAGCAGCCATCATGTTCGAAGACACTGTTTTGGAGCGCGACCAGCCTGGACACGAGGGCATCGAGGGCTCGCCCCCGGCTCCGGCCGCGCATGAGCCCACCATCAGATCCGACCGGCCGGAGATCACAGCAAGGGCTCCCGCGCAGGAGCGTCCCGCAAGCAAGGAGCCCGCTCCGCCGGCAACGATCCCGCCGGAGGCCACGTCGCGGAAGCGCGGCTTGCTGCGCCGCCGTCCGGTCGTGTCCGCTGTTGGCGCCGTGCTGCTCGCCGCCACGCTCGGCGGCGGCTATCTGTACATGGATTACACCGAGCATTTCGAATCCACCGACGACGCCTTCATCGCGGCGCGGCAGTCTGCGCTTGCTCCCAAGATCTCCGGCTATATCACTGCGGTTCCGGTCACCGACAACCAGCATGTCGCGGCCGGCGACGTGATCGCGCGCCTCGACGATCGCGACTATCGCGTCGCACTGGCCCAGGCCGAGGCGCAGGTCGCCGCCGCACAGGCCAGCATCGAGAATGTCGATGCACAGCTCGACGTGCAGCAGGCGCAGATCGCGGCCAACCAGGCGCAGGTGGATCAGGCGCAAGCGGCGCTGACCTTCGCCGAGCAGCAGGCAACGCGCTACCAGCACCTGGAGCAGACCGGCTACGGCACGGTGCAGAATTCCGAGCAATACACCTCGCAACTGCATCAGCAGCAGGCGTCGCTCTTGAGCGCGCAGGCGACGCTCAACCTCGCGCAGCGCCAGGTGGAATCGCTGAAGGCGCAGCGCAAGAGCGCGGTCGCCAACCTCGCCCAGGCCAACGCGCAGCGCGACCAGGCCAAGCTCAATCTGTCCTACACCACGGTCACCGCCGCGCAGCCGGGCCGCGTCGTCAATCTGTCGGCCGCGGTCGGCCAGTTCGCGCAGGCCGGCACCAACCTGACGATGTTCGTGCCCGACCAGACCTGGGTCACCGCAAACTTCAAGGAGATCCAGCTCGACAAGATGCGTCCGGGCGAGAAGGTGACGCTGAAGATCGACGCCTATCCCGGCCGCACCATCCAGGGCCATGTCGAGAGCGTGCAGCCGGGATCAGGCACCGCGTTCTCGGTGCTGCCGGCGCAGAACGCCACCGGCAACTACGTCAAGATCGTGCAGCGCGTGCCGGTCAAGATCGTGATGGACAACCCGCCGACCGACGTCGCGCTCGGCCCGGGCATGTCCGTCGTCCCGACGGTACGGATCAATTCGTCGCCGTCGCTGCTCGAGCGGCTTGGCAAGCTCTGATCCCGGGAGGCTGTCATGAGCGCAGCAACTATCGATGCCAAAAGCCTCCCTGTTCCGAGCGTTGCCGTCAATCCCTGGCTGATCGCCATCGTGGTTGCGCTCGCGAGCTTCATGGAGGTGCTCGACACCACCATCGCCAACGTCGCGCTGCCCTATATCGCCGGCGGCATGGGCGTCAGCGAGGACGAAGCCTCCTGGGTGGTCACCTCCTATCTGGTGTCCAACGCCATCATCCTGACCGCCTCCAGCTTTCTCGCCAAAATGCTGGGGCGGAAGACGTTCTTCCTGATCTGCCTCGGCATCTTCACCGTCAGCTCGATCCTGTGCGGCTTCGCGCCCAATCTGAACGCGCTGCTGCTGTTCCGTATCCTGCAAGGTCTCGGCGGCGGCGGCATGGTGCCGGTGGCGCAGTCGATCCTGGCGGATGCGTTCCCGCCGTCGAAGCGCGGGCAGGCGTTTGCGGTGTTCGGCATCGCCGTGGTGGTGGCGCCGGTGGTCGGCCCGACGCTCGGCGGCTGGCTCTCCGACAATCTGTCTTGGCACTGGTGTTTTCTGATCAACGCGCCGGTCGGCCTGTTCGCGACCATCGCGATCGCCGCGGTGCTGCGCGAGCCGGCGAAGGCCAAGGACCAGAACCAGGACCAGAAGCAGGACAACTCGTTCGATTTCATCGGCTTTGCGCTGGTGGCGACCTTCCTCGGCGCGCTCGAGGTGACGCTTGACCGCGGCCTCGAGGACGACTGGTTTGGATCGTCCTTCATCGTCATCTCAGCGGCGATCTGCGCGATCGCATTCGTGCTGATGATCCCGTGGGAGATGACGCGCCGCAATCCGATGATCGATTTGCGGATGGTCGCGACCCGGCAGTTCGGCGCGAGCTTCCTGGTGATGCTGGCGACCGGCGCCATCCTGCTTGCGACCACCCAGTTCCTGCCGCAGCTGGTGCAGCAGGATTTCGGCTACACCGCGACCTGGGCCGGCCTCGTGCTCTCGCCCGGCGGCGTGGTCACCATGCTGATGATGTTCGTGGTCGGCCGGCTCGCCGCAAAGGTGCAGCCGAAATATCTGATCATGATCGGGGCGCTGGTGATCGCGGCCTCGATGTACAGCATGACCAACGTCTACGGCGATCTCGGCTTCTGGTTCATGGCGCGCTCGCGCATGCTGATCGGCGTTGGCCTGCCGCTGATCTTCATTCCGATCATGACGGCATCCTATGACGGCATTCCGCCGACCAAGACCGACCAGGCGTCGGCACTGATCAACGCGGCGCGCAACACCGGTGGTTCGATCGGCGTCTCGCTGGTCTCCAACGTGCTGACGCATCGCCAGCAATTCCACCAGAGCCGGCTGGTCGAGCAGGTGACGCCGTCAAGCCCGCAATACCAGGACACGCTGCACCAGGTCACCGACTTCTTCGTCGCCCATGGCAACTCGCCGGCGCAGGCCCACAGCCAGGCGATCCAGTGGATCGGCCAGCAGGTGCAGACCCAGGCCTCGTTCCTGTCCTACATGGATGCGTTCTGGGTGTTGATGCTGATCGCGCTGTCGGCAATCCCGCTGGCGCTGACCCTGCGCAAGGTCAAGCTTGGTGGTCCCGCGCCTGTCGGCCATTGACGAAGTGCAGCGATCAAATGCCGCTGGTTGCGGCAATGATCGTGTCTCTCAGCCAGCGGTGCGCCGGCAGGTCGTCGAACCGGCGGTGCCAGCTCATGACGCTCTGCAGCTTCGATGCATCGAACGGCAGCTCCCGCATCTCGATCGGATAGGCACGGCGGAATTCGAGCGCGAGCTTGCGTCCGAGGATCGCAACCATGTTCGATTGCACCAGGACCGCGCCGGCGGACAGATACGGGACATCGGAAGCGATGGTGCGCTCGGCCTTGCGGGCCCGCAGCCAGGTGTCGACGAAATCCAGATCTTCACCGCTGGAGGTGATCGCAAGGTGCGGCAGCTCGACCAGCGTCTCGCCGGTCAGCTTCTTGCGCAACGCAGGGTGACCGGCCCGCAGCACCGCGACAAACCGGTCCTCGATCAGCCGACGTGAAGCAAAGCGCTCGCCGTCCAGCGCACGAGCGGAGATCGCGAGATCGAGCTCGCCGCGATCGAGCTTGTCGGCAAGGTTCAACGTCCCGCTCGGCACTAGCGTCAACCGCACCTTAGGCGCCTGCGCGCGCACCGCCGCGATGATCGAGCCGGCCACGACCACCGCTGCATAATTGTTGACGGCAATGGTGAAACGCCGCTCCGCCTGCGCCGGTTCAAACCGGTCGCCCTCGACCGCGAGCTGCAACTCGCTCAGCGCCTTGCGGACCGGCAGCGCCAGCGCTTCCGCCCGCGGCGTCGGCAGCATGCCGGATGGCGTGCGGACGAACAGCTGGTCTTTCAGCGCATGACGCAGCCGGTTCAGCGCGTGGCTCACGGCGGGCTGGCTGATCGCAAGCGCGCCGGCCGCGCGCACCACGCTGCGCTCGCGCATGATGGAGTCGAACACCAGCAGCAGATTGAGATCGAGATTGCGCATCCGCATGGCGCCATCATGCATGATATGAATTAATGAATAAAGACAATTCATTTGAATAATATCGGCCTCGGGCCCAGCTTCTGCGCATGCCCGAGAGCCCGCACAGCGCCATCGCAACCCGGCCCCTTCGCGCCACCGCGCGCGTGCTGGTCGGCGTTTTGGCTGTCCCCGGGGCCGCTGATATCGCGGTGCCGGAGACCTTCGCGCGCTGGCGGCGGCTGACGCCGCAAGCGACATGGCTGCCGATCGCGCTTCGCGAAACCAGCTATGCCGGGATCCTGAGCGGCGTTGCGGAGGCGCTCGATCGCACCGGCATGACACCGCGGCAGCTGATCCTGCTCGGCGAAGGGCACCTCGCGCGGCGCATGCTCGAACTGGCGCTGCGGGGCGAACTGCCCTGCGGCGGCATTGTCGCGGTCGACGTCGCCGCCGACGCACTGCCGTTTCGTATCGTGCCGACGGTGGCCGCGATCCGGCTGGTCGTTCATCGCAACGACGACGCGCCGCAAGGCAACTTGATCGGCGCGTTGCGCGCCGCCGATCTCGACGCACGCATCATCAATCTCGACCTGACTGCCGGCCGCGGAGCTGAAGCGGCAGCGGCAGCGGCCAGCGCAACTGAAACCTTTGTCCTGGAGCTGGTCGCAACCATCGGCCGCCGGACAACCGACGGAGCTGGTGACCCATGACATCGAAGACCTCAAAGATCGCGGGCGCGGTCCTGGTGGCCGCTGCAATCGGCGCCGGCGCCTACGCCGTGTATCTGCCGGACAGCGCGATGCATGCGGCTCCGCAGGCGGCCGCGTCGGAGCCCATCCCGTCCGCCGTTCCGGTGACGGCGGCGAAGGTCCTGCAGCATGATGTGCCGATCGTGCTCGAGGGCCTCGGCACGGTGACGCCGATCAACACGGCCACCATACGCACGCAGGTGCAGGGCACGCTCGACAGCGTCGATTTCGTCGAAGGCAAGCGGGTGAAGCGCGGCGACGTGCTCGCCAGGATCGACCCGCGCGTCTACGAGGCCCAGGTCGACCAGGCCGAGGCCGCGCTGGCGCGCGACGAGGCCAGCCTGAAGAACGCCAGGACCAATCTGGCGCGAACCCAGCCGCTCGCCAATCGCGGGTTTGCGACCCAGCAACTGCTCGACACCCAGGACTCGCAGGTCTCGCAGGGCGAAGGCACGGTCGCGCTCGACAAGGCGGCGCTGGAGGCCGCGCAGACCCAGCTGAGCTTCGCCACGATCACGGCGCCGTTCGACGGCGTCACCGGCATCCGCCGCATCGATCCCGGCAACATCGTGCACCCGACCGACACCAACGGGCTCGTGGTCCTCACCCAGTTGCAGCCGATCGCGGTGATCTTCACCCTGCCGTCCGGCGAGATCCCCGGCGTACGGCAGGCGCTGGCGTCCGGCGACGCATCGGTCGACGTCTATGACGCACAGAACAAGCACAAGCTCGACCACGGCAGCCTGATGCTGATCAACAACCAGGTCGACAGCTCGACCGGCACCGTGCAGCTGAAGGCATCGTTTCCCAACGCCGGCAACACGCTGTGGCCCGGCACCTTCGTCAACGTCCATCTGACGATCGCGGTTCGGCACGACGCGCTCACCGTGCCGCTGACGGCGGTGCGCCAGGGTCCTGACGGCAGCTTCGCCTATGCGGTCGGCTCGAACAACGTCGTCGGCATCCGCAATGTCACGACCGGCCAATCGCGCGACGGGCAGGTCCTGATCGAGCAGGGCCTCGCAGCGAACGAGACCGTCGTCACCGCCGGTCAGTACCGGCTCAATCCGGGGACCACGGTCGAGATCGTGCCCGATGACAAGAAAGACCAGGTCCAGGACGCAACCACTGCAAGCGCAGGTATGCTGCCATGAACGTCTCCGCAGGTTTCATCCGCAAGCCCGTCGCCACCGCGTTTCTGGCCGTCGCCATCGTGCTGGTCGGCATGATCGCCTTCGTGCGGCTGCCGGTCTCGGCGCTGCCGACCGTGGATACCCCGACCATCCAGGTCACCGCGCAACTGCCCGGCGCCGACCCGCAGACCATGGCTTCCTCGGTCGCAACGCCGCTGGAGCGGCAGTTCGGGCAGATCGCAGGCCTGACCGGCATGAGTTCGAGCAGCGGGCTCGGCAACACCCAGATCACGCTGCAATTCGCGTTGAACCGCAGCGTCGATGCGGCCGCGCAGGACGTGCAGACTGCGATCGATGCGGCATCGGGGCAATTGCCCAAGACCATGCCGTCGCCGCCGACCTTCCATAAGGTCAATCCTGCCGACGTGCCGGTGCTGCTGATCGCGCTGACGTCGGACACCGAGCCGCTGACCAAGGTCGACGACTATGCCGACAGCATCCTGGCGCAGAAATTGTCGCAGGTGCCGGGCGTCTCGCTCGTCTCCATCGGCGGCATGCAGAAGCCTTCGATCCGGGTGCAGGTCAATCCGGCCAAGCTCGCCGCCGCGGGGCTTGATCTCGAGCAATTGCGCACCACGCTCGGCAACATCACCGTGAACCAGCCCAAGGGCGTGCTGTATGGTAGCCAGCAGGCTTACACGCTGGCCACCAACGACCAGGTGCTGACCGCGAACAAGTATGATGATCTGATCATCGCCTATCGCAACGGCGCACCGGTGCGCCTGCGCGACATCGGACATGCCGTCGTGGCGGCCGAGGACATCACCCTGCATGGCTGGTATAACGACAAGCCCGCCGTCATCCTCGCGATCCAGCGTCAGCCCGGCGCCAACGTGATCAGCACGGTGGACGGCATCAAGAAGCTGCTGCCGCAGCTGGTGTCGAGCCTGCCGTCCGACATCAAGGTCACGATCGCCTCCGACCGCACGCAGACGATCCGCGCAAGCGTCGCCGACGTTCAGTTCACCCTGGTGCTGACCATCGCGCTGGTGGTCGGCGTGATCTTCCTGTTCCTGCGCAATCTTTGGGCGACCATCATCCCCGCGGTCTCGGTCCCGATCTCGCTGATCGGCACCTTCGGCGTGATGTATCTGCTCAACTACAGTCTCGACAATCTGTCGCTGATGGGCCTGTCGATCGCGGTCGGCTTCGTCGTCGACGACGCCATCGTGATGATCGAGAACATCTCGCGGCATATCGAGGAAGGTCTTTCTCCGATGCAGGCCGCGCTCAAGGGCGCCGGCGAGATCGGCTTCACCATCATCTCGATCTCGGTCTCGCTGATCGCGGTGTTCATTCCGCTGCTGCTGATGGGCGGGGTGATCGGCCGCATGTTCCAGGAATTCGCCGTCACGGTGTGCGTTGCCATCGTGGTGTCGGTGATCGTCTCGGTGACGCTGACGCCGATGATGTGCGCCTATCTGCTGTCGCCGCACCAGGGCGCCGAGGCCGGGATCATCTTGCGCACGCTGGAACGCGGTTTCGTCGCGATCCAGACGGGCTATGAGGCCGTGCTTGCCGCGGCGCTGCGCTACAAGGCGACGACCCTGTCGATCATGCTGGCCAGCGTCGCGGTGACCGGCCTGCTGTTCGTGGGCATTCCCAAGGGCTTCTTCCCGCAGCAGGACACCGGCATGATCACCGGCATCACGGAAGCCTCGGCCGACATCTCGCCGGCGCAGATGGCGACGCTGCAACGCAGCGTCATCGACGTCATTTCCAAAAACCCCTCGGTCGCCAATGCGACCGGCTATATCGGACCGGGCGGCCCGACCGTGACCGAGAACAACGGCCGTCTGTTCGTGCTGTTGAAGCCGCGCAACGAGCGCAGCTCGTCCGCCGATCAGGTGATCCGGCAGCTCGACACCGCGCTGCAGAAGATCAAGGGGATGTCGGTGTTCATGCAGGCGACGCAGGACATCAACCTCGCCAGCCGCCTGTCCAAGACGCAGTATCAATTCACCCTCACCGACGTGAACCAGGACGAGCTCAATCTGTGGGCCGGCAAGCTGTATCAGAAGCTGAAGACGTTGCCGGAACTGGCCGACGTCGCGACTGACCAGGCCAATGCCGCGCGTCAGCTCAAGCTACAGATCGACCGCGACGCCGCCTCCCGCCTCGGCATCGATCCGGCCGCGGTGGACAACACGCTCTATGACTCATTCGGTCAACGGCATGTCGCCCAGCTGTTCACGACGCTCAACACCTATTACGTGATCCTGGAGGTCGATCCGTCATTCCAGCTCGGCCCCTACGCGCTCAACCGCATCTACGTCCGCTCGTCCGCGGGGACGATGGTGCCCTTGAGCCAGATCGCGAGCATCGACTACGGCACCGCGCCGCTCTCGGTAAATCACCAAAGCCAGTTTCCGTCGGTGACGTTGAGCTTCAATCTGGCGCCGGGCACGGCGGTGGGGACCGCGGTCGCAGCCGTGCAGAAGGCGACCGCCGATCTGCACGTGCCTTCGACCGTCGTCACCAGTTTCCAGGGCAATGCGCAGGCGTTCCAGGCAGCGCTCGCATCGACGCCGATCCTGATCCTGGCCGCGGTGGTCGCCGTCTATCTGATCCTCGGCATGCTCTATGAGAGCACGATCCATCCGATCACGATCCTCTCGACGCTGCCGTCCGCCGGGCTCGGGGCGCTGGTCGCACTGTGGGCCTTCGGCCTCGGGCTCGACGTGATCGGGCTGATCGGCATCATCCTGCTGATCGGCATCGTGCAGAAGAACGGCATCATGCTGATCGATTTCGCGCTGCAGGCTGAGCGTCACCAGCATGTTTCCGCCGAACAGTCGATCTACACGGCCTGCCGGGCGCGGTTCCGTCCGATCCTGATGACGACGATGTGCGCGATGCTCGGCGGCGTTCCGCTGATGATCGGCACCGGCACCGGATCGGAATTGCGCCAGCCGCTCGGCTTCGCGATCGTCGGCGGGCTGATCGTCTCGCAGCTGATGACGCTGTTCACGACACCGGTCGTGTACATCTATCTCGACAGGATCAGCCGGTCGTTAGCCAACCTGCGCAGAGGTGCGCGGAAGGCCGCGCCACACGAAGCCGAAGCAGCCTTGTGACATCGCCCCTCCGGCACGAACCGCCCTAACCTGCCCTGCGCCGCTGGCCGCGCCACCACAGGCCGAACGCGATCGTGACCGCGGCGGCGAGCGAGAACCAGGTGATGGCGTACTGCATGTGGTCGTCCTTGAGCCGCACCTTGAGCGGCCCGGGCTTCGGCGTGCCGCTGTCGGGCACCGGCGCCTCGAGGTCGATATAGAACGGCGCGACCGGTCCCCAGCCGAGCGCTTGCGCCATCGCGCGATGATCGCGCACGAACCACAGCCGCTTCGCCGGATCTTCCTTCGGCGTCAGCCGGCCCGGCGGCTCGGGAAAGCGGATATAGCCGGTGAGTTCGACCGGCGTGCCGGTGACGAGGCGCCCGGTGACGCGATCCTCGAAGGCGCGATCCTGCATCGTGTTCTGGACGAAGCCGGTGTTGATCACGACGGTCTCGCCGCTGGCGAGCTTCGCCGGCAGGAACGCCCAGGTGCCGGGACCGGCGACGTCGTCACGCACCGCGGAGCCGGAGCTGAACACCATCGCGTCGGGCTGCTTGGCATAGGTCGCGGTCAGGGTGACGCGGCGGAATTCATCCTTCGCCGAAGTCACCGTGGGCCATGCCGATGGCGGCGGCAGCGCCTCGGTCGGAGCGGCCAGCCGGGCCTCGAGCGCGGCGATCAGCGCATGCTTCTCGACCCGGCGCTGCAGTTGCCAGACGCCGAGCGCGATGAACACCGCGATCAGGATCAACGTGAAAATGCCGAAGCCGGCCGCGCTCGGCCGATGGGTCGTGGTGGTCTCATTCATTTCGGGTCGCGCTCGATCAATTGGCCTTCGGCGGCCTTGTGGTGGAATTGCAGCGCGATCAGTAGCGCCTTCATCGAACGCAGCGGCAGAATCGTGGTCACCACGATCAACGGCAGCCACAGCGCCGCATGCACCCAGAACGGCGGCTGGTATTTCACCTCGACGATCAGCGCCGCCGCGACCACGATGGCGCCGGCCAGCATGATGACGAAGATCGCCGGTCCGTCGCCGGCATCGATGAAGGCGAAGTCGAGGCCGCAGGCCTGGCAGCGCGGCGCCAGCGTCAGGAAGCCGGAATAGAGCTTGCCCTTGCCGCAGCGCGGACACCGGCAGGCGATGCCGCGGAGCGCGCTCTCGGTCACAGTGGGCGGGGTGTCCGTCATTTGGTTCCTTCCCCCTCTCCCCTTGTGGGAGAGGGTGGCGAAATCGAGCGGAGCGAGATGTAGCCCGGTGAGGGGTCTGTCTCCGCGGATCGAGACCCCTCATCCGGCGCGGATTACATCCGCGCCACCTTCTCCCACAAGGGGAGAAGGGAAACGCAAAGGGGCGGCCATTCGGCCGCCCCTTGTTAGCACGTCGGCCTGCGCTTTAGTGGGCGCCGTGGGCCATCGACTCGGCGCCGTGGCCCCAGACGTAGATGCAGATGAACAGGAACAGCCAGACCACGTCGACGAAGTGCCAGTACCAGGCGGCGAACTCGAAGCCGAGATGCTGCTTCGACGTGAAGTGGCCGGCATAGGCGCGGATCAGGCAGACCAGCAGGAAGATGGTGCCGACCAGCACGTGGAAGCCGTGGAACCCGGTCGCCATGAAGAAGGTCGCGCCATAGACGTTGCCGCCGAACGAGAACGTCGCATGGGCATACTCATAGGCCTGCACGCAGGTGAACAGGGCGCCGAGGATCACGGTGAGGATCAGGCCCTGCTTGAGGCCCTGGCGGTCGTTCTCCAAGAGCGCATGGTGCGCCCAGGTGACTGTGGTGCCCGAGGTCAAGAGTAGCAGCGTGTTGAGCAGCGGCAGATGCCAGGGATCGAAGGTCTCGATGCCGTGGGGCGGCCAGGTGCCGGGAACGGAGCAGGCGCCCATCGCGGTGCCGGCGCCGCAGCCGAACACCGCATCGCGCGTGGCATGCACCGCATCGGCCGGGAACAGCGCCGAGTTGAAGAAGGCCCAGAACCAGGCGACGAAGAACATCACCTCGGAGGCGATGAACAGGATCATGCCGTAGCGGTGGCTGATCTGCACCACGCGGGTGTGGTCGCCCTTGTACTGGGCTTCCTTGATCACGTCGCCCCACCAGCTCGCCATCGTGTAGAGCACGCCGATGGTGCCGACGCCGAACACGATCGGGGCGGCGGAGAACATGTGGTGCATCCAGCCGATCGCACCGAGCGCGATGATGAAGGCCGAGACCGAGCCGACCACCGGCCACGGGCTCGGGTCGACGAGATGATAGTCGTGATGCTTGACTTGCGCCTCAGCCATTGCCGTCTCTCCATTCGCGTGCCGCAAGGCACGTCTTAATCTTGAATTCCAATCTCATCAGCATGATCTTCTCGGAAAACCGGTCCCCACTTTTCCGGATCATGCTCTAGCCGCCCTTGCGCTGCTCCGCCTCGCCCGCCGCCACGGGCTTCGGCGCGGCGTCGCGCACGGGGAAGAAGGTGTAGGACAAAGTGATGTTCTTCAGCGTGTCGTTCTCGCTGTCCTTGGCCAGCGCCGGATCGACATAGAACACCACGGCCATCTCGCGCTTTTCGCCCGGCGCCATGGTCTGTTCGGTGAAGCAGAAGCAGTTGATCTTCTGGAAATAGGCGCCGACCGTCAGCGGCGCGACGTTGTAGGCGGCCTGACCGGTGGTGGTGCGCGCCGACTGGTTGGTGACGGTGTAATAGACCGTGACGACCTGGCCGATCTTGACGTCGATCGTGGTCTGTTCGGCCTCGAACTTCCAGGGCAGGCCCGGCGCGACGTTGGAATCGAAGCTGACCGCGATGGTGCGCTCGAGCGGCGCATCCGAAGGCACCGAGGTCGCGACCTGGGTGGTGCCGTTGAAGCCGGTGGTACGGCAGAACCAGTTGTAGAACGGCACGGCGGCGTAGGAGGCGCCGAGCATCAGCACCACGACGAAACCGCAGATCGAGGCGACCATGGCGTCGCGGGTCAGCGTGCGGCGTGTGACCTTGGCGCCCTCACTTTGCTGCGGTCCCTGGTTCGCCATCTCACTCACAGCGGCCGCACCAGCACGGCTGGCCCCTTGACGAGCGTGACGGCGAAGAACAGCACGACCATGACGCCGAGCGCGAGCGCAATGGCGATCGAACGCTGGCGGCGGCTCTTGAGCTGCGCCTCGGTGAGGACGATGCCTTCTGGTTCGTTCTTGCCGTCCATTGGTATCCCGTGCGCCCCCATCTCGCCCCCCGGCGTCCCTACCCGATGAAGACAGGCAGGATCGCGCGGACCACGACCTCGGCGAGGAGGACGGCGAACAGCGCGAACAGATAAAGGATCGAGAAGGCGAACAGCCGGCGCGTGGCGCGGTTGGCCGCAACACCCTCGCGGCGGCGGTAGACCTCGATCGCGAGCCACAGCATGCCGGCGCCGAGCACCAGCGAGGTGACGCCGTAGATCGCGTCGAAATAGCCGAGCGGCCACGGCGCCAGCGCAACCGCGACCAGCACGATGGTGTAGAGCAGGATCTGCAGACGGGTCGCGTCGGGGCCGGCGACCACCGGCAGCATCGGGATGCCGGCGCGCGCGTAGTCGTCGCTGCGGAACAGCGCCAGTGCCCAGAAGTGCGGCGGGGTCCAGAAGAAGATGATCAGGAACAGCAGGATCGGCTCGACCGAGAGCGAGCCGGTCGCGGCGGCCCACGCCACCACCGGCGGCAGCGCGCCGGCGGCACCGCCGATCACGATGTTCTGCGCGGTCCAGCGCTTCAGCAGCATCGTGTAGATCACGGCGTAGAAGAAGATGGTGAAGGCAAGGAGTGCGCCCGCCACCCAGTTGACCAGGATGCCGAGCGTCATCACCGAGAAGAAGGCGAGCGTCAGGCCGAAGGCGGCCGCCTCGGCCGGGGTGATCCGGCCGCGCGGGATCGGCCGGTTGGCTGTGCGCGTCATCAGCGCGTCGACATCAGCCTCATAGGCCATGTTGAGCGCGCCGGAAGCGCCGGCGCCGACCGCGATGCAGAGGATCGAGGTGAACGCCAGCACGGGATGCACGTGCACCGGCGCAATCATCAGCCCGACCAGCGCGGTGAAGATCACCAGCGACATCACGCGCGGCTTCAAGAGCGCGATGTAGTCGCCCACTTCGGCCTCGGAGATCCGGGGCAGCTCAATGGCGTTGTGATCGACAACCGACAAGATCAGGTCTCACTTCTCTTCAAAAGGCGCGGCGCACCCAGGGTGCGCCGCGTTGTCTTGGACTTACTGCACGCGGGGCAGCACTTCGAACTGGTGGAACGGCGGCGGCGAGGTCAGCGTCCACTCCAGCGTGGTCGCACCCGCACCCCACGGATTGTTCGCGGCCTGCTCCTTGCGGACGAAGGCATCGATCACGCCGTAGATGAAGATCAGGACGCCGAAGCCGGAGATGTAGGAGCCGTACGAAGAGATCAGGTTCCAACCGGCAAACGCATCAGGATAGTCGACGTAGCGGCGCGGCATGCCCGACAGGCCGAGGAAATGCTGCGGGAAGAACACCAGATTGACGCCGACGAAGGTGAACCAGAAGTGGGCCTTGGCGATCCGCTCCGAGTACATGTAGCCGAACATCTTCGGGAACCAGTAGTACCAGCCGGCGAAGATGCCGAACACGGCGCCCAGCGAGAGCACGTAATGGAAGTGCGCCACCACGTAGTAGGTGTCCTGCAGCACGCGGTCGACGCCGGCATTGGCCAGCACGACGCCGGTGACGCCGCCGACGGTGAACAGGAAGATGAAGCCGACCGCCCAGATCATCGGCGCCTTGAACTCGATCGAGCCGCCCCACATCGTGGCGATCCAGGAGAAGATCTTCACGCCGGTCGGCACCGCGATCACCATCGTGGCGGCGACGAAATAGGCTTGCGTCGCCGATGACATGCCGACGGTGTACATGTGGTGCGCCCACACCACGAAGCCGATGCCGCCGATCGCGACCATGGCGTAGGCCATGCCGAGATAGCCGAACACGGGCTTGCGCGAGAAGGTGGAGACGATCTGGCTGACCATGCCGAAGGCGGGCAGGATCAGGATGTACACTTCGGGGTGACCGAAGAACCAGAACAGATGCTGGAACAGCACCGGGTCGCCGCCGCCGTCAGCCGCAAAGAAGGTGGTGCCGAAATTGCGGTCGGTCAGCAGCATGGTGATCGCACCGGCGAGCACCGGCAGCGACAACAGCAGCAGGAACACCGTCACCAGGATCGACCACACGAACAGCGGCATCTTGTGCAGGGTCATGCCCGGCGCCCGCATGTTGAAGATCGTGGTGATGAAGTTGATGGCGCCGAGGATCGACGAGGCACCGGCGAGATGCAGCGACAGGATCGCGAAATCGACTGCCGGGCCGGGATGGCCCGAGGTCGACAGCGGCGCGTACATGGTCCAGCCCGCTCCGACGCCATTGGCGCCCGGCTCACCCTCGACGAAGGTGGAAAGCAGCAGCAGCGCGAACGAGGCCGGCAGCAGCCAGAACGAGATGTTGTTCATGCGCGGGAACGCCATGTCCGGCGCGCCGATCATCAGCGGCACCATCCAGTTGCCGAACCCGCCGATCATCGCCGGCATGACCATGAAGAAGATCATGATCAGGCCGTGCGAGGTCACGAACACGTTATAGGTGTGCGTCTCGTGGAATATCTGGACGCCCGGGTACATCAACTCGGCACGGATCGCGATCGACATCGCAGCGCCGATGACGCCCGCGATCACCGCAAAGATAAGGTACATCGTACCGATATCCTTGTGGTTCGTGGAGTAGAGATAGCGCCGCCATCCGGTCGGATGGTGGGCGTGATCATCATGGGCGTGATCGTCGTGTGTCGCTGCGCCTGTCGCCATGTTCAAAATCCTGCCTTGCAGTCCCTCTCGGACCTTGCGGTCCCGTCGCCCTTATTCCATCCGCGCCGTAAGCCGTCAGGCCTACTGCGCCGCCTGACCAGCCGAGGCGTAGGAATTCGCCGGGTTGGTCGCAAATTTCTTCTTCGCCCCTTCAACCCAGGTCGCGAATTCCTGGTCGCTGACGACCCTGACCGCGATCGGCATGAAGGCATGGTCCTTGCCGCACAGTTCCGAGCACTGGCCGTAGAACACGCCGGTCTTGGTGGCCTTGAACCAGCTCTCGTTGAGGCGGCCGGGGATCGAGTCGATCTTGACGCCGAAGGACGGCACTGCGAACGAGTGGATCACGTCGGCGCCGGTGGTCTGGATCCGCACCACCCTGTTCACCGGGACCACCATCTCGTTGTCGACGCCGAGCAGGCGGGGCTGCTTGTCCTTGTCGAGCAGCGAATCGAACTCGAACTTGCCGTTATCCGGGTAGGCGTAGGACCAATACCACTGCTTGCCGGTGACCTTCACGGTCAGGTCCGGCTTCGGCACGTCGAGCTCCAGGAACAGCAAGCGGAACGACGGCACCGCGATGCCGACCAGGATCAGGACCGGGATCAGCGTCCAGGCCACTTCGATCAGCGTGTTGTGGGTGGTCCTGGAGGGAACCGGGTTGGCCTTGGCGTTGAACTTCACCACCACGATGACGAGCAGCGCCAGCACGAACAGCGTGATCACGGTGATGATCGCGAGCAGCAGATTGTGGAAGGTGATGATGTTTTCCATCACCGGGGTCGCCGCCGCCTGCAGCGTGTGCTCCCACGGCGCCGGCTGCCCCATTTCGGCAAATGCCGATCCCGCGGGGACAGACGCCACACCCGCCACCGCCAACCCCAGCAATTGCCTGCCCAACCGGCCAATCGACATCTTCATGCCGTTCGCGCTCCCTTGATAATTCCCCAAAACACCCCCGGCGTTGACCGGAGATGCAGCACGATCCGCCCTGACAAACGGCCTTCCGGACATACCCGTCTCTGAGTCAAGGTGGGTACGGGAGCCAGATCGCTAGAACGCGTCGAAATCCAGCCTCTCAAACCATAATTCTCAGGCGCTCGCAATGCAGTAGTAGGGCCGAAAGCCATGCGCCTGCGATGAAGCTGCCGCTTGCGATTTTTCCCGCAAAATCAAGCGAAAGTCGCCGAAACGCCGCCGCACGCAGTTGACAGGGGGATTACCGGATGTAGGCACAGACGGGATAGCCCACAGGAAGCTGATTCGCTGCGGGCTGCCGCAATCCGGCGCGGGAATGGCTTCAAGATCGCCTTCAAGGCGCCGTCATTGCGGTATCAGTCGGCTAACGAGCACGATCCGGAACAGGGACAGCCGGTTTCCGAAAAGATCATGCTCAAACAAAGAGATGAGATCACGGTGCGATTTTCGAGGCGCATCATGATCGGGCGTGCTAGCGGCGGCCGGGCGGACGGCTGGACCGACCGAACATCAAAGGATCGACCCGGATGGGCGCTTCGAACATTCAGGCCAGAGCTTTGCAGGCCAAAGGTTTGCGTTTGACGATGGCCGGCTGGCTCGGCGGCCTCGTGATTCTTGCGCTCTGCCTCGGCGTGACCCGGCCCGCGAACGCACAAGGCGCGGTGCGCTCGGTCCATGGCGACTGGCAGATTCGCTGCGACACCCCGCCCGGCGCCCAAGCCGAGCAATGCGCGCTGATCCAGAGCGTGGTAGCGGAAGACCGCTCCAACGCCGGCCTGACCGTGATCGTGCTGAAGACCGCCGACCAGAAGAGCCGCCTGATGCGCGTTGTCGCCCCGCTCGGCGTGCTGCTGCCCTCCGGCCTCGGCCTGAAGCTCGACAATCAGGACGTCGGCCGCGCCGGCTTCGTGCGCTGCCTGCCCAATGGCTGCGTCGCCGAGGTCGTGATGGACGACAAGCTGCTCGGCCAGCTCAAGAACGCCAAGACCGCGACATTCATCATCTTCGAGACCCCTGAAGAGGGCATCGGCTTTCCGCTCAGCCTGAACGGCCTGGCGGAGGGCTATGAGAAATTGCCCTAAAGCGCGATGAGATTGGGTTGAATCGTCATCGCGCTTTAGCTCCTTGTTTGAGCATGACCTTTTCGGAAAACCGCTTCGCACTTTTCCGGATCATGCTTTAGCCAGACTGCTGCGCGGCAAGCTCATCGCCTGCCGCCCGCATAATAGTCGAACAACGCATTCGCGTCGGCGGACAGCCAGTCTGCTTCTCCCGTCATGTAGCCCTCGACCTGCCCGGTGACGCCGATCAGGAATGAGATCGGCATGCCGTAGAGCGCGAACGGCGTATCGACCTCGGCGGCGTCGACGCGCGAGACCAGGCCGCCCGGATCGAAGCCGATCGCGAGGTGGCGGAGCTTGAACTGCTTGACGTAGGGCGCCACCAGCGCGCGATTGCGATCGGTGCTGACAGCGACGACCTTAAAGTCGCTGCGGCCGCTGGCGGCGAGCCGGTCCAGCATCGGCAGCTCGGTCCGGCACGCCGCGCACCAGGTGGCCCAGAAGTTCACCAGCACCAACTTGCCCTTGAACGCGGTAAGATCGAGCGCACCTCCGGCAAGCGCCGGGATCGCCACCGGCGGCACCGGGCGGGCGCCTTGCACTAGCGTGAACTGATGCCGGATGGAGCCGAATTGCGGCGGTCGCGACGCTGCGCGTACGGTCGCGGCCGGCATCGCGAACGAAGCGCCGGCGCCGATCATGCCGGCGATGACGGCGCGGCGCGTGGGCGTTCGAACAGGCGTCATGACGGATTCTCCCCTTGCACTATCCGCATCGCTCACGACCGGATGTAGGACCAGCCGGCTTCCTGCAATTCGATGATGTGCCCAGGCCCGTTCGGCACCAGGTCGACATTGTCGAGCAGCACCAGCGGATGTCCCTCGGCGCGCTCCATGCCGAGCTTGGTGGCCTCGCAGACCACGAAACGGATGTCCGGCGTCAGCCCCCGCACCACCCGCAGCAGCTCCTTCACCGGCGAGGTATCGACGCGCAGCATGTGGACGCCGGCATTGTAGGCGACGATCTCGATCTCGAACGGCTCGTTGCGCTCCCGATAATATTTCGGGAGGTTGAGCGCGGTCGAGATCAGCGCCCGCATCGTGGTCGGATCGTCGCTGTTGATCGGCAGCACCACATGATGCACGCGCGGCTCGGGCTTCTTCGGCTCTGGTTTGGAGACCGCCGCGACCGAGCCGGTGAGCAGCAATGTCGCGGCGAACGGCACCGCGAATGCCAGCACGAGCCCCGCGGCAACCGTCAGGAGGCGGCGGCTAAGACGCATCGCGGCCGCCTCACGGCGCGCTCGCGAGCAGGGCGAATTGGCTGCGCTTGGCGTAGGCGACGATCGCGCTCAAGGTCAGCAGGCCAAGGGCGGGCACCGGCGAGCCGCCGACCACGAACAGATGCGTGATGGTGGCGCCGACCATGATGCAGCTCAGCAGCACGCCGCCGAAGGCTGCGACCGGGGGCAGCAGGATCAGGATGGCGCCGACCAGCTCGAGTGACCCGGTGAAATAGCGGAACCACTGGCCGAGCCCGATATGCTCGAATTCCTCGACCAGCATCGGCACGCCGTACAGCTTGGCGGCACCCGCGGCGGCAAAGGCCAGAGCGAGCAGTCCCCTGACGACCCACAGGGTGACGGATTTCCAGCGCGACGGCGCCGCGGCAACAGCAACTGACATCGATAGCTCCCGAGAGGTTCGAAACCGCACCGCGCGCCCACCTGCCCGCGGCTTCCGATGCACTAGATTCGGGAGTAAGATGAAAAGAACAAGTAGGATGCTTTTTGTGAGGTAGTATGAAAAAACTGACTATTGAGCCTGCCGAGCCTCCGGCGGCGGCGTCCGAGCCGTGCAACGGCGACCTGTCGGCCCAATTTCATCGCGCACTGTCGGTGCTGGCCGGGAAATGGAAGGGCGACATCCTCTGGCAGCTGGTCGACCGCAAGCGGCGGTTCGGCGAATTGCGCCAGTCGATTCCCGGCGTGACCCAGCATATGCTGACCACCCAGCTGCGCGATCTCGAGGCCAACGGCCTGGTGAAGCGCACGGTCTATCCCGAGGTGCCGCCGCGGGTTGAGTACGAGATGACGCCATCGGCCAAGGCGCTGAAGCCGGTGTTCGACGAGCTGTACCGGTGGGCGCAGGAGCACGGTTTTCCGACCTCGGCGCAGGGTGCCGCCCATCCCAAGCCTGAACCGTCGGGCGATGGCGATTTACCCGAAAGCCAGCCGCGGAAGGCCGGGCGGCGCTGAAGGTGATGACGACAAGGTGACAACCGCGCGGGGCTGCCGTGATCGACCGCATGGTCGCAGGCACTCCCGGTTTGGCACCCAAACCACTATGTTTGGCGATCGCCGTCCGGGCCTGAACCGGGACCGGCGCAGGTTTCCGGGTTGTAAGATGAGTTTTCCGCTCGTCTCTGCTTCAATCGGCCCGAAATCCCTGCTTCCCGGTTCCGCACTGGCAAACAGTTGCGCTTCAGGCAAGGATGACAAGGAATGCCAAGGAATCGCATTGCGTCGGAGTGACCATGACCAATCCCGCCACGACCTCCCTGCTCGACCGCGCCAATCTGGACCGCGATGCCGTCCGCCGCGAGGTGGCCCGCGGCCTTGAAGGCGCAGATGATGGCGAGCTGTTCCTGGAGTTCGGGCAGACCGAGGCGCTGGTGTTCGACAATGGCCGGCTGAAGCAGGCGACCTACGACACCTCGCAGGGCTTCGGCCTCCGCGCCGTCAAGGACGACGCCGTCGGCTATGCGCATTCCTCCGACGTCTCGATCCCGGCGCTGATCCGCGCGGCGGATGCGGTCGCAGCGGTGCGCGGCGGCTATGCCGGCAGCTTTGCCGCGGCGCCTGCGCATACCAACATTAAGCTCTATGGCGACGAGAACCCGCTGGATGGCCCGGCCTTCGAGGCCAAGGTCAAACTGCTCGGCGAGATCGATGCCTATGTCAGGGACAAGGACCCGCGGGTGCGGCAGGTCTCGGCCAGCCTCACCGCGACCTGGCAGGTGGTCGAAATCCTGCGGCCCGACGGCGAGAGCTATCGCGACATCCGGCCGCTGGTGCGCGTCAATATCTCCGTCGTCGCCGGTCAGGGCGACCGGCAGGAGAGCGGCAGCAAGGGCTATGGCGGCCGCGAGGGCTATGCCCGCTTCATCGAGACCAAGGCCTGGCGCGACGCCGCCGACGGCGCGCTGCGCGAGGCGCTGGTCAATCTCGAATCGGTGCCGGCACCGGCCGGCGAGATGGACGTCGTGCTCGGCGCCGGCTGGCCCGGCGTGATGCTGCATGAAGCCGTCGGCCACGGGCTCGAAGGCGATTTCAACCGCAAGCAGACCTCCGCGTTCGCCGGCCTGATGGGCAAGCAGGTCGCGGCCAAGGGCGTCACCGTGGTCGACGACGGCACCATGGCGTCGCGTCGCGGATCGCTCTCGATCGACGACGAGGGCACGCCGACCAACCGCACCGTGCTGATCGAGGACGGCATCCTGGTCGGCTACATGCAGGACCGCCAGAATGCCCGCCTGATGGGGATGAAGCCGACCGGCAACGGACGCCGGCAGAGCTATGCCCATGTGCCGATGCCGCGCATGACCAACACCTACATGCTGTCGGGCGACCGCGATCCGACCGAGATCATCGCCTCGGTGAAGAACGGCATGTATGCCGCCAATTTCGGCGGCGGCCAGGTCGACATCACCTCCGGCAAATACGTGTTCCAGTGCACCGAGGCCTACAAGATCGAGAACGGCAAGCTCGGCGCGCCGCTGAAGGGGGCCATGCTGATCGGCAATGGACCGACCGATCTCCACAGGATCACCATGATCGGCAACGATCTTGCGCTGGATACGGGAATCGGCACCTGCGGCAAGAACGGCCAGGGTGTGCCGGTCGGCGTCGGCCAGCCGACGCTCAGGATGGAACGGATTACGGTCGGAGGAACGGGCTAGTGAGCAGCGGAAACGAAGTCGTGGCGGCCAAGCCGACCAGCTGGCGCGGACAGGCCGTGCAACTGGCTGCGATCATGGTGATCCTGTGGAGATCGGTCGGTCCATTGCCGATCAGCATGGCCCCCTTCAGCGGCGCGCCGAGCTTGCCGTTCTCGATCTTGTAGGCC
>NZ_VKHP01000155.1 GCF_010811875.1 Bradyrhizobium uaiense
CCCTTCTTGCTCCTCAGCTCATTCGAGCGGATAGCGCGTCCAGCTTTTCATGGGCTTGGCTAAGTTTCTGCGGTCGCGGCCTGGCGTAGAAAAAGAAGGACCGTCGAAGCAGCTCGCCATGTCAGGTTTCGCTGCCCGGCTCCTGACGAACGATGTCATCTGGAATCTCGCGAAGGAAACTCTGCCCCTTCTGCAAACGGCGGCCGAGCGCTGCGACGAATCCTTCAAAGCGTTCCCGGCCCTTGAGTTGCGCCGCTGCCTGCGCGTCGTTGGGCAATGGTGGCGTGATCGTCAGCCAGAAGCGGATGAAGAGGGCCAGGGTCTCGGCCGTCAAACCGACATCACGCTCCAGCCTCTGCATCTGACGGGAAAGCCGATCCAGCCGACGAGTAAACGCAGCTTCTCGCCTGTCCGCTCCGTCGGGTGAAAGAAAGGAGGCGACCGCAGCTTCCACGATGGCAGACCGGGAAAGCTTCTTGCGATCGGCGAGCTCCGAGATCTGTTTCAGAAGCTCGGGTGGGAAATAGACGTTCATCCGGTCGCGCATATTGCCTCAGAGCTCCATGCCGTCATTCGGGTCCATGGCGACTTGACGGGCGACGCCGCGCATCTGTTGCCGTATGACCCTGGACTGGCGGACCGCATCCTCGTCATCGTCAAGAACGGCGGCAAATTCCTCTGCCGGTGTCGGCTCGGTCGTTTCTTTGACAATTGCGACGTGATCGGGGAGTGCGGGCTCACGACGGAGACCGCTGTTCGCCGCGTCTTCCTCGGCCTCCGCAGCTTTGTCCGTTGGACTTCGCGTCGGCTTCAGAGCTCCAAGTGTTGACCATCCGTCCGTTCGCGATGACCGACCGGATGCCGCCGGATCGGGCGGCGGCAAGACGCGCTCGGTAAGCCGCCGATCCTCGTAGTAGCGGACCTTCTTCGCCCGGATCGGCGGCGTGCCCGCCACCATGACGATTTCGTCCATCGGCGGAAGCTGCATGACTTCGCCGGGGGTCAAGAGCGGCCTCGCCGTCTCTTGCCGCGAGACCATCAGATGCCCGAGCCAAGGGTTCAGCCTGTGACCGGCATAGTTCTTCATCGCGCGCATCTCGGTCGCTGTACCCAGCGCGTCGGACACCCGCTTGGCGGTCCGCTCGTCGTTGGTAGCGAAGCTGACCCGAACGTGGCAGTTGTCGAGGATCGCATTGTTGGGCCCGTAGGCCTTCTCGATCTGATTGAGCGACTGCGCGATCAAGAAACTCTTGATGCCGTACCCCGCCATAAAGGCGAGCGCGGACTCGAAGAAGTCAAGCCGCCCAAGTGCCGGGAACTCGTCGAGCATCATCAGGACTCGATGCCGGCGGTCGCGGGCATGCAAGTCCTCGGTCAGGCGACGACCGATCTGATTCAGCACCAGGCGGATCAATGGTTTGGTCCGTGAGATATCGGAAGGCGGCACCACGAGATAAAGTGTCGTCGGGCGGCTATCTGCGATCAGGTCGGCGATCCGCCAGTCACAGCGGCAGGTCACTTGGGCCACGACGGGATCGCGGTAAAGTCCGAGGAACGACATCGCAGTGGACAAGACGCCGGAGCGTTCATTCTCGGATTTGTTGAGGAGTTCGCGCGCGGTCGAGGCGACCACGGGATGGGCACCCTGCTCGCCAAGGTGCGGCGTGGTCATCATTGCCTTCAACGTCGCTTCGATCGGCCGCTTCGGGTCCGAGAGGAAGGCGGCGACGCCAGCCAGGGTCTTGTCCGCCTCAGCATAGAGGACGTGAAGAATGGCGCCGACCAAGAGCGAATGACTGGTCTTCTCCCAGTGGTTCCGCTTGTCGAGCGAGCCTTCGGGATCGACCAGGACGTCGGCGACGTTCTGGACATCGCGGACCTCCCACTCCCCACGCCGGACCTCGAGTAGCGGATTGTAGGCCGAAGACTTTGGATTGGTCGGGTCGAACAACAGGACGCGGCCATGCCGCGAGCGGAAGCCCGCGGTCAATTGCCAGTTCTCACCCTTGATATCGTGGACAATGGCCGAGCCGGGCCAAGCCAGCAGCGACGGAACGACGAGGCCGACACCTTTGCCGGACCGCGTGGGCGCGAAACACAACACATGTTCCGGCCCGTCATGACGGAGGTAGTCGCGGTCGAGCTTGCCCAAGACCACGCCATCCGGGCCGAGAAGACCGGCGGCTTTCACTTCGCTTGGCTCAGCCCAGCGCGCCGAGCCATAGGTCTCGACATTCTTGGCCTCGCGCGCCCGCCAGACCGACATGCCGATCGCCACCGCAATCGAAACGAGCGTCCCCGACGCAGCGATGAAGGCTCCCTCGACAAAAACCTGAGGCGCATAGGCGTCGTAGACGAACCACCACCAGAAAAAGACCGGCGGGTAATAGACCTTCCAGCCCAACAGTTCGAACCATGGTCGCCCTAGCTCCGGCTGGTAAGCGAACCGCCAGGCCGTCCACTCGGTTGCTCCCCAGATGGCCAACAAGACGATCAGGCCGACAACGATCACCTGTCCCCAGAGGATTTTGGTTCCGGACATCCCGAACGCCCTTCCGCAACTGAATTGGAGAGATTGCTAGAGGCCGAGGTCGCGCTTGCGACCAAAGGCCCATTCGATGCCACCGCCGTCCTTCACGACGCCGGTGACGTGCTGGCCGAGCCTCCTTTCGAGCTCGCGCGACCAGGGTACGAGCTGGAAGCCAAGACCGCTGTCGATCATGGCGAACCGTCCGGAGGTGAGCGTCAGCCGCTGGCGATACTTGCCCGCGACATACTCCCCAGAGGCGGCGTTCAATCGAGGCAGGCCGGTGTCGGCCGAGATCTTTGCTGCCATCTCGTCCAGTTCGCGTCGGCGCAACGTGTTCAGGAGATCGCGCTGCAAGATGATACGTTGGCCCTGCCGCCGTGCCAGACCCTCCTGGATCAGATGCTCGGTTCGGGCTTCCATGGCATCGCGGGTCTCGCGGCCGAATCCACCCATGGCGAGCGGCATGGGGTCGCTTTCGACCAGCCTATGGTCGAGCCAGGTCGCTCCCTTCGCGGTGACCTGCGCGGCAAGATCGAGATCGGAGCGGGTCGCCAGCACCATGGTCGGCCGCGGATCGCCGGCTTGACCGAAGCGTCGGACTTCGACGATGCCGCCGGCCGGCGGAGCATGTTCGAAAGCCTCGAGCCCTCGGAAGCGCACGTGGTGAGCGCGGCCGTCTGTTCCATCGATCATGGCGTAGGCTTCGCCCGTCAGTTCATCATGCAATCCACGGTCGACCAGTCGTCCGATGATCTGGGACGTTGGCTGTCCACCTTCGATGACGTAGTCGGCAACGCCGCGCGCTTCTCCACGTTCGGTGAAGGCGCGGTGCATGGTCTTGATGATGTCGCCGCGCATGCCGAGGTCACGCAGGCTATGCTCGGCCTCGAGCCCGACCATCCACTGCCCCGGCGAGGCGGGTGCAGCAAGACCCATCTTCTCCAGGTGTTGAAGGCGACCGACCATCAGGCGCCGGATCTCGGGATCGGACTTGCCGGAATTCTCTGGGCGAAGATCGATAGTGCCGGTCTCATCGGCCGCCAGCCGGATCTCCCGATCGAGCCGAGTCCATCGTTCCGCCGTGACTTCCCTCTCCAGCGAATTGCGGATCTCGTGCTCCGGTTTTGGACCCAATTCGAAGGCGACCAGTTCCTCGGCGCGGGAGCGCAGGCCTTGGCTGATGTAGTCACGGGAGATCACGAGATCCGCCCCCTCCTCATCTACTCCCCGAACGAGAAGGTGGACGTGAGGGTTGTCGGTGTTCCAATGATCGACAGCAACCCAATCGAGCCGCGTGCCGAGATCGGTCTCCATCTGCCTGGCGAGATCGCGGGCAAAGCCCTTCAGGTCGGTCATCTCGCCGGCATCCTCTGGCGAGACGATGAACCTGAAATGATGCCGGTCGTCTTTGCACCGTCCTGCGAAAGCCGGGCCATCAGCACGGTCGCTGCCGGCATCGAACATCTCGGCCCGCTCACCACTCCGGGTCACGCCGTCGCGCTTCAGATACGAGAGGTGGGCGGTCAGTGGTGCTGAGCGGAAGGCTAGCCCTTTGTGCCGGACCACGCGCGCTTTCACCACAACGCGCCGCTTCGAGCTGAACAATCTGGCGCGGCTAAAGGCGAGGCGACCACGGCCAAACGTCGAGCGTCCATGGGCCGCCGAACGCCTGCCGGCTACGGTCTGACCCGAGGTGTGTCCCGCTTTCTTCGCCGCCCGCAGCACCTGGTTGATGAAGCTCTTGGGCTTTGGCGCGCGTGTACTGCGAATGCGCCCAGGCCGAATTCGCAGGTCGCTATCGCCTGCCGTCATGACCAGGCCTCGAAGAACGCAGCGACACCTACGGTGCCGAAAACTTGTTTGAATGTCCTGGGAAAAGTCTTTGGCGCGGCACGCGCCCCGACCGACCGGCACGCCGGAACCCAAGCCATGTCAATGGCTTGTGGTTCGACCGGCGAGCCCCTTTTATCTCGCCTTCCTAGTCGGGCGGGCAAAGTCAACGCATTCCTATGCTTTTCTTCGACTCTTCGCACTTCGGCCATGACAGACTCCCTGCATCGACAACACGCAAACGTCACCACACACCGCGTTGCAGTGGCATTCACTAGGCGGGTCCATGCGTTCCTTCGCGTTCAGCACTTCGGCCGTCGCATGCTCTTCACCAGGTTCGTAAAGAGGGCTGCCCAGGCAGTTTTGCGCTCTCGTCCCCTAAGGGCGCGAGCAGGCAAGAGATAGCGGACATTCCCCGTTTCGCGGCCCCGCCAGGGGACGCTCACCGCGCGCGCGGATCTCTAATTTCGTTTCTCCTCAATATGCCGGGCGCAAACTCAGCGCTAATCCATTGTCGCCTGCACCGCGGTTAACGTGCAGGTTTCCACCGCAGCCGCTGGGTGACTTTGGCGCCAAAACCAACGTGGAAACCGGGCTCGCTGACCCACATTCGGTACAGAATGCTTGCGAGCTTGCACGCGACGGCAATGATCGCGCACAGCATGCTCGACCGTTTGGCTATCCGCAGGCGCCACGCTCGCGGTACCGACCATTTCCTGACCGGCAGCAGCAGGCTTGCGGCCGCCTCGCACACGGCGACGTCACCCAGTTTGCTGATGCGCCCTTCGTAATCGATCGACATGCCGGACCGTTGCCGCCGCGGCGCCGAACCAAAATGCTCGCCTACCGTTCGCGATCTGGCAAAGCGCCAGGGATCATCGACGCCGACCTTGAACGACAAGGCGGCCGCGACGGGACCGACGCCAGAAACCGTCATCAGGCGCCGCCACACATCATCACACTGGACGACCTGGAGCAGCACACGGTGCAGCCAGTCGTACCCCTCCAGGATGGCGCGACGCACATCCAACATGTCCCGATGGTCATTACGAAGATCGGATCGCTGCGCTCGAAAAGTTCGCGGACGCGGGCCTCAAAGGCGCCACGGGCGATCGTTCGAACGAGCACAGCATAGGCCCCCAGCGCACCACGAATGTGGTTCTCGAGGTCGATTAGTTTGCGCTTGAGCAGCCTTCGGCTGGTGAGCAGCGTACACATCTTCTGCATGTCGATGTTCTTGACATGAACGGCGCGATACCAGCCCAACCGCATCATCCGCCCGATGCCACGCGCGTCATTCTGGTCGGTCTTGTTACGCATTGTCGACAGCGAAACGCACATGTGACGCGCTTCGACGACAATGATCGGGAGCCCCGCTGTCTGCAGTTCACGATGCAGCCAGGTGCCAAGCGATGACGCCTCGCCCCCCGCTCTCTCTAGGCGATCCGCGCAACTCTCTACTGCGGAAGGGATCGCAGCTGCCTCGATCATAATGTTGACCTCGCGAACGGCGAGACCCTCGCCATCGACGTTGCAAAGACTGGTCTCCACAAGACCGATGCCCGACCCAACGAAAAGCCGCATCGGAGCTCTCCTATGTGGCAACGAGCAGCTAAGTCGTTGCACCGGGCTGTCGGATTCGCCCATACGGCGGCTATCCCTGTGCACCGGTTTCTCGAAGCCCGATTTGAAGGGCCGCTCTGCCATCAAGTTCCGCAGGCAATCGCAATAGTCATTTATTGCGATGACGTTGCCTGAAGGTTCACAATTGCGATGCGGTGAGTCTAAAGAGGTGACGCGGTCTTCCCGCGATGAGTTGAATGCCAAGCTGGTCGCCGAAGCCATTGCGGTGCTTCGCGAGTTGGTCTCACGCGCGCGAGACGCCGCAGACGAGTCGTACGATGACGGCCATTCGGTTGATACCTGGAAGAGCGAGGACTTCCGCGCCGCGATCGAGCGCGCCGAAGCAGTGATCGCGAAAGCGGCGTCTGCCATGGCAGGGCCCCGCACAGAGTAGGAGCTCGCCGAATCGACGCATTGCCGGCCGAGGCCGCTAGTCTCGTCAAGACGTGACGTCCTGTGCAGCCCCCGGACGCACATATCCTGCCTGCCCACTGCTCTCGCTCCTCCGCCGATTGATTGCTGAAGCAAGCCATTGCTGGTCATCGTAATGCCCTCGAGTCCGATCGAGCCAAAAAAACGCCAGTACGCCTGGGGGCCATCTGCGAGACATCGGGCGACGAGATTGCAATCGTTGCGTAGCGCGAGAGCGCGAACGATGTCGGCCTACCGCGGATTTCCATCCGCTCAGCTCGTTCAACGAACAGCGTCGCGGCTGCTGATGAACTCCAGCTCGCGGTACACGTCGGCGGCAGTTGAATGCCAAGCAAATTTGCAAGCTTTGCCACGTATGCTCGCGTCTCGTCTGGCAAAGGGGCTCCCGCGAGATGTTCTTCGTAGCGAGTTGGTCCCGCGTTGTACGCAGCAAAAACGCCGCGCGAACCGTAGCGGTCGAGCAGTTCACGGAGATACGCCGTGCCGGCCAGAATGTTGTCACGCGGATCGTACGGATCGCTTCCTAGATCATAGCGTTGGCGTAGTTCCGCCCAAGTCGCCGGCATGATCTGCATCAGTCCCATTGCGCCCTTGGGCGACCTAGCATGCATGTCTCCAGCAGTTTCGATGCTCAATACCGAGCATATCCACCGCGCCGGGATCGCAAAGCGTCGTGAGGCTTCTTCGATGAAGGCCGGAGGCGTGTGGTTGGTTCGACAGATCGCTGGGAGCGCGGCGGACCCGTTTTGGGCCAGAGCGGTAGTGTCCGATGCGGTCAGAGCAAGCAGCAGCGACACGACCACCCAAACAGGCACACCTGACCGAGCCAAGTCTGCTATCGTGCTCGCGCCCGTGCGGCGTAAAGCCGCTTCGCGCTGATCATTTGGACCACCGCTGCGCCCGCCAGGCTTGCGAACGTCGGCTGGGACGGAGGAATGGTCCCGCAACCGATCCAACCGAGGAATGGCGGGATAAACACGTAGAACACGCACGGTCACTCCTCCCAGGTCCAGACCGGGAGCGCACAGCCAATCACCGCCGACGCCGGAAGAAAGCCAAAATATCGGCCGTCCATGGAGTCGTCCGACTGCCAATTCATGAGAAAGAGCTCGCCCTCGCCGACGACGCGGCAGCCCTGCCATTTGGGCAGCGGCCGGCCGCGTCCGTCGCGGTCCTTCGCCTCGCCCACCGCAACATCATCCACCGAAATCGTGAGCCCGCTTCTGCAGACCGTCTGCCCGGGCAGTGCCAAGACCCGCTTTAGCATGGGGATCCCGACCGGCAGATAGCCGTTCAAATCGAGGAGGGTCGCAAGCGGCTCCGGCGGCTGAACGGCGACCAGCTCGGTGACATGGAAGCGCTTCGTCGGTCGTATGCTGTAGAGACCGATTGGCACGCTTGCCGATGCATTCCAAATGTAGAGTGGAAGTGGCTCCAGGACGATCGTCGCGATGAGCGCGGCAGCGGCCGCAAGCGTCGTGGTCAGCGTCATCAGGCGGCTCGTCATCGCATCACTCTGCGACGATGGAGCCAGGCCTGGTGGCGCGTTCTCGTGTATGGACGCGGGTTTTCGTTGACGGACAGACGGTTATGAACGTGATGCCAATGATCGGGAGCGACGTCAGCCGGATCGATTCCAAGCGCCTCGACGGCATCGATCATCTGCAACACGCGCTCGACCTTCGGCCAGCCAGACAGCCGCAGCACGATCTCTCCGCCGGGCCTCACATACGGTACGGTCGAGCAGCGCTGTCCGGGTGCGACCGCGCGCAAGATGTCAATCCGCGAAATGATCGTGCCAAAGTCGTTGGATGTCCAACGGACGAAGGCAAAGATGCTGCCCGGTGCAAATGACAGGACACGCCGGTGACGATCAAGCTTTCGTTCCTTGACAACATGACCGAACCGAATGCGGTTTTCGATACGCTTCTCGAGCCACAAAACTTCCACTTCCGTGAGATCGTTCATGCCGCCGCTCCCTGACGCTCGAATCGGGAACGGTATGCCTTGGGCTTAGCGAAGCGCGTGTGCCTCTTCTGAAGGTGAGCAGGCCTGGCGGCCTGACGTTGCCAGTCAGTTCCCATGAAAGTTGAGGCTTGGTTCGCCAGAAAGAAGCCCAAGTATATATGGCTAGCAGCAGTACTGAGTTGTGCCCCCTTGCATGCCACGCTACGGCGACGATGCCGCGCAACGATTCGCGGCTGGAGCGCGCCGCGCATTCCAGCCGTCGGCGACGAAGTCGAAGGATGGACTTGCACGCAGGGTTCGACGTGTCGCTGGATCCGAGACGATCTAGGAAATCGACCAACGTCCGGGCCGATTTCGGATTGGCGCCACGGCGCCATCAATCCGGACAAACCGGTCGCATCGGGAGCATCACCAAATGCGGCGACGAACTGACGCGGGCTATGCAGCACAAGGCGGCCATCACGATCCTGACGAGCATTCCCGACAATTTCAAGCCGGGTCTCGGGAGCCCGTAGCTCGCCGGGAACAAGGATCTGAAGTGCGCCGCGACACCGGCGGCGGTGCGCTGAGGATTTGCTAACGGACATGGCCTAGCGCCGCTCTTTGCCCGCATAGGGAATTGGCGCACGCCGTTTTGCGGGCAGTACGGTGCCGACACCAGGATCCGAGGTTGACTTCTTCTTGCCGAGTTTGGCCCATGCTGTCAGGTCAGCCACTGAATAGACCACGCGTCCGCCAATCTTGTGATACTCGGGACCGGTTCCGTAGGTTCGGTGTTTCTCCAAGGTGCGGCCGGACAAACTCAAGAAGCGCGCGGCTTCGGACGTGCGTAAGTAACGCGGCGGCTTATCCGTGTTCGGATCGGACATTTGAAAAGCTCCGTGCTCCTTTGGAGCGCGTACGAGGTTCGCCGCGCGTCGACTGCCACGATCGCGGAGTAGAGGTGCTTAGGGGGATGCCGAAGATGATGCGGTGATTTTCGATACCCCCATGGAAGGCACTCGCCGCAGAAGCCTTTCAATGGCCGCCGTTCTGTCAGAGCGAGGCTCCGCCCCCTCGGATCGTTCGATTGCGAGGAATCGTGTCTTCTGAGCGCGGTCGGAATGCGTTTTTGTCGAGCAGCGCTCCGGCGATGATTCGATGGACGCCATCGGGCAGCAATGCGCGGCGGGCGCTCGGACATCCGCGACCCGTTGCGGAGGGTGAGCTGCCGCTAGGGGAGCGTCTACCGTCTGACCGTTATTCGGCGAAGTGGGCCTCGACGTGCGCTTCCAAAATCGATGGATATCCGAAAGCTCGCGTTCCGCAGCACCTTTGATGCGGTGAACTTGGAGCGAAATGCTCACGGTCCAGAGCTTGAGGAGCGCTCCGGCGGTGCCTGAGATGATCGAGCAATATCTTCCGCGGGTCCGTGGCACGGTCATGCTCAAGCAAGAGCGAGGCTCGACGTGCGGCCACGCTCGGCTGGTATCTCTTGCTCAAAATTGAAATGATCCGCTCGGATTGAGGCTGTGCCCTGGCACCGGCTTGCCAATCGATCGAATCCTGACGGAAGCAGATGGCTCAGTCAGACTGACAGAAATTGCAGCCAGTCCGCCGTGTGAAAGCCAGAGCGAGGGGCCGCCGAAGTCGGAAACTCAAGGCCGGCAGCCGCGAATAAGGTAAAATAGCACCTTACGTCGCTTGGCTTCCTAGATTGCCGCCGGGCAAATTGTAATCTTCCTGCTACATATTGTCCAAATATGAAGCGCGAAGACGTCAAAAATGCCTACGCCACACAATCCTCCCGCTGCGGTACGACGCGCGCTACGCAAGCTTGGGGCGGACATCCATGATGCCCGTCGACGCCGACGGCTGCCGATGGCGGTCGTGGCCGAGCGCGCCTTCACGTCCCGATCGACCCTGCAAAGGGTCGAAGCCGGTGACACCAGCGTCAGCATCGGCATCTACGCCGGCGTGCTGCAGGCGCTCGGCCTGCTCGAGGGCCTGGGTCAGGTCGCCGACATCAGCAACGACAGCGTCGGCCAGGCCCTTGCCAGCGCGCACCTTCCCAAGCACGTCCACCTCAAGCGGCCAACCGGACCATCCCACGATGGCTGACTTCGAGGTGCACATCGATCTGGACGGTCGCACGCGCCCGATAGGGTTGGCGAGGAGCAATCGCGTCAGAGGCGCGGAGACCATCATCTTCGAGTACGACGCTGCATGGCTTGAGGATCCGGATCGCTTCTCGCTGAAGCCGGCACTTGCACTGACACGCGGCGCATTCGCTCCTCCTGCCCGATTAGCCATCTTTGGCTCCATTGGCGACTCGGCGCCGGACTCCTGGGGCCGCCGCCTCATGCAGCGCGCCGAGCGCCGCCTCGCCGAACACGAGGGCCGTGCCGTTCGCACCCTCGCGGAAAGCGACTATCTGCTGGGCGTCGCCGACGAGAGCCGGCTAGGCGCGCTCCGTTTCCGCTGGATCGGCGACGACGTTTTCCGGGCACCGACCCGGGCCAGGGTTCCTGCCCTGATCGAACTCGGCCGGTTACTCCAAATCACCGAGCGGATTCTCCGGGATGAAGAAACAGATGAGGATCTCCAACTCATCTTTGCCCCCGGCTCTTCCCTCGACGGCGGGCGCCCGAAGGCCTCAGTCATTGACCAACATGGTCGCCTCTCCATCGCCAAATTCCCGAAAGAGACCGACGACTATAGCATGGAGACCTGGGAAGAGATCGCACTGCGGCTGGCTGGCCAGGCTGGTATCGCCACTCCGCAACACGAACTGATCGCTATCCGGAGATAGTCGATGCCCTTGCTCAACACGGCGCACAAGGGAAAACGGATGCCCATGGCCTTTATCGGCGTGTCGTCTTCAACGTGCTGATCTCCAATGTCGACGATCACCTCCGCAACCACGGTTTCCTGTGGCTGGGAAAGGCAGGATGGTCTCTCTCGCCGGCATACGACCTCAATCCCGTTCCAACTGATCTCAAGGCCCGGGTGTTATCGACGAACATCGATCTCGACGAGGGCACCTGCTCGCTCGATCTGCTGGAGGCCGCATCGGAGTTCTTCTCGCTCACGCTGCCGCAGGCCCGCGCGATTATCAAAGACGTCGCCGTCGTGACGGCAACCTGGCGCGAAACCGCTAAGACGGTCGGCGCCCGCACGGCCGAAATCAACAGCATGGCCAGCGCCTTCGAGCACGAGGATCTAAAACGGGCGCTGGCGCAATGACGAGAACGTTCCTTCACAGCTTCGAGCCAGCGACAGCGAGCCCCATCATCGGCGGCAGACAAAGCTCGAGGCAGCCGACATCAAGCGCTCGTCGCGACCTGCAAGGGCGATGCGGCGACCGCCTCGTTCGAGGCGAGCCATGTCAGGGACCCGGAAGCCGGCCACGCCATCCCTCGCCTCGGCGCCCTTCGCAGCCTGTCTCATGTCAACGTGCTGGCGCCGGGTGAGCGCCTCTCGACAAATGCAGTCGCTGGCTGCTCGTATATCCGATCTGAAGGGTGCTTCGATCATCGCCTTCAGCTGCGATCGCCACATCGTCCCTTGCAAGAACATGGCTTGCTCTCCCGCCGACAACTCCGCCCAAACGTCAAACGGAAGGTCACCTATCGGATTGGCCAGCGTATGGGGCTTGGTGAACCAATGGACTGCGCCGTTTTGCTCGCGGCTTCCTAACAAGCAATCGTCAGCGTGCAGAACGAGCGCCGTCCCTGTGTTCGGTATATGGGCGAGCACGTAGCACGCGCTGTCCCGCGGAAATCGCCGAGATAAACTGAGATGAGTGCGGCGCAATTGCGCGCTGAGGCATTCTGCCATTGCGGCTTGGTTTGTCGCGACGTACCAGTCTACGACATCGCGGATAATCTGGCGAGCAAGGTCACCGCTTGTTGGGCCAGAGGTTGAACTGTCGAGAAGGAGACATAACACGGCATCGGCGCGCACTCCGACTCCTCGGCAATCCCGGTTATCGCGCGTCCTCTTTCCTTGCTCACTGCGCCAGTTGATCTCCATTCCCCTCTCGCTCGCCAGCATCGCTCTGGCTTATGGCGACAAACCGCTTTCGCACAATATCGACCCGGCCTTCAGGTCCCTTGATATTGCCATCGAGAAAATGATCAAAATCCTCATGACCTAAGAGCGCTTTGAACTTCTCTGCAATGTAGCAACGAATATCATCGTCTGCGTTTTGGATTTCAGCCACGAGTTCCTCTCGACCGTCAACGACGAGAAGGATGTCCTCGATGTCACGGCTGCCTAAGAGATCATCGTAGCCGCGGCCGAGATATGCTTCCAATTTTGTCGCCACGAACAGTTCGGGCGTGAGGCGCTTGATGTTCAGTACCACATTCAGGGGACGTGTGACCGCCGTTTCGATGCCTTTGGCGTACCAGCGATTGCTAAAGCCGAGAATGCTTTGATCATCCGGCATGAAATCGACTTGGAGGTCGCCGAGCCTCATGCGGCAAATGACCTCGTCTTCGGGAGATTCCACGAACCCCTTCTGACGCAACTGGTCTTGCAGTTGAGCCCATTGCGCATGTCCAACGAGATCAACGATGAGATCCACGTCATCGGTTGCCCGAACCCCTTCGAGCACGATCTCATCAGTAATGAAAAGGGCTGTTGTGCAACCGCCGACAAACACGAGCCGCTCGCGCAGTTCGTCTCCCAGAGACTGCGCGACCGTTTCCAACATGTGAAGCAATTGGCCCTTGATGGTGGTCATTTCTTGAGAAGCCTTTCCGATAGACGCTCGGCCGCGAGCCCAGCCTCCCTTTGATTTCCAAGCCTGACACCATCAATAAGGGCGAGATACTCATACAGGCGATCGTCTTTTTGGATGGCTTGTGGCACGCTTTTGAACAGCGGGTCTACCGCCTGCCCCATGTCTTTGCCTTTGGCGTACGGCCAAACGTAGATGTACTCGCCAGCGCTGATCAGAAGGTTCTTGAGTGGGGCGGCCGCAAAGGCGGTGGGGATGCCCCGGGTCATCGCACCCCGTTTTGCCGGGAAAACGAACTTTAGTCCGTGCACGACGAAATTATAGAGATTGCGGCGGTTGGGCTTGGCCTGACCGGATTCCCGATCTTTGACTGCAAGTCCCGACGAAACGCTCCGCTTGATCGAGGCATTAACCTCTGTCTTGCTGATACCCAGGGCCGATTCCAACCCGCGTACTGAGTACGGGTCATCGTGATGGGCAACCTCTCGGGGATGCGCATCGTCCTCATTTTTGGCCTGCTCGAGGCTCACGAGCTTCAACAATATAACAAGGTCTTGACTTTTCATGTAAATTCGCCGTCGTCCGCTGTCCTAGGACTGCGGACAGTCAACCACAGAGCGGTCGTTTCGATCAAGAATAGAATGTACCGCCCTGTGGCGCTACGAACGACGGGAAGGCCTATTTCAACTAATAGTGGCACCTTTGATCATTAGCGACTTCAGATTGTTGATACTTCAAGCTTGCCCTTGCTGACCAGCCGAGTTCGTATAAGCGCCACGTGCCAGATATTCTATCGATCGCGGCCGAAGACATGCTGGCCACCAAGTGGAAAACTGCGAGTTGAGCAGCGGGACCAAAGGTCGGTTGAAAGCCCGATTTGCTGCTGTCCGTGTGCGCACCGCCGACGAACCCCCTCAGCGAATATGGGACAAGGGTCAACAGCATCTGCCAGGCGACGAAGCTTGGCTCATCGACCAGCAACGCGCGTCCGGGGACAAAAAATACTATCGCGCAACCTGCCCGCCGCGACAGATCTGCGGACACTAGCCGCCACCATCAAGGCACGATGGATTTGCGAACAGGCCCATCAGCAGCTGAAAGAAGAACAAAAACTTGATCACTTCGAGGGACGATCCTGGCAAGGTCTTCATCGCCACGCGCTGATCACCATGATCGCCTATCTGCACGGAATCCCTCGTTGACCTTCAACGAAGTTGACTTGAAACGGCTGGCGAGTTCATCAAGTCCGAATGGCTTGCGAATGATCAGGTTGTCTGCAACGACCTCTGCACCGGAAGGGTCGACCGCGTGATGTTCGTGGCATCGCTCTAATCAGACAATACTAATCCACAGTCAAAATGGGGGAGCCTTGATCAGCGCTGCTTGCACAGCAATTCGTGGGGTGATGCGGCCGGTGCTGCAGTGCTTCGCAAATCTTCGAGAATACTACAGCAGGCCAAGCGTCTACTCCACCTCGGGATGCGGATGTTCACCACTATCGGCATAACGCAGCGACCACGTCGTTCAAGCGGCGGGCGTCGACCATTGCTTGTCTTGATGGAGCAGAGCGAAAATGTGATCCTCCGCGACCGGTCGACCGATGAGATATCCTTGTACTTCATCACAATTGGTTTGACGCAAATAGTCGAGTTGCTCGGTTGTTTCGACGCCTTCGGCGACCACGCCGATGCGCAGGTCCCGCGTCAGTGCGATGATCGATTTTACGATCGCCGCATTATCCGGTCGCCTCAGCATGTCCCGTATGAAAGACTGATCGATCTTGATGCGAGTGTAAGGCAGTTTCAGCAAATAAGTCAGCGACGAATATCCCGTTCCGAAATCGTCAAGTGCCACCGTCACTCCCAATTGCAGGAGTGACGTCAGGATCGATGACGCCGGCGCGTACTTCGAGATCAGCATCGACTCGGTTATTTCGATTTCGAGACGATGAGGAGCAACTCTGGCTTGGGAGAGAGCCTGCACGATTGTCTGCAGGATGCTGGTGTTATGGAATTGAGCCGCCGAGAAATTCACGGCGACCCTGAGGTCCGACGGCCAGTTCGATAGCGTCGCGCAGGCGCGTCGGACCACCCACTCACCGATTCCGTGGATCAGTCCGGTTTCTTCGGCGATTGGGATGAACTCGGTCGGGGAAATTATTCCACGGACGGGATGCCGCCAGCGGAGCAACGCCTCAAAGCCGGTGACCCGGTTCGCGTGAATATCAAAGAACGGTTGGTAGAGGAGGAACAGTTCGTCTCTGTCGATCGCGAGCTCCAGATCCCGCTGCAGCGCCCTGCGCTCGTGCGCTGATTTGTCGTCGTTGATCTCAAAGAAGCAGATCGTTCCCGGCCCCGCTTGCTTGGCACGATAGAGCGCAATGTCGGCATTCCTCAGGAGTACATGAGGTACGTCGCCGTCGCGCGGGGCCACTGCGATTCCGACGCTGGTCGCCCCCGCGATCTCGCATTTTTCGATCGCGAATGGTTCGGCGAAGGCGCCGACAAACCGCTCGGCGACTTCCAAGGCGTCCTCCACCTTGGTCAGATTGGTCATAACAAGCGCAAATTCATCACCGCCGATGCGCGCAACGGTATCGGTCTGCCGTACGCATCGCTGTAGTCTCACCGCCGCCTGCACGAGAAATTCATCGCCAGCGAGGTGGCCGAATTTGTCGTTCACGTCCTTGAAGCGATCGAGGTCGAGAAGAAGAACCGCGAATTCCTCGCCCGTGCGGGCGAGCCTGTTGAGGGCACCTTCTAGGCTCTCATTGAAGGCAAAACGGTTCGGAAGTTGGGTCAGGGTATCCCGTCGGCCCCTCCTTTCGGCCTCCAGTTGAGCAATGGCGCGTCTGGTAAATTCGAAGGAATGGGCGAAAACGCCGCGCAGGAGCACGAAGCCATAGGCCACGACCAGGATAGCGACGAGCAGATAGGCGAAATCGTCGTTTCTGCCGAGGCAAATTGCCGTACCCACAAAGATCGGAGCCGTGAACGCAACTGCCGCCACCGGAATCGTGGCGAAGGCGAATGCGCCACCTGCAAGCATTCCAGAGCAGAGACATGTAATGACGAGCTGCCCGCCATTGGAGGCGTTCGCGAAGAAAGCCACCGGCACAATTGCCCAGGCGGTTCCGAGAACCAGCGCATTCCGTACCAGCCGGTGCATGGCCTGGCGCGACACGAACTGAGGCTTCGTCATCAGTCGTGATGAACGCGCTTTCAGGCCTATCGATAGCGCGCCGCAGACGACAGTCGCCGCCCAGATCAGGGCAAAGTTTCTGTCGGGCGAATGCCAAAGCGCAATTGCGAGCACGGTCGCATTGCAGGCGTTGGCCAGCATGATGCCCAGCGAATAGCCAAGCACGAGGGAGATCTGCTCGGCACGAATGTATCCTGCAACCGCTTCATCGGTGACCGGCCCGCCAAATGCCGCCAAATCTCCGGCTAGGAGCTTCGAAAGCCAGGAGTTCAGATATGCCCTCATTCCGGGACCCTGCAGGACTGGTTGTAGCGTTGGCGCCAGCTCTGGAAGGTCGCGGCAAATCTTTGACAAAAGATAAACTCTTGATTGTACCAACCGCCTCGCGACACCTCACGGCGCGCCGGATTCATTGTTGAGGCTTGGACCGGTTAAAATTGAAGACGAACTCCGTTCGTTTCGTACAGAACCATTGTTTTATCGGATCGCAAATCAGAGCTTACTCGCATGCGGAAAGCCTCAGCACCGCCGAATAGAGCGGCTGGGTGCGAGATCGATCGGGCCTGACGAAGGGATGGCGGCCGCGCGCATTCCGCGGTTGGGGCGCGTGCTCCGAGGACTTTCTCTTTGCGTGCCTCGCGGATCGCTGTCCTGCTGCACGGCACGCCAGCCACAAAAAGGGGCGATCTTTCGGCAAAGGTGCCAACGATTTTCAGCGTGTCAAAATCGCACTGCAGCTCTCTTACCCTGGGGCGCAACCTGCCGGCGGACCGCAATCTGCGCTGATTGCCGCGCTGGTGTTTGGCGGGCCTCACGACTGGCATGCCAATCAATAAAAATAAGTTGCCGCCAGCACGCGAGATCTCAGCCCTGAGTTTCGATGGCCATGCGGCGATCAATCCTCCGGGCTACTGGTCGGATCACGTCGCAGCCACAGGAAGCGGCGCAAGGTATCGTTGATGATATCCTCTCCGCGCTTGGCACAATGCGCGCTGCAATCGAGCAGCCGACGACCGTCGCGCCCTTGGCGCGGCTGAGTTGACGCAGATTGGAAAAGGACCGCAATCAGCGCGGGCGCCACCCATGCTCGAAAGCATAGGTGGGATTGATAGCGCAATGTGCGTACGTGCCCGATGCAGTGGCCTGGCACTGTCTATAGGTTGAGAACTGGCAATTGCCTGGATAGCCCCAGCTGCGCCCTTGCAGACAGTAAAGGTTTGGCGGGGGGCGCTATGTGCTTCGCGCGGTTTCGTGCGCCTGCGGTCGCTCCCGATGCGAGGCCGACCAGGACGGAAAAGGTGACAACAACTATGAACGAAGGAACCGCATACGGTCTTTTGACCCCCGCCATGGATTCTTTCCGATAGCACGATCAACCTCAGAACAACCTGTTTGCGTCAACAGACCGCGCAGCGACCAGTGTAGTCTAGCCCGACGGGCAATGAGTCAAAGCGCGATGTCTGCACGAAACGTACGAACCGCACCTGTGATCGCTTACCCGCCGAGCGGACGCCTTCATGGGACTCTGCGCAAGTCTCCCCTCCGATTGCGTCCTAACGCCACATCGTAGGTGCACTGGCCAATGCCGCTCGGCCAATTTTCCTGAGAGCATCGACCGACGTCTCTCCGCGGCTGGCGGCTTCCAGGAGTCTGCAGGCGACATGAGTTCGAGCGCCATTCTCGTGACGCGATACATCTTCGCACACTTCGTCCAGAACCGCTCGCAACAGGGCAGCCAATTCGGAATCGACCATACGAAATGCCCTCAATCCCTCGACAATGATCATGTGTCAGCGTGTATCGGGATAGATATCAGGTTGAGTGAACCTCAGGGCCGGTCTACGCTTTCGTTCACTCCTGTAGGGCTTAGCGCAATAGTATAACGAGTATAGGACGAGCACCGACGCAAGTCACCGGGCTTCCACTTGCACCGCTGATGCCGCCGACGGTTTGCGCGAAAGCGCGGACCAGTCGCCCGGACCCGCGCGTCAGCTTTTTGACAGCTTGGCTGTCTAACATTCTTCAACCTGAACTCCATGCGACAAACATGTCGCCGACAAGAGTACGACTTGCGATGCATAACCGGACTATCAGCACGTCGGGTATCGAATCCCTCTCGCATGCACAGGATGTTGATGAAATCAGGCACTCAGCAAACAGTGACATGCAACCTGATACAGATACCCAGAGGTTTGCGGACGTGCTTGCAGGCATTCAGTCGACACCGAATTCGAACGCTAGTTCGTCTTCGGCGGTAGCACCGTCGTACTCCCTAGTTCGCCGAACTCCTGTGATTGAGATCACAAGGTTTCAATACAAGCAAAAAATGAAGGATTTTCATGACGCTGAAATCAAGCATATCGCGGCGAACCCACAAGAGTACTCGCCTTTCGTGTCCTCAAAAGCTGCGCGCACAGCAAGTCTGGCTGAGGGCACCGGTACGGCCAGAAGACATACCGACGACGCCCGATATTTTAGCTATGAGTTGGGCAACGAAAGCGTCGGGCTTCTAAGAACAGAATCCGGATTTCGCATGAGTGAGGTGTTCGAAGGCGAAGAGTGGCGGGAACTGTTTCCCGGGCGAACTGACATCACGTCCACCACAGTTCTTCGGGTTACTCATCCGCTCGTCGACAACGCAGGTGATATTCTGCTGGAACATCAGCTTCGGCTCGATGGCGAACGACCATTGATCAATTCCAATCCAGTCGGCCTAGAAGCGCAATCCCGTCTCGCGGCGATGGGTTTTGTTGAGGTGGATCAAGCGAACATGGTTCTTGACCCTGCCCAGCATCCCGAAAAGTGGACTAAGAATGGTGACGGTGAATGGCAGCGCGCAGATAAACCTGCATTGTATCTTTCTAAAGCTCGGGACACCAAGGACAGCGATGCCGAGAGTGTAACAAGCATCTCGACCGATTCGTGCGACAACAACGTTGATGTAGACAAACTCACTGAAGCGCTCGACGAGCTCCTCGCCGAACAATAGGCGGTTTGTCCAATGCTCCCGGCAGCAGCCATTCTGCTTCCAGAGGTGGCTGCCATAGACCCATTGCTGAAGGTAATTGGCTTCTTGCGAACTTTGACGAACGCCGACCCAAATTGTGGGCGCGGCTGCAGAGAAGCCAACGTGTATCAGACTTCGTCGGGACTTTCCTCCGGAGTCGACTTTTTTGCCGAACGCATAGTCCGGCAAGGTGCCGTCTCTTACGAACGTTTCAACTCGCAGTCTGAGTTCCCGCCGCCGGGCCAGCCAGTCGTTCTTGATTACGAAACGTTCTCGGTCGGACGCTTAGCCGGCTAACCTCCAGCACCGGTTGTAGGCCGATGACTTCGCATTGGTCGGTCGAGGCACAGCCGTCCTTCGGGCAGATCCATCGATCGAATAGGTCGTTTCGTGCGCTCGATCCAAACAGAGCTGACATCAAGGACAACGCGGCGACGCCGAGTCCCGCTGAGAAGCCGGCCCAACGAATTCAGTGGTGATTGGCTCTTTGTGCTGCCAGGCGCAGATTTCCGATTCCGCGATCACGGCCTCAGCCCCACGCCCCGCTCACGATAGTCGCTGGCCGTATTCGGTGATCTGCCGCTATTTGGTCGATCGCTTACGACGATCGCCACGTATCTGCCTCCCTGCGACATTCAAATCGCGATGCTTGAGCTGTTCTGAGTGACGCATCAAAGACGAGGACGGCGAGAACTCCAGCTGCGTGATCCAGTCAACCACTCGACGTGACGTTATCAGCCCATCGCCGAACCCTTGCCCCGCGGGTCCGGGCGCGGTCACTCGTAGGGCTCTGCATCGACAAATCCGGCCAGAGCGTGGCCGCTCAAACAATGGCAGCGGCCAGGCGAGCGATCACCTGGCCGAAAACACGCAATTCCCTGCGGCCTGTACCACGTGCGCATTCTGTCGGAATACAAGCGCGCTTCATGTCTGAAACCCGCCTCCGACTGTCTTCGAAAGCCACATTGCGTAAAAACGACGCGGGAGCCCCCCTTGAATAGTGCTGGCCCAAATCCTGCACCGGCTCTCTGCGCCAGGAAGTTTAACGACGGCAACAAGATGGGAGTCTCGTTTGGGCCTCGATCCGTCAATCGGCAATGCGGTTGCCGCACCCGAGGTCGTTTGTCTGCACCACGCTGGGAGAACGCAAGACGTTCCTGCTTGCCACGACCTCGCGCGGCATCGGTCATGCGACCGGAAAACTGCGTCCAGAAGAGGGCCGGCGCATCTTCACTTGCACCCGGCACCCCTTCGGCGGCGGGCGATGTCGGTGGGATTTGAAGACAGACAAGCCTGCCCGCGTAACTCCAAGCATTCGTCGGACGGTCCGGCGGGCCACCGTCAAGGTCGCGGAACGGCTTGCCGGCGCACCGCTACACTTATTGAGCCGCGACGCCGGCATTTCGTCATAGACACCGGACCGTACCCGGCAGATGCCGTTGATGGCTTCATTCGAAAGCTGGACGAGGCTGCTCCATGTCAATCTGCCTGGCCTGACCCACCTCCCGCAAGGCCTCTTTCCCGAGTTCAAGGCGGCCTCGGTAATGATCGTCGACATGGCTTGATCAGCAACCTGGCTGCGCGGAACCGTTTCCCAGCATCGCCATTGCCTCCCGCGTCAAGGCTGTCGGTTGCCTGCTCACCCTGAAGCAAGGCGTCAATACATGATCGATGAATTGGATCTGCGAACCTTCACGCCACATCCGCAACGCGACGCTGTGCTCGGCGAGGTGCACGCGCGCCCTTTCACGCGCCTGGTTTCGCCCTTCAGCGTGATCCACTTCGCTTTTCTTGCACAGGGCGAAGCGGCCACGAGCGATCGCTGCCGCTTTATCGATTTTTGCCTCGAGCGCAATCTTACGCCGCCTGAGCAATCGGCGAAACTTCATCAGATTGTCATCGGTCCCGCTACGCTACGCTGGGAGCAGCATTCGGAATTCACGACATTCACCTGGATCTGGACTAACGCAAATTGTTCTGCCGCAGACCAATTTGACAAAGTTGATGGTACTGTCGGATCGCTGATCCGCGCGTTGCGTCAGACCGGACAGTTGCTGGTCGCGATCAGGCTAGAAGTGGAGCAGGACGCCTCGCCGACCAGGCGGGCCGAACAGATTTTTGACAAGAACAGCCTGGCCATGGTTGCCACAAAGAGCGGCGCAGGCGTAGCGGCCTCAGACTTCCGCGTAGACGAAAAAGGCTTCACAAAAATCCTCGTCTGCGACCTCGGGTTGACGTCGCACGATCTCGGAGCGCTGGTGCAACGGCTCCTGGAAATCGAGACCTACCGTCCATTGGCGCTTCTTGGCCTGTCGACGGCCCTTGAGCTTGCACCATCCGTCGATCGCATCGACCGCCGTCTTGTCGAGGCACTCGAGAAAATGCAAAGCGGTGAAGGGCTGCAGTTCAACAACCATCTGCTTGCCGAGCTGACGGCGCTGGCCGCATCGTTCGAAAGAGGCGCGACCGGCAGCCTGTTTCGCTTCGGCGCCAGCAGGGCCTATAACGAGCTGGTCCAATCGCGACTGTCCATCATTGAGGGCAACGATGTCTCGGGCTATCCAACCTGGTCGTCGTTTCTGGCGCGCCGCATGGCGCCGGCGATGCGAACCTGCGCGACCGTGGAGGATCGTCAGGCGACTCTCTCGGTCAAGCTCGTGCGTGCCGCCGATCTGTTGCGAACTCGGGTCGACGTCGAAATCGAACGACAGAATCGTGACCTGTTGCAGGCCATCAACGAGCGCGCGAGACAGCAACTTCGGCTGCAGTGCACGGTCGAGGGATTGTCGGTCGCGGCGATAGGATATTATGTGGTCAGCCTGTTTAGCTATCTTGCCAAGGGCGCGCATGATGTCGGACTGCGAGTAGAGCCCTCGTTCCTGACCGCAACCTTCGTCCCGATCGCGGTCGGCGTCATCTGGCTGGTGAGTTACAATGTCCGAAAGCGACACCTCAAGCACGACGACGCGCCCTCGGTTACTTACGACTAGAGCTCCTCGAGGGGATCGGTGCGTCCGTCCGGCGAAGCTCGCATGGTCGTGGTGCGACGCTGCCGCAAGATCGCGGCCGTCTCCTGCGCAGGGTAATGCCCCGCCCGGACCAGCCGGGCGAGGCATCGTGGATCGGGTCAGTCGCCGTTGCGACGGCTGGGACGGGACCAGATCAGGCTGAAGCCCTCGCCTTCCTCGTCGGCGAAGAGGTTGGCGAAGATCGGAGCGGTGAAGCTCGGATCGTCGAGCTTGAGGCTCAGATAGTCGCGACCCTCGTTGGAGCGCTTGGACCAGCCGGCCCCGATCTCGGCCCGGCCCAC
>NZ_VKHP01000156.1 GCF_010811875.1 Bradyrhizobium uaiense
CATTCTGCGGAGCTGTTCGTTGTTCACTGTGCGCTCCTCCCCCCACACCCTCCATGGAGTCGGTGTCCGCATCCTCCCGTCGTGAATATTCGATCCCTGTCGCACCCACCATCCTTCGCTCGCGCAGCGAGAGAAGGATGCCACGCCGAAGCCCAAAGGGCGAAGGCGGGCCTCTGGCCACGAGCTTCGGCTCGGCAAGCCACGCTTCATCTTGTTGCTACGGGCTTCGCGTGGCGCAGCCACGCGGAGACCTTCAGGTCGAAGCGTGTCCGGCGTAGCTTGAGCTTGCGAAAGCGAAGACGGACTGTCGCCGCAAGCAAGCCTATCGTTGCGCAGCGAGAGAAGGATGCCACGCCGAAGCCCAACGGGCGAAGGCCGGCCTCTGGCCACGAGCTTCGGCTCGGCAACGTGCTTGACGGCACGCTTCTGATCCAACTTGTCAAACAGCTTGCTCGGTGTCGTCACCCGCGTAGGCGTAGGCGGGTGATCCAGTATTCCAGAGACAGCAGTGCTTGAGCCGTGAGGCCGCGGTCAAGCCGGGCGATGAGACCTCACCGTCCGCTTTGCATGCTCTCGTCAGTTGCACACCCAGCGTCCACCGCATCTCGCACCGCGCTCATGACGATCGCGAGGCGCCCCTCGATCGGGTGAGACGGGCTGACCATACACTGAGCGACGATTCCGATGAGCCGAAATAGCTCTACCTCGGCGCTTGGGCCGTCGGGCAAATCGGTGATCCGCGATCTCGACGATCGCTACGCCTCCGGTAATAAAGGACGCGACCACGATCGCGCAGGCCGGCTCGCGCGATCACGGAAGGCCGGAGGGGACATCGCAGTGCTCGATCACATCCTGAAATTCATGACGCTCGGGACCATCATCGTCGGCATCACGGCGATCTACACGGCGCTGCACACCAACAACCGGCGTCTCGGCGCCGATATCTTCCTCAGATATTCAGAGCGCATATCCGATTTGCGGCGCCGCCTGCCAACGGCGGCGTTCCATGACGAGGGTGCTGCCGGCGACATTGAGTTGACGTTGGAAGAACGCCGCATCGTGCATGAAGTCATCTTCTCGATCTTCGAGCTTTATGAGCTGAAGGTGCATGGCTTCGTTCCGCCCGGAATCTGGAAGATCCGGGAGCCCGACATCGAGCGCGTGCTTTCGCTGCCGGTCTTCCAGCAGGAGCTGGCCGCCGTGCAAGGGCGGTTCGCAAGGCATCCGCGCTTTGCGGCATGGCTCGACCAGATCGGCAAGGCATAGCCGGGCGACGCCCGATCGGAGAATCCTCGTCGATGGTGATGCGGGGATGCGTCTCGCATCCGCCGGGGGTCGTCATGTTCGCCGAACAATTCGATGAGCCGTTGTGACGTTCGTCATCTCGACGTCGATACGGGAATGCCGCAGCGTGCGACAACATGTGCGCCTCGTGCAGGCGCTTTCCGTTCGCATGGTTTGCATTCACTTCGTAGGTGGTGGGGTGCCACATGGTTAGGCAAGCGTTCGCGGGCGCGGGCGCCGAGGCTCCCGTACGCGGGAGTCTCGATATGTCATGTACCGTGCTTAGTTCGCTTCGCTGTTGCGGCAGGCGTTTCATCGCAGCGTGGAGATCGAGAAAATTTTCCGAACACATTGCGATGATGCGTTGCCCGATCGCATCGCACGAAAGCAATTTTGCTTTCTTAGCGGCGTCGCGTTGCCGCCCCTCTGGTTCTCGCGCAGATTGTTCTCTAGATCAGGTAAACCGGTTCGGTGCTGAAGCATCCGAGCCGGACCCCGGCAATGACGCGACAATGAAGAATGCCATGTGTGAGCACGACTGCCGCAGGAGCCATCAGCCCTATCAGGAGCGGCCGGCGTAGCGGGTGATGTCCGCATCCAAAGAATACCACTTCTCTGTCTGCTGAAATTCGCCTGCCTGTGAAAGGCCGGCGACGCAACCTTGGGAATGCGCCTCCGTTGAGCCGACGTTCGTCGTTTGCGACAACGAGGGGCGAAAGTACATGCAACAAGACGACAAGGCGCCGGTGAGCGCCGCGAGGCTGCTGGAACAAGTTCCTGTGCCGCGCGAACCCCGGAATATCAGGGACATCGCGCCGGCAGTGCCGCGGCTCTTCTCCACGCGGCCCTATCCGCTGTCGGAACAGTTCGAGGTCTGGAAGACGCGGATGGCCTCGCTGATCGATGTCGCGCCGCCGGAAGGCCACAGCCCTGCACAGGGGTTCGAGGTGGAGTACCTGACCTGCAACATGGCCGATGTCGTCTTCACGTCAGGACGTTTTGCCGATCAAACGTTCGCGCGCGCCGCTGAGCCGTCGCAGGGCGCGCCGGTCGATATCTGGTGGCTGTTCCGGGTGCGCTCGGGCGAAGCCCGCTTCGAAACTGCTGAACGGCGGCTTCACGCCGGGCCGGGCGCGATGTTCCTGATCTCGCTCGACGACGATTTCCGCGGCAGCATCACCAACTATGATGGCCTGGTGCTGGCGTTGCCGCGCCGATCCTTTGCTGATGTAGCCGACCAGCTCAACGACGCCTGCAATATTCTCCTGTCCGGCAATCTGATCGAATTGCTTGCTGATTATCTCGACAGACTCGAAACGCGCATCATCCTTATGTCCCGGAGGAGTTGAGGCGGGCGGGGCGGGCGACCGCGCAGATGATCGCCGCATGCATTCAGTTGTCGTCGGACCGGCTGGAGCAGGTGCGCGGCTCGATCGAGTCGGTGCTGTTCGAGCGCGCGCGTCTTTATATAGAGCAGCATCTCGGCGATTTCGATCTCACGCCGGATCGCATTGCGCAGCAATTGCGGATCTCGCGCTCTAACCTCTACCGTGCATTTGAGAGCGTCGGCGGCGTCGCCGGCTACATCCTGCGCAAGCGGCTGCGCGCAGCGCACGCAGAGCTCGTCGGGTCCACCGACAGGCAGGTGCAGGAGATCGCGTACCGCCACGGCTTCAAGCTGGCGTCAGATTTCACGCGCGCCTTCCGCCGCGAGTTCGGCGTCAGTCCGCGCGAGATGCGCGAACGCGCGCGCCGCAGATCAACTGCCGGTTGAAGATTTGCAGAATACCTGTCGGTGTATCGGGCAAATCATTCAACTTGTGAGACGATCTGCGCGCTATTTGGACGGCCTGCTGAGTGACGTTGTCAAATTTGTGTCTATCATTTTGTGCCATGACGACTCGGGGCACATTGATGGGGCAGTCGAGCGAGCGCTGGGTGGCAAGATGCGCTCGTTGAGTTCGACACACCGTTGGCCAGGACCGGAAGAACATCGCGTGTCATGCGATTGTCTTCATCTCTGCACGTGCGCGGCCAAAGCGCCCGCGCGTCGGCTAGGTCCATGGCGCGTCTCCTCCGGCGTCTGGGCAAGATGTCGCGAAAGGGGCGCACCATGGCTGTCGCACGCAACTCAACCGTATCGCTGAAGCGTCAAGGCCGCACCGGCTTCGTCCGGAGCTGGGTCGCCCTGGGCGATGTGGGGAGCCGTTCGCTGCGACGGCGCCTGCTGGCGGTGCTGCGTCAGGCGCATCGAACGCTCGGCGTGACGCGCGACCGGCTGGGGCTCGGGTCGCTGGGCGCCGGCGGGCTCACGTCGACGGTGGCCACAACCCTCGGCGCACTTGCGATCATGGTCGCCGCCACCTCGGTTGCGAGCGCCCAGAACTACAATGCGGGAACCGGAAGCGTGGCCTCGGGTGGTGGCGCAACGGCAGTCGGCACCAATGCGTCGGCGACCTCCTCGGCCGGGTCCGCGGTGGCGATGGGCGCCAACGCCAAGGCGAACGCAACCGGCCAAGGCTCTCCGATTGCAATCGGCGCCGCCGCGAATGCCAGCGGCACCGCTCCTGCCGGCTTCAGCTTCGAGGCGATCGCGATCGGTACCGGCACCAACTCGACCGGACCATGGTCCACCGCCGTCGGCACGACGGCCACCGCGAGCGGGACCGGCGCCAGCGCATTCGGTACCTCCGCGAGTGCGACGGGAAATCAGTCCACGGCAGTCGGAAATGGTGCGGCTGCCAGCAATGTTTATTCGACTGCCATTGGTTATCTTGCCAATGCGTCCGGTCAATATTCGGTAGCGCTCAGTCTGAATGCAAGGGCCACCGGCGATGGCGGGATCGCGGTGGGCAACGGCACGGTTGCGGGTGGCGTCAATGCGATCGCCCTCGGCGTCGACGCCAATGCCACCAAGGCCGGCTCGAGCGCCTTGGGTACGTTCGCCCAGGCTACAGGTGGAAACTCCACGGCGGTTGGTGTCAGCTCCACGGCCAGCGGCAACTTTTCATGGACCGGAGGCTGGTCGTCCGTCGCCTCGGCGGACAGCGCGACGGCCCTCGGTAAGCAAGCCACCGCCTCGGGCATCAACTCGTTCGCCGGAGGTAGCTCCAGCAACGCGGCCGCAGATTTCAGCGTCGCCCTGGGCAATCAGGCGCAGGCGCTGAGCACCGGCGGATCGGTCGCAATCGGATCGGGCGCCATCGTCAATAATGCGGCGACCGGTGGCATCGCGGTCGGTAATAATGCGGCATCTAGCGGCACCTTTTCGGTCGCCACAGGCGCCGGAGCCACTGCCAGTGGTGCGAGTTCGCTCGCGTCTGGCTATCTGAGCCAAGCCACCGGCAACAATGCGACCGCACTTGGGTCCGGCGGGACCACGCTCGCGACGCGGGTAACCGCCTCGGGCGTCGGGTCACTCGCAATCGGCGGCAACGCAACGGCCGGCGCCAACGCATCGGCCGCCAACGCCATCGCGATCGGCGGGCAGTCGGCCGCCAGCGCGACCGGCGCGATTGCGCTTGGCACCAATGCCGCGGCCAGCTCCGCGAACGCTGTCGCGGTGGGCACCAACTCGACAGCCGCCGGCGGTCAGGCCGTCTCGATCGGCGCGAACAACACTGCCTTCGGCAATGGCGCAGTCGCGATCGGCGATCCGAGCTATGCCAGCGGCACCGGCGCCTTCACCGGCGGTGCGAACAACATCGCCAACAGTGACGGCACGGCCAGCGCCACTGCCGGCAACCAGGCCAACGGCGCGGTCGCGATCGGCAACAACAACAAGGCGATCGGGCAGGGATCCGTGGCGCTCGGCAATGGCTCCACCGCGGGCGCCGCCGGTCTTGCGGGTAACGTCGCACTGGGCAACGGCGCAACCGCAGCGGCAAAAGCCGGCGATGTCGCGCTCGGCTCCGGCAGCGTCACCGCTGCCGCGGTCGGCACGCCGAACGCGGTGATCAACGGAATCACCTATTCGGGCTTCGCCGGTACCACGCCGGGCTCGACGGTCAGCGTCGGCACGGTCGGGGCGGAACGGACCATCACCAACGTCGCGGCCGGGCGGATCAGCACGTCGAGCACGGATGCCATCAACGGCTCGCAGCTCTACAGCGTCGCGAACACGCTCTCGGGCCAGATCACCGCGAGTGCCCATCACGACTTCAGCGTCAACAGCGTCAGCCCGGGCAGCGATACCAACTACAACAACCTCGGCGCGACGGGAGCGAATGCGCTTGCAGCCGGCGTGAGTGCTGCGGCGTCCGGCATCAGCGCCGTCGCGGTCGGCAATTCCTCGGCCGCCGGCGGCGACAATGCCGTCGCCGTCGGCAACGCCTCTACTGCGTCGGCGCTCGACGCAGTGGCGTTGGGATACATCGCCAAGGCGACGGGCACTTACAGCACCGCGGTCGGCCCGAATGCGACTGCTTCAGGTGGATCCAGCACCGCGATCGGCCAGAATGCGGCGGCAGCCGACTTTCAGGCGACCGCTCTCGGTGTCAATTCGAGTGCCGGCGCTACGAATTCGCTGGCGCTTGGCGCCAATGCCAACGCCAGCAATGCGGGGGCCGTCGCGCTCGGCTTCGGGAGCGTGACCGCCGCCGCGGTCAATACACCGAGCACGGTCATCAACGGCACCACCTACAACTTCGCCGGCACAGCGGCGAACTCGACCGTCAGCGTCGGCGCGCCGGGCGCCGAACGCACCATCACCAACGTCGCGGCGGGCCGGATCAGCAACTCTTCGACCGACGCGATCAACGGTTCGCAGCTCTGGTCCACCAACCAGGCGGTCGATAGCCTCGCAAGCACCGTCAACAACATCAACGTCGGGGGCGGCATCAAGTACTTCCACGCCAATTCCACGCTTGCCGATTCCTCCGCGGTCGGAACCGACTCGGTCGCGGTCGGCCCGCTGGCAAGCGCAACCGGCACCAACGCCATCGCCGTCGGCAATTCGTCGACCACCGGCGCGGACAATGCCGTCGCGGTCGGCTTTGCCTCGAGCGCGTCGGCGCTCGACTCCGTGGCTTTGGGCTACATCGCCAAGGCGACGGGCCAATTCAGCACCGCGGTCGGCCCCAATGCGCAGGCCTCGGCCACGTCGAGCACCGCGATCGGCCAGAATGCGGCGGCCTCCGATGTTCAGGCGACCTCTCTCGGCGTCAATTCGAGTGCGGGAGCTGCGAACGCGCTCGCGCTCGGCGCCAATGCCAGCGCCACCAACGCCGGCGCGGTCGCGCTAGGCTTCGGCAGCGTCACCGCTGCGGCGGTTCAAACCGCCAGCATCGTCATCGGCGGCAACACCTACGGCTTCGCCGGCACCACTCCGACCTCGACCGTCAGCGTCGGCTCAGTCGGCAACGAGCGTACCATCACCAATGTCGCGGCGGGCCGGATCAGCAACGGTTCGACCGATGCGATCAACGGCTCGCAGCTGTTCGCCGCCACCTCGGCGATCGACAGCCTCTCGACCGTCGTCAATAACGGCCTGACGCATTATTATAGCTACAACGACGGCGGCACCCAGAAGGCCAACTACAACAACAACGGCGCGACCGGCGTGAACTCGATGGCGGCCGGCGTTGCCGCCTCGGCGACCGCCGCCAATTCAACCGCGCTGGGCTTCAACACCCAGGCGACGGTCGCCGACGGCGTCGCGCTCGGCTCGGGCTCGATCTCCAACCGTGCGCTGGCGCCGGCGTCCGGCACGATCGGCGGCACCATCATCCCCTACAACACCACCGATCTGACCCTGCTCGGCGCGGTGTCGGTCGGCAATGCGACGAGCTATCGCCAGATCACGAATGTGGCCGACGGCACCCAGTCCAGCGACGCCGTCACCGTACGGCAGCTGACCGGGGCGTTGACATCGTTCGCGACCACGACGACGAAATACTTCCACGCCAACTCGACGCTCGCCGACTCGCTCGCGGTCGGCAGCAATTCCGTCGCGGTGGGGCCACAGACCGTGGTCAACGGCGACAACGGCATCGGCATGGGATTTGGCGCAACCGTGGCGCAGACCGCGCCCGGCGGCATCGCGATCGGACAGAATTCGGTGTCCAACTTTGCCGATTCGATTGCGTTCGGAACCAATGCGCAGGCCAACGGCATCCAGTCGGTGTCGATCGGCGCAGGATCGCAGACGACCAACCCCACCAGCGTCGCGCTTGGTCCGAATGCCAAGGCGACGGCGCAGGCCGGCGACGTTGCGCTCGGCGCCAATTCGACCACCTCCACGGTGGTCGCTACCAAGAATACCACGATCGGCGGCACCACCTACGCCTTCGCCGGCACGACGCCGACATCGACCGTCAGCGTCGGCAGCGCCGGTTCGGAGCGCACCATCACCAATGTGGCGGCGGGCCAGATCAGTTCGACCTCGACCGACGCCATCAACGGCTCGCAGCTCTGGGCCACCAACACGTCGCTCGACAACCTCTACAAGACCGTCAACAACATCAGCAACGGAGGTGGCGGCGTGAAGTACTTCCATGCCAATTCGACCGCGGCGGATTCCATCGCAACCGGTGCGGAGAGCGTCGCGATCGGGCCGCAATCGGTCGCGAGCGGCGCCAACGCGATCTCGATGGGCAATGGCTCCGCCGCGTCGGCGGCCAATTCGGTCGCGATCGGCGCCGGCGCCAAGGCGACTTCGGCCAACTCGCTGGCGCTCGGCGCAAACGCCACCACGACGGCGAATCTGAGCGATGCGGCCTATACGCCTGTTGTCGGCAAGACCGTCGCGGGCGTCGCGACCGGCGAAGTGTCGGTCGGCTCGTCCGGCGCCGAACGCCGTGTCACCAATGTCGCCGCAGGCTCCGCTGCCACCGACGCGGTCAACGTAAGCCAGCTGCAGGCGGTTGCGTCGACCTCGATCCGCTACGACACCGATGCCTCCGGCAACGCCACCAACAAGATCACGCTGAACAGCGGCAGCACCGGGCCGGTGACCATTAGCAATGTGGCGGCGGGTGTCGCCGGCACCGATGCGGTCAACGTCAACCAGCTCAACAGCGCGTTCCAGCAACTCAACGGCCAGATCGGTGAGGTGCGGCAGGACGCCTGGCGTGCGGCCGCGATCGGCATGGCCGCCGCATCGCTGCGTTATGACGACCGGCCCGGCAAGATCAGCGCATCGGCGGGCGGCGGCGTCTGGCGCAGCCAGGGCGCGCTCGCCTTCGGCATCGGCTACACCAGCGAGAACGGCAAGCTGCGCACCAACGCGGCGGCGACCACCGCCGGCGGCGACTGGGGCGTCAGTGCCGGCGTGAGCCTGACGCTCAATTGACCCTGACGTCGACGAGGCGCCCGGCGTGTCTGGCTTTGGTGATCTGGCTCGCGGAGGCGGCAAGCGCGTCCGCGCAGCCTGCGCCGCCGCCCGCCTACACCGTGAAGCCGTCGGACGTCATGGTGCCGGAAGGCGAGACGCTCGGCGAGTTCAGGCGGATGATCCAGCCGTTCAAGAACTGGACCTTGATTTGCGACGAGAGTCTCAAATCGAAGCGCCGGGTCTGCAACGTCACGCAATCGATCGTCAACGCGCAAGGCGCGGTCGCCTTCAACTGGTCGCTGATTGCGACTGCCGACGGCAAGCCGCTGATGTCGATGCGGATTCCTGCAGCCGCAGGCGTCGGCGCGCAGATCGAGCTTGCGATGGGCGATAGTCCGGATCGCATCGTTGCGCAGACCGATCGCTGCGACGCCAATTTCTGCTTCGCGACGATCGCGATCGGCAACGTGCTGAGGCGGCACATCCGCGCGGCGACGCCGTGCCTGGTGTCCTATCAGCTCCCGCAGACCGGGCCGATCATGCTGGAAGCGCCGCTGGACGGACTGTCCGGCGTGCTGGCGAAACTGAAATGAAGCGAGGTCGGACATGCGGATGTGGAATTCCGGCATCCGGTTCGAGACTGAAGCGCGAAGTGAAAAGGACGGATGGTCGATGCGGCGCACCCTTGGATTGATCTTTGTTGCGGTCGTTGTGGCCGCGCTCGGTGCCGCCGGCGTCGTGGTCTATGCGCAGCAGACGCAGCCGATACCATTGCAGCCGGCTGCACCGGCGCCGGTCAAGAAGCCCGCCGCCGCTGCGAAGCCGCAGCCGCACAAACAGCGTGCGCAGGAGGCACAGACGCCGGCCGCTGCGGCGGCATCCGTTCCGCCGCAACAGGCGGGGCAGCAACCGACCGTATTCGACGATCAGGCGCGGCAGGGCAACATCGTGACCTGCGCCAATCTGTTCGGGACGCTCGGCCGCGGTCTCGCGATGAACTCCAACTACACCGCGCAGTCGCAGTGGGACGCCAAGTCCGGCAACTCTCATTCGGTGCAGTCGCTGGTCGCGCTCGCACCGAACCAGGCCCCGCAGGGAAACCAAGCCCCGCAGGGAAATCAAGCCCCGCTAGGCAATGCCGTTCAGCAGGCCGCCGGTATCGTGTTTGCCGCGCCGGTCGGATCGTCCTGCGAAGGCAATCTGGTGCGGGTGACTCCGCGAGCGGAGAACTGCTCGACGGTCGCCGCCGAGCTCGCCAAGCTCAACGGGCAGACCGGCGCGCTCGGTGAGCTCGCGACGATGGCGCTGCCGAACGGCGCGCAGGTGGTGCTGATTCCGTTCGGCAATGCCTGCGTTGCGGTGACCGCGCTGCGCGTCGCAGGCTAGCACGGCTAGAGGCTGGGCCCTCGCGCGTCCGACGTCGGCACCAGGCCGAACCGGCCGTGCAGTCCGCGCCAGAGGCCGGCGCACAGAACGCTCAGAAGCTTGCGCATCGAACTTCCCCCTCGACACTGTCCATCGCCATGCTGCGAGCGCGGGTGGCGAAAGGACAGAGCCAATTCTGAGCAGGCCTGCGCAGTTTTTGAGCAGAGCATCGTCGCGCCTGAGCGGCGCGCGCCGGAAAATCTCATGAGATTCAACTGGCGGAGCCGTGGCACGGCTCGTGCATAAATGACGCCGAGTTGGCCGCTAGGGTTCCGATCTTGCCAAGCAAGGTGCTGGTCCGAGAGCAGCCGCTTGCGGGGGAGACATCCCCGCAGGTGCACGGCGGGATAAAAGCCCGGGAGACCTCGTTAGCCAAGGGATTGGCGGAGCGATGGTCTTTTCGCCAGTCCCTTTTTGTGAAGTTTCGCAAGAGGGATCGGCAATGAACAAGTTCTCTTTCTTCCTTCGCTCTGTTGTCATCGGCTGCGCGGTCGTGCTCGCGGCGGCTCCTGCCGCCGACGCCGCGCCGAAGAAAAGCTTCAAGGTCGCCTGGTCGATCTATGTCGGATGGATGCCGTGGGGTTATGCGGCCGACACCGGCATCGTCAAGAAGTGGGCCGACAAATACGGCATCGCGATTGAGGTCAAGCAGTTCAACGACTACGTCGAATCGATCAACCAGTACACCGCCGGCGGCTATGATGCCGTCACCATCACCAACATGGACGCGCTTTCGATTCCTGCCGCAGGCGGCGTCGATACCACCGCGGTCGTGATGGGCGATTTCTCCAACGGCAACGACGCCGTGATCCTGAAGAACAAGTCCGACCTCGCTGCGATCAAGGGCCAGACCGTCAATCTGGTCGAATTCTCGGTGTCGCACTATCTGCTGGCGCGTGCGCTCGAAACCAGCAAGCTGAGCGAGAAGGACGTCAAGGTCATCAACACCTCTGATGCCGACATTGCCGCTGCCTACAAGACGCCTGACGTCAATGCGGTCGTGACCTGGAATCCGATCGTGACCGAAATCCTCGGTTCGCCCGATGCCAAGAAAGTGTTCGATTCCTCGCAGATTCCCGGCGAGATCATGGACCTGATGGTGGTGAACACCGCGGTCGCCAAGGACAATCCGGATTTCGCCAAGGCGCTGGTCGGCATCTGGTACGAGACGCTGTCGAAGATGACGGCGAATGATCCCGCTGCGAAGGCTGCCAAGGAAGCGATGGCCAAGGCCTCCGGCACCGATCTCGCCGGCTTCGACAGCCAGCTCTCGACCACCAAACTGTTCGACAAGGCGACCGATGCCGAAGCCTTCACGCGCAGCAAGACCATCGGCATGACCATGGATCGCGTCCGCAAGTTCCTGTTCGAGAAGGACCTGCTCGGCAAGGGCGCGAAGTCGGCCGACGCCGTCGGCATCGAGCTCGCCGACAAGTCGGTGCTGGGCGACAAGTCGAACGTCAAGCTGCGCTTCGACCCGACCTACATGGACGAAGCCGCCCAAGGCAAGCTTTGAAGGCAAGCTCTGAAGGCAAGCTCTGAGCGCGTAGTGCTCGCCGCAAGCAGGAGCCGACGATGCGACTTGTGAACATAAGGCCGGGACGGCAGACGCGATTCTATCTGCTCGCGCTGCCGTTCCTACTGGTCGCAATCGCCTATTTCGCCGGCTCCAGCGCACGGCTCACGCAAAACCCGAATGACAAGCTGCTGCCGGCGCTGCCGAGCATGGTGCAGGCGGTCAAGCAGATGGCGTTCGAGGTCGACCCGCGCACCGGCAGCTATCTGATGGCCTCCGACACCGTCGCCAGCCTGGGGCGGTTGGGGTCGGCGCTGGCGATCTCGACGGTGGCGGCGCTCGTGCTCGGCATCGTGATCGGGCTGCTGCCGGGCGCCAACGCATTGCTCGGGCCGTTCGTGTCGGTGACATCGATGGTGCCGCCGCTGGCCTTGTTGCCGATCCTGTTCATCGTGATGGGGTTGGGGGAGAATTCCAAGATCGCGCTGATCGTGATCGGGACGCTGCCTTGCATGATCCGCGACCTCGCCATGAAGGTGCAGGAGCTGCCGCGCGAGCAGATCGTCAAGGCGCAGACGCTCGGCGCCTCGACCTGGCAGATCGCGCTGCGGGTCGCGATGCCGCAAACCCTGCCGCGACTGATCGACGTGCTGCGGCTGCAACTCGGCCCGGCGTGGCTGTTCCTGATCGCGGCCGAGGCGATCGCATCCGATTCCGGGCTCGGCTACCGGATATTCCTGGTGCGCCGTTATCTCGCGATGGACGTCATCATCCCCTACGTCGCCTGGATCACGCTGCTCGCGTTCATGATCGATGTCGGCCTGCGCGTCCTGCAACGCAAGGCGTTTCCCTGGTTTGCCTCGGTGAGGGCGGAATGAGCACGATCCGTTTCGACGACGTCTGGAAGGAATACGGCGATCACATCGTGCTCGAACGCGTCACGATGGAGGTCGAGCCGCGCGCGTTCATTGCGCTGGTCGGTCCCTCCGGTTGCGGCAAGACCACGCTGCTCCGCATGCTGCTCGGCGAGGAGCAGCCGAGCCGCGGGCAGATTTTGGTCGACGGCAAGCCGTTGCCCGCCGAGCCGGACGCCGACCGCGGCGTGGTGTTTCAGCGCTATTCGGTGTTTCCGCATCTGACAGTGCTCCAGAACGTGATGCTCGGCCGCGAATTGCGAGATGCCAAATTCTCCGCCCGCTTGTTCGGCGCCGCCCGGCGCGCCGCCGCCGACGATGCCATGAAGCTGCTCGCCGAAGTCGGACTCGCCGGCCAGGAGAGCAAATATCCCTCGGCGCTGTCGGGTGGCATGCAACAGCGCCTCGCGTTGGCGCAGGCGATCATGCGCGGTCCGAAGATTCTGCTGCTCGACGAGCCGTTCGGCGCGCTCGATCCTGGAATCCGCGCCGACATTCATGTGCTGATGAAGCGGCTCTGGAACGAGACCCATTTGACGGTCGTGATGGTGACACACGACCTCAGCGAAGCCTTCGGGCTCGCCACGCGCGTGATCGCGCTGGAGCGGTCGCGCAACCGGCCCGAGGAGCGCGAACGCTACGGCGCCACGGTGTCGCGTGATCTCGAGATTTTCCCGCGCCGCAGCGCAGAGCTGCGGTCGTCGGTTCAACCAGCTCCGGCCGGGACGACCCGGTCAGGCAAGGAGCATCAGCCGGGACGGCCCGGCGCTCTCGTCTTGAAGGAGCAACCATGATCCTCACAGAGGAACAGAAGGCCGAGATCGCGGCGCATACCCGACGTTACAACGAGCTGAAAGCCGCGGGGCAGGAGCACGCGCCGCGGGCGCTGCCGGCGCCGACTGCGCGCGATGCCGCGCCGATCGCGACCGACGCGATCATCCACCGCGAGGTAATTCCGGCGGGCTGGTACTGGACCACGCGGCTGAACCGCGGCGAGACGCTGCGCATTGTCAACACACAGGGGACATCAACCGTCAGCCTGCTTGCCTGGAACAGCGCCGACACCACCGAGCGGCTGAACCACGCCGACACCATCAAGGTCCAGTGGGCCGCGCGGCTGCAGAAGGGGCGCGTGCTGCTGTCCGACATGGGACGGGCGCTGCTCGCCATCACCGAGGATACCAGCGCCGCGCATGACGCGGTGGTCGGCGGCTCGACCGCGGCGACCATTCAGGCGAACTACGGCGACGGCAATTTCCGCAACACGCGCGACAATTTCATCCTCGCTGCGGCCAAGCTCGGACTCGATCGCCGCGACGTACATCCCTGCATGAGCTTCTTTGCGCCGGTCGCGATCGACGCGGACGGCAGGTTTGTCTGGTCCGAAACGCGCCGCACGAGGGGCGACTTCGTCGAGCTGCGCGCGGAAATGGATCTGCTGATCGCGCTGTCGAACTGTCCGCATCCGCTCGATCCGGCCAAAGCCTATCCGCAGGCGAGTGTGGAGATCGTACGCTATCGCGCGGGCGCGCCGGCCGCCGACGATCTGTGCCGCACCGCGACGGCCGAGGCGATCCGCGCCTTCGAGAACAACGCGCTGTATTTCGGCGAGACGCGCGAAGGAGCCGTGCGATGACCACGCAATCCGTTCGGACCGGCCGCATCGTCCTCGATGTCGAAATTCCCGCGCGCAAGCCGTGGTCGGCGATCATCCGCAAGGGCCAGACCCTGCGCATCACCGATACTCACGGCCAGCAGGCGGTCGATACGCTGTTCTATCGCGCCGATGATCTCGGCGAGCGCTACAGCGGCCAGGAAACGTTGCGCGCGCAGGGCTCTGCCTATGTCGGGCTCGGCACGCAGATCATGTCAAATGAAGGCCGCGTGATGCTGCGCGTCACGGCCGACAGTTGCGGCCTGCACGACACCTCGGCGGGCGCCTGCTCCTGCGAGAGCAACACCGTGCGGTTCGGGCACCAGACCCGCTACCAGCACGCCTGCCGCGAGAACTTCGTGGTCGAAGCCGCAAAGTACGGCATGTCGAAGCGCGACATCGTGCCGAATTTGAATTTCTTCATGAATGTGCCGATCGATCCCGCCGGAAATTTCACCGTGGTCGACGGCGTCTCGAAGCCCGGCGACGCCATCGAGCTGGTCGCCGAGATGGACGTGCTGTGCCTGATCTCGAACTGCCCGCAGATCAACAATCCCTGCAACGGTTTCTTCCCGACGCCGGTCCAGGTGACGATCTTCGACGTCGCGATCTTCGAGCCGGAGGCGTGAGGCATGTTCAGCAAGGTCCTGATTGCCAACCGCGGCGAGATCGCCGGGCGGATCGGCAGAACATTACGCCAGATGGGTATCGGCTCGGTCGCGGTCTATTCCGACGCCGACCGCTTCACGCGGCCGGTGCTCGCGGCCGACGAGGCGGTGCGCATCGGTCCGGCGCCGGCCGCCGAGAGTTACCTCAACGTCGATGCCATCATGGCGGCGTGCCTCGCGACCGGCGCGCAGGCGGTGCATCCCGGCTACGGCTTCCTGTCGGAGAACCGCCGCTTCGCCGAGCGGCTTGCCGAGCATGGCATCAAGTTCATCGGACCTCGGCCGGAGCATCTTGACGCTTTCGGCCTCAAGCACCGTGCACGCGAGATCGCAGAGCGCAGCGGCGTGCCGCTGCTGCCGGGCTCCGGCTTGCTGGAGGCCATCGACGAGGCGGCCCAGCAGGCGGAGGTGATCGGCTTTCCGGTGATGCTGAAGAGCACGGCGGGCGGCGGCGGCATCGGCATGCAGCTCTGCCACGATATGGCGACGCTGCGCGAGAGATTCGAATCCGTGCAGCGTACGGCGCGGGCAAGCTTCGGCGACGCGCGGGTCTATCTCGAGCGGTTCGTGGCGCGAGCGCGGCATATCGAAGTGCAGATCTTCGGCAACGGCAAGGGCGACGTGGTCGCGCTCGGCGAACGCGATTGCTCGCTGCAGCGGCGCAATCAGAAGGTCTTTGAGGAGACCCCCGCACCGGGGCTCTCCGCGGACATCCGCCGACGGCTGCACGCGGCCGCGGTGTCGCTCGGCAAGGCAGTGTCTTATGAGTCCGCCGGCACCGTGGAGTTCATCTACGACGTCGAGCGGGAGGATTTCTACTTCCTCGAGGTCAACACCCGTCTCCAGGTCGAGCACCCCGTCACCGAGCAGGTCACCGGCGTCGACCTGGTCGAATGGATGATCCGGCAGGCGGCGGGTGAGGATGTGCTGGGCCAGGCCGGTGCGCTCACGCCAAAGGGCGCGGCGATCGAGGTGCGGCTCTATGCCGAGAATCCTGGCGCCGGCTTTCGCCCGAGCGCCGGCCGCCTGACGCAGGTTACGTTCTCACTCGACGCGCGGATCGACGGCTGGATCGAGACCGGCACCGAGGTCTCGCCGTTCTACGATCCGATGCTGGCCAAGATCATCGTGTCGGCCGAGACCCGTGATGCCGCGATCGCGCGGCTCTCGAAGGCGCTGGATGACACGGTCGTGGCCGGCATCGAGACCAATCTCGATTATCTGCGCGCCATCGCAGCGTCCGACGTGTTCCGCAGCGGGCAGGTGGCGACCGGCGTGCTCGGCGCATTCGCGTATCGGCCGCGCACCATCGACGTCGTCGCGCCCGGTGCGCAGAGCGGCGTGCAGGAGTTGCCCGGCCGCCTGCATCTCTGGCATGTCGGCGTGCCGCCGAGCGGCCCGATGGACGAACGGTCGTTTCGGCTCGCCAACCGGGTGATCGGCAATCCGGAAACCACGACCGCGGTGGAGCTGACGGTCAACGGGCCGACCTTGCGCTTCAACACCGATGCGACGGTCGCGCTGTCGGGCGCGCGGATGAAGGCGTCGCTCGACGGCGCAGATGTGGCCTATGACGAACCAGTTGCGGTGCGCGCGGGCCAGACGCTTGCCATCGGCAGCATCAAGGGGCCGGGCCAGCGCAGCTATCTGGCCGTGCGCGGCGGCATCGACGTGCCCCAAATCCTCGGCTCGCGCGCGGTGTTTGCGCTCGGAGCCTTCGGCGGCCATGCGACAGGCGCGCTGAAGGCCGGCGAGGTCTTGCATATCGGTGCCGAGCCATCGGGCCTCGCAGCGCCGCGGCCGGCCACGGAAGACGAACGGCCGCCACTCACTTCAGCTTGGCAGATCGGCGTGGTCTATGGCCCGCATGGCGCGCCAGACTTCTTTCTCGACGACGACATCGAGACGCTGTTCGCGTCGAGCTATGAGGTGCACTTCAACAGCGCCCGCACCGGCGTGCGGCTGATCGGGCCGAAGCCGCGCTGGGCGCGGGCCGATGGCGGCGAGGCCGGGCTGCATCCGTCGAACATCCATGACAACGCCTATGCGGTCGGCTCGATCGACTTCACCGGCGACATGCCGATCATCCTCGGGCCGGACGGGCCGAGCCTCGGCGGATTCGTCTGCCCGGCGGTGGTCGCGCGGAACGAGCTCTGGAAAATTGGCCAGCTCCGGCCCGGCGACACGGTGCGCTTCGTGCCGGTGAAACGTGACGATCCGGTGGCGGGACCGACGGTTCTGAAGGCGCCCGAACTCGGTTCAGCCATCGTCGGCCGCAACGATGATGGCCCGATCCCGGTGGTGTACCGCCGCGCCGGCGACGACAATCTCTTGGTCGAATATGGTCCGATGGAGCTCGACATCGCGCTGCGGCTGCGCGTCCATGTGCTGGCGCAAGCGCTGGAAGAAGCCAAGCTTGGCGGCTTGATCGATCTGACGCCCGGCATCCGCTCGCTGCAGATCCATTATGATGGCACCGCGCTGTCGCGAACCAAGCTGCTCGACGTGCTGCGTAAGATCGAGCGCGAATTGCCACCGGTCGATGCGATGCGGGTGCCGAGCCGCACCGTGCACCTGCCGCTGTCGTGGCGGGACCCTGAGGCCGAACTTGCGATGCGCAAATATCAGGAGCTGGTGCGCGCGGACGCGCCGTGGTGTCCGTCGAATGTCGAGTTCATCCGGCGCATCAACGGGCTCGCGAGTGAGGACGACGTTCGCAACATCGTGTTCGATGCCGATTATTTCGTGCTCGGCCTCGGCGACGTCTATCTCGGCGCGCCGGTGGCAACCCCGCTCGATCCGCGGCATCGCCTTGTGACCACGAAGTACAATCCGGCGCGGACCTGGACGCCGGAGAACGCTGTCGGAATCGGCGGCGCCTATATGTGCATCTATGGCATGGAAGGGCCGGGCGGCTATCAGCTGTTCGGCCGCACCATCCAGGTCTGGAACACCTGGCGCGCTACGCGGGTGTTCGAACCCGGCCATCCCTGGCTGCTGCGGTTCTTCGACAAGATCCGCTTCTTCCCGGTCGACGCCGACGAGTTGCTGGACGCACGGGCCGCATTCCCGCACGGGCAATATGATATCAAGATCGAGCAGGGCGAGTTTTCCTACGCCGACTACGCGAAGCGGCTGGCCGAGGCGCAGCCGTCGATCGCTGCGTTCAAGGCGAACCAGCAGGCGGCGTTCGACGCCGAGCGTCAGCGCTGGCGCGAGATGAAGCTCGACGAGGCGCCGGCCGAATCAATCGATACGAGTGCCGTCGCGACCGGCATTCCCGATGGCCAGATAGGTGCCTTCTCGGAAGTGCCGGGCAATATCTGGAAGATCCTGGTCGAGGAGGGCGCCGAGGTCGCGGCCGGCGACGTGCTCGCGATCATCGAGTCCATGAAGATGGAGATTTCGGTGCTCTCGCCCGCGGCGGGCCGTGTCGCATCGGTGCCGGTGAAGCCCGGTCAGACGCTGCGCGCGGGGGACGTCGTGGCGTTGATCCGGCCGGCGTAGATTCGGGCGCGTCACCAGCTTTTCGTGCCGATCGGCTGCGGTCCGGTCCCCGCCATTGCGCTATGGGGGACGATCGGACGGAAGCCGATCACGCCATGCCTCATTGGCGAGGAGCCGGCGCTGTCGGTCGGCGATGGCCGGCCATCCGGAGCGCACCACGCTGAGGACCGCAGCGTCGGCGGATGGACCTTCGTCGCAGGCAAAATAGGCGCGAAGCCGTCCTTCGCAGTGGAAGCCAAGGCCGGTGTAGAGCTCGAGCGTACGCCGCAGGCGCCAATCCAGATGCACCTCGGCCCGCTCGACGGCGAGCACCTCGAAAGCATACCGCGTCATGAGATGCGCGACATGGCTCATGAGCAGGACCTCGTCCAATCGTCCGCTGCTCCAGATCGGCGCAAGCGTCGCCCGCTTCTCCTCCGGCTCGAGCGCCGCGACAGCGGTAAGGCCGATGATGTCGCCTGACCCGGCGTCCTCGATTGCGAACGCAGCCGTGACGTTCGCGCCGCTCAGCGTGGCTGCCATGCGCGCGGCCGCCGCCTGGCCGGAGCCGCCGCGGTCGAGCTGCCGAAGCATGCCGGCGTCCGCGAGCGGCTTGACCCGCGAGGTCTCAGAACGGTGGACCCTGGTCAGCAGGATGCGGTCGGTGGCCAGGGCGGCATGGCTGTCTGCGAGTTGCATGCCCTATTGACGCATCGAACCAACATGCCGTCAAATGACCGGAATGGCAGTTCATATGCAGATTGGTCATGTCCCTGAATCCGAGACACGTTGACCTGTTTCGCGAGGTCGTGCGTCACAACGGAATCACCAAGGCGGCCCTGAGCCTGCGGATCGGGCAGCCCTTCGTCAGTCGCGCCATCGCGCGGCTGGAGCGCGAGATCGGCTTCGCGCTGTTCGAACGCGGGCGCGGCGGCGTCACGTTGACGCCGGAAGGCGAGATATTTTTGCATGAGGTGGAGCGCAACCAGGCCGGGCTGGAATATCTGGCGCGTGCGGCGCGCGGCATCCGCGCGCGGGGCAGCGGGACGCTGAGGATCGCCTGCCTTCCAGCATTCACCTATTCGTTGATGCCGCGGATCGTCAGCAACTTCTCAAGGAAGAACCCCGGCATCATGCTGTCGGTCGCCGTGCATAGCCCTGAACGGGTCTGGAGTCTGGTTGCTGCGGGCCAGTGCGATGTCGGGCTGGCGCGACCCCAGTCAGGCTTTGCAGCGGTCGACGACGAACTGCTGATGACGACCGACGCCGTCTGCGTGCTGCCGCGGCAGCACCGGCTGCGGTCCAAGCGATTGATCAAGCCGAAAGACCTGCACGGCGAGCCGATGATTGCGGCAGCCCCGGGCGCGCCGCATCGATCGCGCCTCGAACGCGCATTCGAAGACGCCGGGGCCGAGGTCAGAACGGTGGCGGAGATTCAGTACAGCATGCAGCGCTGCGCTCTGGTTGCACAGGGGCTGGGATTCTCGATCGTCGATCCCGTCGTGGCGCGGGATTTTGCCAGCGCCCGGATCGTGCTCAAGCCGTTCACGCCGCGGCTGGAGATCACCACCGTGCTGCTGTTTCCGTCGCAACGGCCGCGCAGCCGTTTAGCGCTCGAATTCTGCGATCTGCTTCGCGCCGAGACCGCGGAATACAGGAAGGCCGGCCTTGATCCGGCCTGACCCGGTCGTGCCGCTTTGCCTGGATGTGGCGCTTCAAGCGAGCTTGGGCGGCCTGGCCGCGGGCTTGACCAGCACATCCAGCGCGGCGTCCGCCAACCACGCTTCGCATCTGTCCGGTGACGAGCCGCCATCGGTCACGAGCGGGGAGCCCCGTCTCACACCTCGAGCCATTCCTCGCGGATGGCGGCGTTCGCCTTGAGCTGCTCCGGCGTGCCTTCGAACACCACGCGGCCGTGGCCCATGATGTAGACCCGGTTCGAGATCTTCATCGCGATCGACAGCTTCTGCTCGACCAGCAGGATGGCGACGCCGGCTTTCGCGATCCGCGCGATCAGCTCGCCGACCTGCTGCACGATCAGCGGTGCCAGGCCCTCGGTCGGCTCGTCGATCATCATCAATTCGGGATCGCCGAGCAGGGTGCGGCAGGTGGTCAGCATCTGCTTCTCGCCGCCCGACAGCACGCCGGCCGGCGTGTCGGCGCGGCGGGCAAGGTTGGGAAACATGTCGAGCATTTCCTGCAGCCGCCACTTGCCGGGGCGGCGCGGGTCCTTGATGCCGAGGATCAGGTTTTGGCGCACCGTCAGGCTCGGGAAGATGTCGCGATGCTCGGGCACGTAGCCGAGGCCGAGGCGAGCGATCTTGTGGCTCGGCAGGCCCGCGATGTCCTGGCCCTTGAAGCGGATCGTGCCCTGCGGCGGCACTTCGCCCATGATCGCCTTGACGGTTGTGGAGCGGCCGACGCCGTTGCGGCCGAGCAGGCTCACCACCTCGCCGGCGGCGATGTCGAGATCGACGCCTTGCAGGATGTGGCTCTTGCCGTAATAGGCGTGAAGATTCCTGACCTCGAGCATCAGTCGACCTCCTCGCCGAGATAGGCTTCCTTGACCTTCGGGTTGCCGCGAATTTCCTCGGGCGTTCCGGAGGCGATGATGTGGCCGTAGACCAGCACCGAGATGCGGTCGGCGAGGCCGAACACCACGCTCATGTCGTGCTCGACGATGACGAGCGTGCGGCCCTCGGTGAGGCGACGGATCAGCGCGACGGCGCGCTCGGTCTCGGCGTGGCTCATGCCCGCGGTCGGCTCGTCCAGCATGATCACGCTGGCGCCGCCGGCGATCGTGATGCCGATCTCGAGCTCGCGCTGCTCGGCATAGGTCAGAAGGCCCGCCGGCACGTCGCGGCGATGGCTAAGATGGATTTCGTCGAGAATCTGCGCGGTGCGCTGCTTCACCTCGGGCAGAGTGTCGACGTTTTTCCAGAACGCGTAGCGGTGGCCGGTCGCCCACAGCACGGCGCAGCGAACGTTCTCCCACACCGTCATGCGGGCGAACACGTTGGTGACCTGGAACGAGCGCGACAGGCCGCGCCGGTTGATCTCGAATGGCCTGAGGCCCGAGGTCACTTCGCCGTTCAGGCGGATCTCGCCCGAGGTCGGCTTGATGTAGCCAGAGATCAGGTTGAACGTCGTCGACTTGCCGGCGCCGTTCGGGCCGATGATGGCGTGACGCTCGCCCTTGGCGACACTCAGATTGAGGTCGCGGATGATCTGGACATTGCCGAAGCTCTTCTCGACGGCGTTGACTTGGATGGCCGCGGTCATGCGAGATACCCCCGATCACGGGCCACTGTCGCAGCGCGGTCCCAGGCTTCCGCGACGCGCCGCCAGGTGATGCGCGCGGCCAGGAAGCCGCCGACGAGCAGCACCGCTGCGGCCGCCCAGGTCGTCGGCGCCGTTGCAACGAAGGGAATGCCGAGCAGGTTGATCGCATCGCCACCGGAGAAGCGCGCGACGGTTTCGATAGTCAGGATGATGCCGAGTGCAAACGCCAGCGTCGGGATCGCCGCGACCAGATAGGACGGGATCACGGTGCCGAGGGTGCCGGCGCGGATCAGCGGACGGTGCTTCATCAAGATGCCGGCGATGCCGCCGGGCGCGAACATCACGATGCCGATGAAGATGATGCCGAAATAGAGCTGCCAGACCGAGGTGACGCTGGTCAGCCCGAGTTGCAGATAGGTCACCAGGATGGCGCCGAGGATCGGGCCGAAGAAATAGGCGGTGCCGCCGATGAACGCCGAAAACAGCACCAGGCCCGACTGCGTCGCGCCGAGATAGGCCGAGTTGGCGATCTCGAAATTGATCGCGGTGAGGCCGCCGGCGACGCCGGCGAAGAAGCCGGCGAACATGTAGGCGAAATAGCGCACCACATGCGGATCGTAGCCGATGAACTCGACGCGCTCCGGATTGTCGCGCACCGCATTGCAGATGCGGCCGAGCGGCGTGCGGGTCAGTGCGTACATCGCGATTGCCGAGACCATCACCCAGAACGCGATCAGGTAGTAGACCTGGATCTGCGGCCCGAAGGTCCAGCCGAACAGCGGCATCAGCGAGGTGCGGTCGGTGGTGATGCCGGATTCGCCGCCGAACACGCTGCGCAGGATCAGCGACGACGAGGCGACCAGCCCTCCGGTGCCGATCAGGACCAGCCGTGACACCTCGCCGTCGC
>NZ_VKHP01000157.1 GCF_010811875.1 Bradyrhizobium uaiense
TGAGGGGCATCTCCACGAGCCAGCCAGTGGAGAGTCCCCCTCGCCCGTCGCTTCGCCGTAGCCGAAGCTTCGCCTCGGCGTCGCTTTGGAACGGCCGCCTGCGGCGGCCTACGCCTCTCCCCGCAAGAGCGGGGCGAGGGAGAAGGAAGAAAGAGGTACTGCCATGGCCGAGTTTGACGTCGATCTGTTTGTCATCGGTGGTGGTTCGGGCGGCGTTCGTGCCGCCCGCATCGCTGCCAACTACGGCGCGAAGGTCATGGTCGCCGAAGAGTACCGGATGGGCGGCACCTGCGTGATCCGCGGCTGCGTGCCGAAGAAGCTGTTCGTGATCGGCAGCCACGTCCACCAGGAGATCGAGGATGCGGCCGGCTTCGGCTGGAGCATCGGCCAGGTCTCGTTCGACTGGGCCACCCTCGTCGCCAACAAGGACAAGGAGATCGCCCGGCTCGAGGGCGCCTACACCAGCAACGTCGAGAAGTCGGGCGCCAGGATCGTCAAGACCCGCGCGGTGCTGGAAGACGCCCACACGCTCAGGCTCGCCACCGGCGAGAAGGTGACCGCGAAATACATCCTGATCGCGACCGGCGGCGCGCCCAATCACGGGCCCCACGTTCCCGGCATCGAGCACGTGATCTCCTCCAACGAGGCGTTTCATCTCAAGGAGCTGCCGAAGCGGATCGTGATCCAGGGCGGCGGCTACATCGCGCTGGAATTCGCCGGCATCTTCGCCGGCTACGGCTCCGATGTGACGGTGGTCTATCGCGGCGACAACATCCTGCGCGGCTTCGACGAGGACGTGCGCAAGCATGTCCGCGCCGAGATGGAGAAGCGCGGCATCACCATCATCACCGGCTGCACGGTGGCGAAGGTCGACAAGCACGGCAAGGATTTCACGACCCATCTGTCGAGCGGCTCCAGCATCGCCTCCGACCAGGTGATGTTCGCGGTCGGCCGGCATCCCAATGTGAAGGGGCTCGGACTTGAGGCCGCCGGCGTCGCCATCAATCCCGCCAATGGCGGCATCCAGGTTGACGGCTGGTCGAAGACCTCGGTCGACAACATCTATGCGGTCGGCGACGTCACCCACCGCACCAATCTGACCCCGGTCGCGATCCGCGAGGGCCATGCCTTTGCCGACACCGTGTTCGGCAAGCGGCCCGTGCAGGTCGACCACGCCACGATCCCGACCGCGGTGTTCTCGCAGCCCGAGGTCGGCACAGTCGGCTTGACGGAAGAAGAGGCGCGGGCGCAGTTTTCCCACGTCGATATCTACAAGACCGATTTCCGCCCGATCAAGGCGACGATGTCCGGCCGCGATACTCGCGTGCTGATGAAGCTCGTGGTCGATGGGTCGAGCGACCGGGTGCTCGGCTGCCACATCGTCGGTGATTGCGCCGCCGAGATCACCCAGGCGGTCGCGATCGCCGTGAAGATGAGGGCGACCAAGGCGGACTTCGACGCCACCGTCGCGCTGCATCCGACGGCCTCCGAAGAGCTGGTGACGATGCGGACGCCCACCGCGCGCCACGTGCGCCAGGCCGCGGAGTAGGGACGCACCCTGCACGCGTTGTGCGGCACGGATCGGCGTCGGGCTTGTTCCGCGTGCGTCGGGCGATCGGGCAGGTGTCGCCGTGATCCCCGGCGGTCAGGCCGCCTCGCAATACCGTCTCTGCCCGAAAATGGCCGGCTTTCGCACTGGCGCGGTCATTCATTTTGGAACATTGTCTGGAGCTGCAAGTTCCACCCTTCAAAACAACTGATTATTTCAGATTGAGGGAGCTGCTCATGACAGGCCCGACCGAGCAGGAGATTCGGACCCGCGCTTACGAGTTGTGGAAGGACGCCGGCGAACCGCACGGCAACATGGATCAGCTCTGGTACCAGGCCGAAAAGGAACTGCTGGCGCGCAAGGCCGCCAACGGCGAAGCGCATTGCGATAAGAACGGGCAGCACGGGCCGACCACATATCCGGAGAGGTTAAGGGGCGTGCATTGAGTGCGTCGCGCAGCTGAGCTAACGACCCCGGCAGGCTGGCTTCACAGGCAGGCTTGGACCCGGAGGCATCATGAGCGACGCGATCGATCTCTCGCAAAAACTGTCGACATTCTCTGATCACTGGTCGCCGCGCACGGTGGCGCAATTCAACGCCTGCGACGTCATGGTGGTGAAGGTCGAGGGCGAGTTCGTCTGGCACAAGCATGACGACACCGACGATTTTTTCCTGGTGCTGAAAGGCGTGCTCGACATCGAGCTGCGCGACCGCACCGTCACGCTGCATCCCGGCCAGATGTTCATCGTGCCGAAAGGCGTCGAGCACCGCCCCGTCGCGCGGGAAGAGGTGCATCTGCTGCTGATCGAGCCGACGGGGACGCCGAACACGGGTGATGCGGCGACGGCGGCCGCGCGGAAAGTGGTGTGAGGCGGTTGTCTGGAAAAGCCGTCCCGAGCGCCTCAGCAAATGCAACTCCTTGCGTTTATGCTTCTGCGTCATAGAGTTCATGAGCAAGCACGCGGATATCCTCGGTTGCAGAATCTCCTAGGTCCTTCAAATAGTCTAAGAACTCTTGCGGACTACTCAGCGAGAAGATGCGAGCCTTGAGGCCAAGTTCGTCTCGAAGACGCCCCTGTCTCAACAGGGAAGCGCACTGCTTATCTACAAACATTGCATCTACATAGGGAGCATAAGTCGATATCGCGGAGAAGTCGTTCAAGATGCTGGCGTTCATTTCCGGACGTTGCCCAGATGAGATTCGCCAACCGAGCGCGGCAAACAGGTAAGCGAAGATTCTGTGTGCTGGCTGGTGCTGATTCTCGGGCCAATCCAAAAATCTCAGTACTTCTTTGAATGCGTCTTTCGCAGGCACGCCGTTGCGTGCGAACAACTCCGTCAGCTCCCTATATCGGCTGATCAATCCAAAGCGCATATCCAAAACGCTTGTCGGGTCATTGGATGCAAATGCTGCCTGCGTCTTCGTTATCTGCTCCCTTAAGGCTTGCCTCATTGCTGAGCCGTAGCTCGAGAGCTCGTGCTTTAGCAAATCATCGAAAGTAGGCCGGGCACTCACCCAACCATCAGCCAAGTGTTTGAGGCTTGCCTCGGCGATCGCTTTGTCTTGTCGGAGTCCTGGTGCGAACATCGAATAATTGGCGTTTACGCTGATGTGGTAGATAGGCAGCCATGCGTTGCGCGTTCCCAATATAATCTGGTCGACGTCTGTGCTCAGCGTAGGCCGTGTGCCGCCTTTCAGAAAGGCCTTCGCGAACTCCCACTCTTGTCGCGTGGCGATGGCATCGGTCCTCTCGAAAGACGTCTCCCCACTGAACATTTCGTGGGCGAGTCGCAGTTCTTCCGGGGAATGCCAGACAATCGTCTCATCTGAGTGGAGGTTTGACGCCGGAAATATTACCTGCTGCCTCAAGTAAGCTAGATTTCCGAGTGAGTAGCAATCCTGCCAGAATTGCTCATGAGGGGCGCCGGGCCTCCGCTTCTTTGCTTTCGTCTTGTAAAGTTCGCTGACCGCAAACTGATCGAGATAAATGACACGCTTCTCAGTGGCAGGAAGCGCCTCGCTATGTGAGTATCTGCACTCTTTACAGCGCTTCGTTACGGAGTTTCCACCGACAGACAGGGTGCCGAACGACTCTCCTTTGCAGCGCGGACATCTCCGAAACGGCGGATGTTCGAACATGGTGCTTCCTTGTGGTACATATCCCGGGCAACAATCTCTTGGGCGTCTGGAAGCAATTGGTCTCCGAATAACTTACGCCGAGTGGTTCGGCCGTTATGCAAAACGGAAGCCCAGGGATTCTGGATTGGCCGTTGCACATACCCTGAAGCGGGCGACAAGGCCCTGCGCAAAAATACGAGATTCTCCAACCCAATCAACCCGGTAACCCCGTCCAGTCCTCCTGCGGAAAATATTCCGCTTGGCGTTTGACCCAACTCAGATGTTCAATATGCCCGTCTCACCCGATCGAGGGGCGCTGCGCATCGTCAGGAGTGTTGCGGTGAGATGCGGTGGACGCCGAGGTCACGAGCGACGACGCGTGACGGAGGCGGACGGCGAAATCGTGTGGTCCTGACGCCCTAGCGGCAGGTGTCCTCTCGTAGATCGCGAAAGCGTTTTTGCGAGGGCGGTGACAACTAGCCCAGTCTCACCGGGGAGAGCACGTATAAGCCGTAACCCATCGCGCAGGGAAAGCCGGGATGTTTCCGGTTACACCTGTGGTCCGACCTCCGGTGCTTTTTTATTGCACCGGACCCATGGGTGCGATCGGCACCCGGCTTTCCCTGCGCCCTCTGTTCGAAGAGCGGCGAAACGAGATGCAAAAAACTCGGACGATTCATGTCGCGAGAATGCGGATGCTTGCGCAATTCTATCCCCGTCATCCTGAGGTGCGAGCCTCTTTGGCGAGCCTCGAAGGATGTGCGGCCGCACTGTGGCCGATCCATCCTTCGAGGCTCGCTCCGCTCGCACCTCAGGATGACGGGTCTGGCGGCAGGCGGCATCGCGCGAGAACCATCAGCCTCGTCGTCCTGGCGAAAGCCAGGACCCATTACCCGAATTGCCTGTAGTTGCGCGACGCTGGGGCTGCGATCCCGTTCGAGATCGAATGCGGTGGTTATGGCTGGCTTTCGCCAGGACGACGGTTGGGGACGACTGCGCCTATCCCTCCGCCTCGAGCCACTCCGCGGCGCCGCGCCAGAGCGTGTCGCGGTGGTCGCTGCGGAAGAAGCCGAAATGGCCGATCTTGGTGACGCCGGCGTCGGCGGGACTGATCGAGACGATCTCAGGCGTGATCGACGTAAATGCGGAGCACAGCAGTTCGACCGCGGGCCGCGTCGCCCAGGTGTCGTCGGTCACGCTGAAGGCGCGGAGCTTGCCGTTGAATTTTGCAAAATTCTCGCGCGCGGCAAGTGTCGTGTCGTCGAGCAGATAGCGCTCGCGCATCACCCAGCCTCGCCATTGCTCGAACACGCCCCTCGGCAGGTCCATGCCGAGCCCGGCCCACGCAGGCACATAGCCGAGCGTGCGCGCCAGCGGCAGGCCGATGCCGTTCATGAAGGCGACGACGCGGTAGCGCTCGGGCGAGGCCATCAGCTTCCAATAGGCGGCCTGCGCGGCGATCAAGAGCGCGCGCGGGATCTCGGCATTGTTGGCAAGGAGCCCGAGCGCCTGGCCGCCGAAGGAATGGCCGACATAGGCGAAGGGCAGGTCGCGGTAGCGCTCGCGCATCCAGCTCACGGCCGCGGTGGCGTCGAGCGCGGCCCAGTCCGCCATCGTGGCCTTGAAGCCGGCGAGCGACTTCGGCTTGTTGAGGCCGGTCGCCGCCATCGGCCTCGAGTCGCCGGTGCCGCGGTAGTCGTAGGTCACGACCGCCGCGCCGCGGCGGGCGAGGTAGCCGGCAAAGCCGCGATAGACCTTGCGGGGCACCGCGGTCGCCGAATTGATCAGGACGGCGTGGCGCTTCTTGCCGCGCGGCAGGAACAGCGTCGCGGCCAGCGGATAGCCGTCCGCGGCGGGCACGACGATGTCGTCGCTAAAAACGTCGTCCGGCGTGGCCTGGGCCACGGCAATTTGGCTGGCATTCATGGTATGGTCCAGCAAATGCGAATTCGCATTTTCCTGCAAGAGTTTGACGGGATTGCAGGATTCCTTCTAGCGGGGGAGCGGGCGGCTGTGTATAAGCCGTCCTTTCCCGTCGATTAAGTGGCGGTTTTTGCTCAGGAGTTGACCTCATGTCCGAGCGGTGGACACCCGATAGCTGGCGCGCCAAGAAGGTGCTGCAGGTGCCCGATTATCCCGATGCCAAGGCATTGGCCGATGTCGAGGCGCAGCTCGCGACCTTTCCGCCGCTGGTGTTCGCGGGCGAGGCGCGCAGCCTGAAGAAGGCGCTGGGCCGGGTCGCCGACGGTGAGGCCTTCCTGCTCCAGGGCGGCGACTGCGCCGAGAGCTTTGCCGAACACGGCGCCAACAACATCCGCGACTTCTTCCGCGTGCTGCTGCAGATGGCCGTGGTCATGACCTATGCCGGCGCGCTGCCGGTGGTGAAGGTCGGCCGCATCGCCGGCCAGTTTGCCAAGCCGCGGTCGTCGCCGACCGAGAAGCAGGGCGATGTCGAGCTGCCGAGCTATCGCGGCGACATCGTCAACGACATCGCCTTCACGCCGGAAGCGCGCATTCCCGATCCGCAGCGCCAGCTGATGGCCTATCGCCAATCCGCGGCGACGCTGAACCTGCTGCGCGCGTTTGCCACCGGCGGCTTCGCCAATCTCGGCAGTGTGCATCAATGGATGCTCGGCTTCCTGAAGGATTCGCCGCAGTCCCGCCGCTACAAGGAGCTGGCCGACCGCATCTCGGACGCGCTGAACTTCATGCGCGCCTGCGGCCTCGATCTCGAGAGCCATCCCGAACTGCGCGCCACCGATTTCTACACCAGCCACGAGGCGCTGCTGCTCGGCTACGAGCAGGCGATGACGCGGGTCGATTCGACCACCGGCGACTGGTATGCGACCTCGGGCCACATGATCTGGATCGGCGACCGCACCCGCCAGCTCGACCACGCCCATGTCGAATATTTCCGCGGCATCAAGAACCCGATCGGCTTGAAATGCGGTCCGTCGCTGAAGGCGGACGAGCTGTTGAAGCTGATCGACGTGCTCAGCCCCGACAACGAGCCGGGACGCCTGACGCTGATCAACCGCTTCGGTGCCGACAAGGTCGGCGACCATCTGCCCGGCCTGATCCGCGCGGTGCAGCGCGAAGGGCGCAAGGTGGTGTGGTCGTGCGATCCGATGCACGGCAACACCATCACCTCGACCTCCGGCTACAAGACGCGGCCGTTCGACCGCGTGTTGTCGGAGGTGAAGTCGTTCTTCCAGATCCATGCGGCCGAAGGCACCCATGCCGGCGGCGTGCATCTGGAGATGACCGGGCAGGACGTCACCGAATGCATCGGCGGCGCGCGCGCCATCACCGACGAGGACCTCAACGACCGCTACCACACGGTCTGCGATCCCCGCCTCAACGCCGAACAGTCGATCGACATGGCCTTCCTCATCGCCGAGCTGCTGAAGCAGGAGCGCGCCGGCAAGGTCAAGCCGATGCCGGCCGCTGCCGGATTGTAATTTGGGGCAGTGATTTGGGGGCAGTGACTTGCTGAGGTTCTGGCGAGCCACCATCAACTCGCGCAACGGGCTGGCCTTCGCCATTCGCTCGGAGCAGGCGATTCGCGAGGAGGTGGTGGCACTGGTGCTGTCGGTGCCGCTGGCCTGGCTGGTCGGCGCCACCGTGATGCGCCGGGTCGAACTGGTCGCGACCGTGGTGCTGGTGCTGGTGATCGAGCTGCTCAACACCGCGATCGAGAAGCTCGCCGACCGCCTGACCATGGATCACGATCAGCAGATCGGCCGGGTCAAGGACATGGGCTCGGCCGCCGTCGGCGTCGCGCTCATCATGGCCGGGCTGTTCTGGCTGTTCGCCCTCGCCGAGCGCTTGGGCGCGTTCTGACCGTGAGTGTCGATAAGCCGATCAAGCTTGCGGTGATCGGGCGTGGTCTGATCGGGTCGGCGGCCGCGCGGCATCTGAGCAAGATGGACCATGACGTCGCGCTGATCGGGCCCGACGAGCCGGCGGATTTTGCGCGCCATGATGGCGTGTTCGGCAGCCACTACGACGAGGGCCGCATCACCCGGCGTTACGATCCGCAAGCCTTCTGGCGGCAGATGAACCGCGCTGCGATTGCGCGCTACGACGAGATTGCAGCGGAAAGCGGCGTCGAGTTCTACCGGGAAGCCGGTGCACTTCACGTCGGTCACCGCGAAACCACTGATGTCGCTTCGGTCGGCCAGGTCTGCGCCGACGAAGGGATCACCTGTGAGGCCTATCAGGATGCAGGGCTCGCAGAGCGATTTCCGTTCCTGAAATCGACCGTGGGCATGCTGGGCTATTTCGAGCCACGCGATGCCGGCTACATCTCACCGCGCCGGCTGGTCCGGGCGCAGACCATCGCAGCCGAGCGCGCCGGCGCCCGGATCATCGCCGAGCCCGCGCTGGGGATTTCCGAAAGCAGCTCCGGCGTGACGATCCGGACGGGTTCGGGCAACGTCGAGGCCCAGCGCGTTCTCGTCGCGGCCGGCGGGCACACCCAATCGCTGCTCGGCCGATCCCTGGGCTTCACGGTCTATGGGCGTACGGTGGCGCTGTTTCGGCTCAGCGCGGCGGAAGTTCAGCGCCTCGCCGGCATGCCGTCGATGCGCTGTCTCGGGCCCAAGGGCGACAATCCCTATATCCTGCCGCCGATCCCATATCCGGACGGCCAAAGCTGGCTGAAGCTCGGCGGCGATCCCACAGATATCAGGCTCGACAACGAGGCTGACATCAAGGACTGGTTCCGGTCGGGCGGATCGGTTGATGTGGCGGATCGGCTGCAAACCCAGATCCTCGACCGCATTCGCGACCTCACATTCGAAGAACGCCGCGTCGTGCCGTGCATGACGACCTTTGGCGCCTCCGGCCTGCCCAACATCGGGCCACTTTCGGAGCGGGTCACAGTTGCATTCGGCTGCTATGGCAAGAGCGCGAAGTGTTCGGACGAATTGGGCAGGTTGGGCGGCACGGCGCTGCTCGGCGAGGTCAGCGCGGAGCTCGCACCCTGAGCGGTTCGAGACGATCATGGTGCGATTTCTGCAATCGCACCATGATCGGAAGGCGATTGAAAGTTGGTCTTGTGCGGGACAACATAACAGTATGAGCGAACAACAGATCAAGATCACCCTGGCGCAACTCAATCCGACGGTCGGTGACGTCACCGGCAACGCCGCGAAAGCGCGTGCTGCGCGCGATAAGGCGAAGGCCGACGGCGCCGACCTCGTGGTGCTGTCGGAACTGTTCGTTGCCGGCTATCCGCCGGAGGATCTGGTGCTGAAGCCGGCGTTCCAGTCGGCCTGCCGCGCCGCGATGGAGGAACTGGCACGCGAGACCGCCGATGGCGGCCCGGCGATGCTGATCGGCACGCCCTGGGTCGAGGACGGCAAGCTCTACAATGCCTGCGCACTGCTCGACGGCGGACGCATCGCCGCGCTGCGCTTCAAGGCCAATCTGCCGAATTACGGCGTGTTCGACGAGAAGCGGCTGTTCGCGCGCGGCCCGGCGCCGGGCCCGGTGACGGTGCGCGGCGTGCGCATCGGCGTGCCGATCTGCGAGGACATCTGGCTCGAGGAATCAGAGGACTACGAGAACGTCGTCGAATGTCTCGCCGAGACCGGCGCCGAGATCCTAGTGGTGCCGAACGGCTCGCCCTATGCCCGCGACAAGGCGGATCTCAGGCTCTCGATCGTGGTGGCGCGCGTCACCGAGAGCGGGCTGCCGCTGGTCTATCTCAACGAAGTCGGCGGCCAGGACGAGCTGATCTTCGACGGCGCCTCGTTCGCGCTGAATGCCGATCTCTCGGTCGCGGCGCAGCTTCCGGCGTTCGAGGAGAACATCACGACGCTGACCTGGCGCAAGAGCGCCGACGGCTGGCGCTGCAACGGGCCGATCACGGCGCAGCCCGAAGGCGACAAGGCGGATTACGCAGCCTGCGTGCTCGGCTTGCGCGACTATGTCCGCAAGAACGGTTTTCCGGGCGTGCTGCTCGGAGTCTCCGGCGGCATCGACTCGGCGCTGTGCGCGGCGATCGCGGTCGATGCGCTCGGCGCCGACAAGGTGCGCGGCGTAATGCTGCCGTTCCGCTACACCGCGCAGGTCTCGCTCGACGATGCCGCCAAGCTCGCCGCCGCGCTCGGCATCCGCTACGAGATCCTGCCGATCGCGGATGCGGTCAACGGGTTCGAGGCAATCCTTGCGCCTGTCTTCAAGGGGCTTGAGCGCGACATCACCGAGGAGAATTTGCAGGCGCGCGCCCGCGGCACACTGCTGATGGCGATCTCCAACAAGACCGGCGCTATGGTGGTGACGACAGGCAACAAGTCGGAAATGTCTGTCGGCTACGCCACGCTGTACGGCGACATGAACGGCGGCTTCAACCCGATCAAGGACATCTACAAGACCGAGGTGTTCCGCCTGTCGAGCCTGCGCAACGCGTGGAAGCCGGACGGCGCGCTCGGGCCTTCGGGCGAGGTGATCCCGGTCAACATCATCATCCGGCCGCCGACCGCGGAGCTGCGTGAGAACCAGACCGACCAGGATTCGCTGCCGCCCTACGACGTGCTGGACGCGATCCTCGAACGCTTGGTCGAGCGCGAGGAGCCGCTTGCGACCATCATCGAAGCCGGCTTCGATCCCGACGTGGTGACCCGCATCGATCGCCTGCTCAACATCGCCGAATACAAGCGGCGGCAGGCAGCACCAGGGGTGAAGGTGACACGCAAGAATTTCGGCCGCGACCGACGCTATCCCATCACCAACCGCTTCCGCGATTTCGGCAAGGCGCTGCCGGAGCCCGACGACAAGCTGGTGACGCGCGGTTCGCGCGCGTCGGCGGAGGCTTTTGAAGGGTGAGCGGGTAACGAGACTGTTCTCCCTCTCCCGCTTGCGGGGGAGGGGCGGGGTGGGGGTGTCGCCGCGAGTCGGACCATCGATGTGGAGAAAGCCCCCACCCGTGTGCAGTGAGTTCGCGGACCGGCTGCCGTTACTGCTTCTTCTGCTGGATGAAGGTCGGGCCGACTGTGCGGATCTGGCCGTCGCTCGTGGGCGCGGCCGGGGCCGTGGCGTCAGCGGCCGCCGGCTGCTGAGCAGCAGCCGCGGGCGCGCCCTTCTTGCCGGCGGCGGACTTGGTCTGTGCGCGCTGCTGCATCTTCCGCGCGCTCTCCTCGGTGACGATGATGTCGCCCTGCTGCGCGGCGGCCGCCTGGTCGTCGACTGCCTTCAGCGCCTCCGCCCAGCTCTGGCCAGCCGCCTTGCAGGAGCACGACGGGTTGAACTCGGTGCGGTACTTGAAGGCGTTCGGCAGCGCCGAGTAGGACTGGCCGTTGATCGAGACCGCCTGGTTGATGTCTTCGCCGGGATTTCGATAGGTAAACAGGCTGGCCTCCGCGGCCGGGCACTGCGCCTTGCAGATCTGTTCATCGGCGGCAAACCGCGCCTGGCTGGTCGCGAACGAGATCGGGAAGTAGGCGCCGTCACAGGTGCGGACGCAGACGGTGCGGAAGGTGCCGGACTGTGCGCCATATTGCGCGTCGGGCGGGGGCAGCTGACTGCTCGGATTGCTGCCGCCACCGCCGCCGAACAAGCTCTCGAGGAAGTTGCCCGGGCCACGCGCTGCGGCCGCGGCGTATTGCGGGCCGCAATTGTTCTGCGCCAGTGCGGTCAGGACCGAGCGGCGCTGGTTCTCGCGGTCGGCACCGCCGAGCCCGCCGGTGCGCAGCCGCTCGAGATTAGCGGTCATCTGGTCGAGATTGGCGCGCATCTGCTGGATCTGGTTGTTGACCGGACCGCACTGCGCCGAATTGTTGTTGAAGAGAGAGAGGAACCCGGAGCTGTCGCAGCCCATGCGCCGCGCCTGCGCCGTCACGCGATCGAGCTCGCCCTGCTGCCGGGTTGCCGCGTCCTGATAACGGCGGATCTGCTCGTCCCTTGCGGGATCGCCGCCGCCGCGATCGATCGCCGCCAGCTGGCCCTCGAGCCGGCTGCACATCGGGTTGGCCTGCGGCGCGCCCTGCGGAGCCGGGCCGGGCGCGCCCGGCGGCACCTGGGCCAGGGCATCCGTGGCCGGCAGGGCGATGCCCGCCAGAACGGCGCAAGTCAGAAACCAGCGGGAGAAGCGAGAACGGGAGCTATTGGGCATATCCGGCCATTAAAACGACGCCGCGCGGCGATCAACGCCAAAGCGCGCGGCCAAGGTCCCCTTGCAAAGGTCGCCTGCAATAGCCGTTTCTCGGGGCAGCGTCACGTCGTTTCCGGGGCGCCGGTGTGGCAATAACCCCGTTTATCCAGCGGCTTGGCTCAGCGCTGACAGGTGATGGCGACGTATTCGCCGCAAGCGTTGCCGCTGCATTTCTCATTTGCAGCGTGCGGAACCGCACCGGTGATCTCGTCGGGATCGACGCGGCGGTAATTGGTGGCCAGTGCAAAATCGCGTGACCGGCAATAGGCCCGGGCAGCAGACGCACCGCAGCGGTCGCCGCGGGCAAGGCACTGGTCGATGCCGTAGCCGTCCGCCTGGTTGGCGACGATGAAGACGCGGCTGTCGGCCAGCGCGGCCGAGGGGGCAAGGAAGGACGGGGCAACGAAGAGCGTGCAGGCAATCAATGCTGAAATCGGCCGCATGGTGCACCAGTGAAAATGGCGGGGAATCCGCGAGCCACCGGATACGCCCAAATGCTTAATAATGATTAACCATGAGGGCGTTGGCGTGATTTCGCTGTGGGGCCGGCCGCAATACGTCCGAAAACAGCCCCTTGACGCGATAAAGGGGCCATGAGACATGGTGGAACCATGAACGGCCACCTCGCCATCTGCAGCATTTGCCGCGAGATTATGAGCTAGCGATTCGCTGGCTGAGGCCGTCTTTTCTCAATCGCCTGAGAATCACTGGACGCCCGGCCGCAAGGGACGGTGATCCATGGATTTGCGCCTCTACGATACGTTGACCCGCGAGAAGCGGCCGTTCGTGCCGCTCGATGCCAACAATGTCCGCATGTATGCCTGCGGACCGACGGTCTACGACTTCGCCCATATCGGCAATGGCCGCGCGGCTATCGTCTTCGACGTGCTGTTCCGCGCGCTGCGCCATCGTTATGGCGCCGATCACGTGACTTATGTCCGCAACATCACCGACGTCGACGACAAGATCAACATCCGCGCCGCGCGGGACTATCCCGGCGTGCCGCTGAATGAGGCGATCCGCAAGGTCACCGAGCTGACCTATCAGCAGTACCAGGACGACGTCACGGCGCTCGGCTGCTTGGCCCCGACCGTGCAGCCGCGCGCGACCGAGCACATCCCGGAGATGCGCGCGATCATCGAGAAGCTGGTCGCCGGCGGCTTCGCCTATGTCGCCGAGGATCACGTGCTGTTCTCGCCGCAGGCGATGAACGCGGCCAATTCGACGCTGCCCCGCTACGGCGCGCTGTCGAAACGCTCGCTCGACGAGATGATCGCCGGCGCCCGCGTCGATGTCGCGCCCTACAAGCGCGACAACACCGACTTCGTGCTGTGGAAGCCCTCGAAGCCGGGCGAGCCGTCCTGGCCGTCGCCGGCAGGCATTGCGGTCGAGGGGCGCCCCGGCTGGCACATCGAGTGCTCGGCGATGGCCTGGAAGCATCTCGGCGAGAAGTTCGATATCCATGGCGGCGGCATTGATCTGGTGTTCCCGCACCATGAGAACGAGCTCGCGCAGACCTGCTGCGCGTTCCACACCGACCGCATGGCCAATGTCTGGATGCACAACGGCTTCCTGCAGATCGAAAGCGAGAAGATGTCGAAGTCGCTCGGCAACTTCTTCACGATCCGCGATCTCTTGGCCGATTGGCCGGGCGAGGTGTTGCGGCTCAGCATGCTCAAGACGCACTATCGCTCGCCGCTCGACTGGACGCTGAAGAGTGCAGAAGAGAGCGCGAAGATACTCGACGATTGGTACGCGGTTGCGGCCGACGCCGAGCCCGGCGCGCCGTCGACGGCGATGGTCGAGGCGCTTTACGACGACCTCAACACGGCGCAGGCAATGGCCGTTCTGCACGGCCTGCGCAGTGCTGCCTCGAGCAACGAACAGAGTCGCAAGGAGTTCGCCGGTTCGCTCCGGCTGCTCGGCTTCCTGTCGGAGAGCGCGGCGGCGTGGGAGGCGCGCAAGCAACAGGCGAGCGGCGTTGATGCCGCTGCGGTCGAGGCGCTGATTGCCGAGCGCACTGCGGCGCGTGCGCGCAAGGACTTCAAGGAATCCGACCGGATCCGCGATCAGCTCGCCGCGATGGGCGTGGTGATCAAGGACTCCAAGGAAGGCACCACCTGGGAGGTCGCGCGATGAGCCGTTCCGCACCCGCATTGCGTCCGTATCTGCCCGATGACGCAGCCGTCCTGGCGGCGATCTTCGCGGCCTCGATCATGGATCTGACCGGCGACGACTATAGCGAAACGCAGCAGGAGGCCTGGGCGGCCGTTGCCGACGACGAGGCGGCGTTCGGCAAGAAGCTGGCCGGCCAGCTCACGCTGATCGCAACGTTGCAGGGCGCGCCGGTCGGGTTCGCCTCGCTGAAGGGCGCCGATCACATCGACATGCTCTACGTGCATCCGAGTGCAGTGGGGCAGGGCGTCGGCGCTGCGCTGTGTGATGCGCTGGAGAAGATCGCGAGCGCCCGCGGCACCAAGACCCTGAAAGCCGATGTCAGCGACACCGCGCTCGAATTCTTCCGCAAGCGCGGCTATGTCGCGCAGCAGCGCAATTCGGTCACTATCGGCGACGAATGGCTCGCCAACACCACGATGCAGAAGACGCTCGACGGTGTCGCTACCCCGGGAGGCCACGCGTGAGCCGCGAGCGCCTCTATCTGTTCGACACCACGCTGCGCGACGGCGCGCAGACCAATGGCGTCGACTTCACGTTGCAGGACAAGCAGGTGATCGCGGGCATGCTGGATGCGCTCGGTATCGACTATGTCGAGGGCGGTTATCCCGGCGCCAATCCGACCGACACCGAGTTCTTCAGCAGGAAGCCCGCCTTCGACCACGCGCGCTTCACCGCGTTCGGCATGACGCGGCGGCCGGGCCGCTCGGCCTCGAACGATCCCGGGCTCGCCGGCATCCTCGAGGCCAAGGCGGACGCGATCTGCTTCGTCGCCAAGTCGTCGGCCTATCAGGTCCGGGTCGCGCTCGAGACCACCAACGAGGAAAACCTCGCCTCGATCCGCGACAGCGTCGCCGCCGCGAAGGCGCTCGGCCGCGAGGTAATGGTCGACTGCGAGCATTTCTTCGACGGCTACAAGGAGAACCGCGACTACGCGCTCGCCTGCGCCACGGCGGCCTACGAGTCCGGCGCGCGCTGGGTGGTGCTGTGCGACACCAATGGCGGCACCATGCCGCATGAGATCGAGACCATCGTCGCCGACGTCGTCAATCACGTGCCCGGCGCCCATCTCGGCATCCACGCCCACAACGACACCGAGCAGGCGGTGGCGAATTCACTCGCCGCGGTGCGCGCCGGCGCACGACAGATCCAGGGCACGCTCAACGGCCTCGGCGAGCGCTGCGGCAATGCCAATCTCTGCTCGCTGATCCCGACCCTGAAGTTGAAGCAGGAGTTTGCCGACAGGTTCGAGATCGGTGTCACCACCGAGAAGATGGCGACGTTGATGAAGGTGTCGCGCACGCTGGACGACATGCTGAACCGCGCGCCCAATCGCCATGCGGCCTATGTCGGCGAGAGCGCCTTCGTCACCAAGACCGGCATCCATGCCTCCGCCGTGATGAAGGATCCGCAGACCTATGAGCACGTGCTGCCGGAACTGGTCGGCAACCACCGCAAGGTGCTGGTCTCCGATCAGGCCGGCCGCTCCAACGTGATAGCCGAGCTCGACCGCGCCGGCATCGTCTATGACAAGAGCGATCCGCGGCTGACGCGCCTGGTCGAGGAATTGAAGGAGCGCGAGGCCGCGGGCTTCGCCTATGAATCCGCCAACGCCTCGTTCGACCTCTTGGCGCGCCGCACGCTCGGCAAGGTGCCGGAATATTTCAAGGTCGAGCAGTTCGACGTCAATGTCGAGCAGCGCTACAACGCCAACGGCCAGCGCGTCACGGTGGCGCTGGCGGTGGTGAAGGTCGATGTCGACGGCGAGCATCTGATCTCGGCGGCCGAAGGCAACGGCCCGGTCAACGCGCTCGACGTCGCGCTGCGCAAGGACCTCGGCAAGTACCAGAAATATATCGATGGCCTGAAGCTGATCGACTACCGCGTCCGTATCCTCAATGGCGGCACCGAGGCGGTCACGCGCGTGCTGATCGAAAGCGAGGACGAGACCGGCGAGAGCTGGACCACGGTCGGCGTCTCGCCCAACATCATCGACGCCTCGTTCCAGGCGCTGATGGATTCGGTGTTTTACAAGCTGGTGAAGTCGGGCGCGCAGGCGTGAGGCCCGACGCGAGGAGGGGATATGATCGACCACGTCTCCGTCGGTGTCCGCGATCTCGAACGCGCCGCGCGGTTCTATGAACCGACGCTGGCCGCGCTTGGCCTGACGCGTCTCGTCACACGGCCGGCAACGATCGGCTTCGGCAAGGCCTATCCCGAATTCTGGATCAATCTGCGTGCCGCGATGGCGCAGGTCCCGCATGAGAGCGGCACCCATATCTGCCTGCGCGCCAAAACCACCGCCGAGGTCGATGCGTTCCATGCCGCCGCAATGGCGTCCGGTGGCCTATCCGATGGCATGCCCGGCCTGCGCCCGCACGACCGCGTACGCTACTATGCGGCCTTCATCCTCGATCCCGACGGCAACCGCATCGAGGCCGTGACGTTTCCGAGCGAGTGAGGCTGGGCGAGCGCTCTCGACGTAATCCGTCGTCCTGAGGTGCGAGCTCTTGCGAGCCTCGAAGGATGGACGGCCACCAGCCGGGCCGTGCATGCTTCGAGACGGCCGCTGCGCGGCCTCCTCAGCATGACGGGGATAGCTTAACGCGCCCGAGCGATCAGAGCCGCCGCGCCACTTCGGGTGCCAGCTCCTTGGCGGCCGCCGGCTTGCCGGCCACCGCCGAACGCAGCCGCGGCAGGATGTCGTCGACGCGGTCGGCCATCAGCACGTTGATCGGCAGCGTCGGACGGATGAATTCGGTGGTGCGCATGTGGCTCAACAACGAGAGCAGCGGCTCCCAGAAATTGTCGATGTTGGCGAGCAGGATCGGCTTGGAGTGACGGCCGAGCTGCTGCCAGGTCAATTGCTCGACCAGCTCCTCCAGCGTGCCGATGCCGCCGGGCAGCGCGACGAACGCATCCGAGCGCTCGAACATCAGGCGTTTGCGCTCATGCATATCGGGAGTGACGATCATCTCCTGAACCGAGGTCAGCGCATTCTCGCGCGCCCGCAGGAATTCAGGAATGATGCCGGTGACGGAGCCGCCATGATCAAGGGTGGATTTGGCGACCGCGCCCATCAAGCCGACCGAGCCCCCGCCATAGACCAGGCGCACGTTGTTGTCGGCAAAGGCCTTGCCGAGTGCGATGGCAGCGTCAACGAAGCGGGGATTGTTACCGGGGCCGGAGCCGCAATAAACACAGACAGTCTTGATTTGGTTCATACGATCCTTGTGGCACTGCAGCGTAAACAGGGTCAAGACTAGCATATGGGGATTGAGGGCCAAAAAATCCCGTAAATTCCCGCGAATCGCGAACAATTTTCGTCATAAGCCTGTACGCCGCATTCAAACGATCTATATGACGGGCACAATGGCAAATCGTGGAAAAGATGTGGCAGCGCACCGGCGCGCCATGACGGCGAGAGCGGGCTGCTGATGGTGCCGCCGCAACAGACTGTGACCGGCGCCGCCGAGCCCTCGGCCACGCCGCCGGCCGCCGAGAAGGGCACGCTGCTCGGCACCCTCGTTCACCTCTGGCCCTATATCTGGCCCGGCGATCGCGCCGATCTGAAGATGCGCGTGATCTGGTCGGTGGTGCTGCTGCTGTTCGCCAAGCTTGCCACGCTGTCGGTGCCGTTCACCTTCAAATGGGCGATCGATGCGCTGAACGGCACGGGCTCGGCGCCCGTCGCGGCCTCGAACTGGATGGTCTGGCTGATCGCCTCGCCGGTGCTGATGACGATCAGCTACGGCGCGGTGCGCATCATCATGGCGGTGCTGACGCAGTGGCGCGACGGCATCTTCGCCCGCGTCGCCATGCACGCGGTGCGGCGGCTCGCCTACATCACCTTCGTGCACATGCACGAGCTGTCGCTGCGCTTCCATCTCGAGCGCAAGACCGGCGGCCTGACCCGCGTGCTGGAGCGTGGCCGCTCCGGGATCGAGACCATCGTGCGGATGGTGATCCTGCAGCTGATCCCGACCATCGTCGAGGTGACGCTGCTGGCGGGCGTGCTGCTGTGGCAGTTCGACTGGCGCTACGTATTGGCGGTGCTGATCACCGTCGTCGTGTTCATGTACTACACCTACATCGCGACCGAGTGGCGGATCGAGATCCGCCGCAAGATGAACGATTCCGACACCGAGGCGAACACCAAGGCGATCGACTCGCTGCTCAACTACGAGACGGTGAAGTATTTCGGCGCCGAGGAGCGCGAGGCGCGGCGCTACGACCGCTCGATGGAGCGCTACGAGCAGGCCAGCGTGAAGACCTATACCTCGCTTGCGGTGCTCAACACCGGGCAGGCGATCATCTTCACCGCCGGCCTGACCGCGACCATGCTGATGTGCGCGTTCGGCATCCGCAACGGCACCCACACCGTCGGCGATTTCGTGCTGATCAACTCGATGATGATCCAGCTCTACCAGCCGCTGAATTTCATGGGCATGGTCTATCGCGAGATCAAGCAGGCGATCATCGACATCGAGAAGATGTTCGACGTGCTGGCGCGCGATCCCGAGGTGAAGGATATCCCGGGCGCCAAGCCGCTCGTGGTGTCCACCGGCAGCGTGCGCTTCGAGGACGTCCGCTTCGCCTATGAGGGTGACCGGCCGATCCTGAAAGGCCTGAGTTTTGAGGTGCCGGCCGGCAAGACGGTCGCGATCGTCGGCCCCTCCGGCGCCGGCAAGTCGACGATCTCGCGGCTGTTGTTCCGGCTCTACGACGTCTCGAGCGGCCGCATCCTGATCGACGGCCAGGACATCAAGACCGTGACGCAGGCCTCGCTGCGACAAGCGATCGGCATGGTGCCGCAGGACACCGTGCTTTTCAACGACACCATCCGCTACAACATCCGCTACGGCCGCTGGGATGCCGGCGACGACGAGGTGGAGGAGGCGGCGCGGCTGGCGCAGATCGACGGCTTCATCCGGATGTCGCCGCAGGGCTACGAGACCCAGGTCGGCGAGCGCGGCTTGAAGCTCTCCGGCGGCGAGAAGCAGCGCGTCGCGATCGCGCGCACGGTGCTGAAGGCGCCGCCGATCCTGGTGCTGGACGAGGCGACTTCCGCGCTCGACAGCCACACCGAGCATGAGATCCAGGGTGCGCTGGAGCGGGTGTCGCGCAACCGCACCTCGCTCGTCATCGCGCACCGGCTGTCGACCATCGTCGGCGCCGACGAGATCATCGTGCTGGACCAGGGGCGGATCGCTGAGCGCGGCACCCACGCGCGGCTTTTGGCCGCCGGCGGCCTCTATGCCAGCATGTGGAACAGGCAGCGCGAGGCCGAGGAGGCCCGCGAACGGCTCGCCCAGGTCGATGACGACGGCACGGCACCGAATCGCCTGCCGCCGGTGGTCACTGAATCCTCAGAGGATTCCACCCCTGACGCGGGCGAGAAGCCCTTGCCGACCGCCGCGGAATAGTCGATTTAGGGCCTCTCCCGCCAAACGGGGCGGGGAAACGCAAGCGAGTTCTGATGTCGATCGCCAATTCCATCCGCGCGCAGATCCCGCCGATCCACCCCGAAGGCTATCCCTTCATCGGCGGCTTCGCTCTGGCGAGCCTGATCCTGTTCTGGATCTGGACCCCGCTGGGCTGGATCGGGACGCTGCTCACGGTCTGGTGCGCGCTGTTCTTCCGCGATCCCGTGCGGGTGACGCCGCTGCGGGACGGCATCGTGGTGTCGCCGGCCGATGGCCGCGTCTCTATGGTCGTGCAGGCGCTGCCGCCGGCCGAACTCGGCCTCGGCGACAAGCCGCTGCCGCGGGTTTCGGTGTTCATGAGTGTGTTCAACTGCCACGTGAACCGCAGCCCGGTGGCCGGCCGCATCGACCGCATCGCCTATCGCCCCGGCGCCTTCATCAACGCCGAGCTCGACAAGGCGAGCGAGGACAATGAGCGCAATTCGCTGGTCATCTCGAGCTCGAACGGGCGCATCGGCGTGGTCCAGATCGCGGGCCTCGTGGCGCGCCGCATCGTCTGCTTCGTCAAGGAAGGGCAGTCGATCGGCGCCGGCGAGCGCTTCGGCCTGATCCGTTTCGGCTCGCGGCTCGACGTCTACCTGCCCGAGGGCACCAAGGCGCTGGTCTCCGAGGGCCAGACCGCGGTCGCCGGCGAGACGATCCTGGCGGATTTCCGTGGCGCCGATCCCGGCCGGACCTACCGGGCTGATTAACGCTGTTTCGGCCGGTTGATCAGCCGGTTCCCGCCGCGATGGCGGAGCCGGGCCATGCTTGCTATATTCTCAAGTCATGATGCCATCCGATCCCAATTCCTCCGAGCTTCGCCGCCGCCGGTTCCGCCCGATCCCGGTGCGGATGCTCGTGCCGAACATGATCACGCTGCTGGCGATCTGCGCCGGCCTCACCGCGATCCGGCTGTCGACGGAAGGGCGGATGGAGCTTGCGGTCGCCGCCATCGTGTTCGCCGCGATCCTCGACGGCATCGACGGCCGCGTCGCCCGCATGATCAAGGGCCAGTCGAAATTCGGCGCCGAGCTCGACAGCCTCGCCGACTTCGTCAATTTCGGCGTCGCGCCGGGCCTGATCCTGTATTTCTGGCAGCTGCATGAGTTGAACAATGGCGGCTGGATCGCCGCGATGGTGTTCGCGATCTCCGGCGGCCTGCGCCTGGCGCGCTTCAACGCCTCGATCGACGACCCGAACAAGCCGGCCTTCGCCGCCAATTATTTCACCGGCGTGCCGGCGCCGGCCGGCGCGATCACCGTGCTGCTGCCGATCTATCTCGCCTTCCTCGGCGTGCCGGCGCCGCCGGCCACCTTGACGGCGTTCTACACGCTGCTGATCGCCTTCCTGATGGTGTCGCGGCTGCCGGTGTTCTCCGGCAAGACCGTGAAGATGCGCGTGCCGCCGGAGATGGTGCTGCCGGTGTTCGTCGCCGTGGTGTTCTTCGTCGCGCTGTTGATCGGCTATCCCTGGCACATCCTGTCGGCGGGCTCGGTGCTGTATCTGATCAGCCTGCCGTGGGGCTGGAAGTCCTATCGCGACGAGGAACGCAGTCTCGCCGCGAAGATGCAGGACACAAGCGCACCGCCGCCGGCCGCTGCGGCTCCCTACACGGCGCCGGTTACGGACACGGACCACGACGATCGTCCAGCGCATCTGCACTGAGGCCCTGTGTAATCCGTCATCCTGAGGAGCGGCGAAGCCGCGTCTCGAAGGATGCACGGCCCGACTGGTGGCCGTCGACCCTTCGAGACGCGCGCAAGGGCGCGCTCCTCAGGGTGACGGTCATGCAGTTGCTTCATTCCCGCAAATATCAGCCATGAGCTTGCCTCGGTTGGGTTCGCCTGTGATCTCGGCTATAGGCTGGGACGCCTCGCGAACGCCAAAAATCAGGAGAGAAACGCCGTGACGACATCTGCTTCCGCCCCGCTTCCTGCTTCCGTCCTTGACGCGTTGGCGCGCTATGATACGCCGACGATCTGCAACGCGATGGAGGTCGTAGCACCCGAGCGCCGTCTGATCGGCTACACCGTGAAGCCGTTGGTCTGCCCGTTCCCGAGCCTGCCGCCGATCGTCGGCTATGCGCGCACGGTCGCGATCCGCTCGGTGCTGAAATCCGGCCTCTCGGCCGAGGAGCAGTCGAAGCGCCGCATCGAGTATTACGAATATGTCGGCACCGGCTTCGGTCCGCGCATCTCTGTCATCCAGGACATCGACGGTCCCGACGTCGGCTACGGCGCGTTCTGGGGCGAGGTGCAGAGCGCCGTGCACAAGGCGCTCGGCTGCCTCGGCGTCATCACCGACGGCTCGATCCGCGATATCCCGCAATGGGCGCCGGGCTTCCAGGCGCTGGCCGGCTCGATCGGCCCGTCGCACGCCTGGGTTCACGCCGAAAGCTTCGGCGGTGAGGTTCGTGTCGCCGGCATGACGGTGCGCTCCGACGATCTGATCCACGCCGACAGCCACGGCGCGATCGTGATCCCCTACGAGATCGCGGCCAAGCTGCCCGAGGCCGCCGAACTCTGCGGCCGCCGCGAGACCCCGATCCTGGACATCGCGCGCTCCAAGGACTTCTCGCTCGAGAAGCTGAAGGAAGCCCTGAAGCGTTCGTCGGAAATTCACTGACATCGGACGAGGTCGGGTCGAACAGCCGCCGCGACAGAATTGTGCTCCCTCTCCCGCTTGCGTGGGTCGAGACGAGCGAAGCTCGCTCTTAGGTCGGAACGCATCGCCAGATGCGTTTCGGGTGGGGGCTCTTTCCACAATATGATTCGTGGAGATACCC
>NZ_VKHP01000158.1 GCF_010811875.1 Bradyrhizobium uaiense
TCACCGTCAGCGCGGTCGGGCTCGCGATGGCCGACAAGCGCTTCGGCCTGCACGACAAGGCGGTCTCGTTCTTCAAGGACAAGCTGCCGCCTGATGTCGACGACAAGCTCGCGGCGATGACGGTCGAGGATCTCCTGACCATGCGCACCGGCCACGCGTCGATGACCTCGGGATCGGCGTGGCGGCCGATCAAGACCAGCTGGGTCGCCGAGTTCTTCAAGATTCCCGTCGTCTATCAGCCGGGCACGAAATGGGTCTACACCTCGGCTGCGACTTACCTGTTGTCCGCAATCGTCACCAAGACGACCGGCGAGACTGTGGCCGACTATCTGAAGCCGCGGCTGTTCGATCCTCTTGGAATCTCGGGCTACGAATGGCCGGTTGGGCCCGAGGGCATCTCGCCGGGCGCCAACGGGCTGAGCTGGAAGACGGTCGATTGCCTCAAGCTCGGCGTCCTGTACGCCCAGAACGGTATGTGGAACGGCAAGCAGGTGCTGCCCGCCGACTGGGTGGCGGCGGTGCAGCAGCCGCATGTCAAGGACACCTATGGCTATCAATGGTGGATCGGCCCCGAGACGTTCTACGCCGACGGGCTGTTCGACCAGCTCAGCTTCGTCTTCCCCAAGCACAACGCCGTGCTCGCGATCACTGCCGGCATTCCGCAACGCACCGGTTTCAACAAACTGGTGTTCCGGCATTTCCCCGCGATGTTCGCAGGCACAGTGGCGAAGAACGATGCCGATGCCGAGAAGCTGAAGGCGCGCACCGCGGCCTTGCAGCTGCTGCCGCCGTTGGTGCCGGCATCGTCGCCGGTCGCGGCGCAGATTTCCGGCAAGACCTGGCAGATGCCGGAGAATGCCGATGCGATCAAATCGGTCGGTCTCAGCTTCGCCGACAAGACCTGCACCTTCTCGCTCGAGGACGGCAGGGGTACGCACAAGATCGAGGTCGGTCTCGACGCGCCGCGCGAGGGCACCACGACGATGACCGGCAACAAGCTGCATCATGAGTACCAGCCCGAAATGATGCGGGTGGTCGCGAGCGGCACCTGGCGCGACCTGCGCACCTTCGTGATGACCTGGACCTTCGTCGAATCGGCGTTCCGCGATACCGTGACCTGCACCTTCGAGGGACCGCAGCTGCGATTCGCGCGCAGCGTCAATGTCAACTCGTCGTCGCTGGATATGCCGACTTTGATAGGCAGGCTGGCGTAGCCGCGACCGCAAATTGCGCTCTGCCGCATCTTGCAGCGGGGCTTCCACCAAATTGTCACACTCCCAGCGAATTGCGGCCCAAAGCCGCTGCCAACAAGCCGTCGGATGGATGACGTCGGCGAGGGACAAGCGTTGGCCTACAAGATGATCGCAGAACGCGAGAACGAAACGGTCAGGATCGAGCGGGACAGCACCTTCATCATCATCGCCAAGGCCAGGGTCTGGGCCAGCGAGGGATGGCAGGTGGTGATCACCGACAAGGACGGAAAATCATACCCGCCCGAGGAGTTCGAGAAGCTGCTCGCGGCGTGATGTTAGCGCTGCGCTGACACCAGCAGCATCATCGGACGCTCGAGTTCGTCGGCGAGTTCGGGCATCGCCTTGATCTGTTCCCGTGTCGGGGAAAATTCCTCGACATGGCGCAGCGTGAAGCCGGCGCCGATCAGCGCATTGAGCGTGGTGCCTACGGTGCGGTGATATTTCAGCACGCCCTTGACGTACCAATCCGTCCGGCGCTCGCCTTCGATGAAGTAGCGGTTGACCGGCCAGGTCTTGCGGCCGTCCTGGTCGCGTCCCCAATCCGGATGGGTGGCCGCCATGTAGATCGGATGCTCGATGGTGAAGACCAGATGCCCGTCCGCGACGAGCGTACGATAGAGCATGCGCGCCAGCCGATCGAAATCCCTGATGTAGTGGAAGGTGAGGGCGCTGTAGGCGAGATCGAACGTGGCCTTCGGCAGCTCCAGCGTCTCGAGGTCGGCGATCTCGTAGGTGATGGCCGGATCCTGCGTCATGGCAGTGGCGCGCGCGATCATGTTCTGTGAGAGGTCGATGCCGAGCACGTCGGACGCGCCTTGCTCGCGCATCCAGCGTGACACCCAGCCGAAGCCGCAGCCGAGATCGACCACGCGCTTGCCGGCCATATCAGGCAGCATGGCGCGGATCGCCGGCCATTCCGGCGCGCCGAGCAGGCCGCGGACCTGCCGCGGCAGCTGGCTGTAGCCGGCGAAGAAGCCGGGATCGTCATAGATGTTCTGCGCCATGGCACGGCAACTCGAGAAGGTCCGGAGGTCGCCCCCTCTGTATCCGCCGCCGCGGCGCGTGGGAACCGCTGATTGCATCGCGCGCGGGAACCAGACGCGGCATTCAGCGGTTTCTGATGTCAGCGCCGCGGGATGCGCCGAACGCCCGTCCCTGCGGCGTCAGTTAGCCGAGGAGAGCGCCATGATAGCCGAGATGCAGATCCACACCATCGCGCGGCAGATGTTGCTGAAGCACGGCCCCGAGGCGATCGCGCAAGCCGCGCAGAACGCCGTGGCCTGCGAGAGCAAGGGCGAGACCGAAGACGCCCGCGACTGGCGCCATATCGAGGACGCCCTGAAGATGATGCGCGGACCGCATCAGAGCTGACGCGGAAGCGACGATGCCTCACAGAATGATCCGGCGCTGCGCGCCGGACCATTCGCCTTGCGCCCCCGGGTGCTGCTTGCCTTCTCCTGAAATTCCGGGAACTCTGCGCCGGCAAGCAACAGACAAATTCTATATGGGGGAATTCGCCATGACCTTTTCACTCTACGACGCCACCGTTGCCAACTATCTGCAGATCCTCGGCGCCACCTCAGGCTTTCTCGACAAGAGCCTCGCCCATTTCAAGGAGAGCGGTATCGATCCGGCCGAGATCGTCGAAACCCGGTTGTTTCCCGACATGTTGCCGTTCCGCTTCCAGGTCGTCTCGCTCGCGCACCATTCCCGCGGCGCGATGGAAGCCGCGAAGAACGGCGTATTCGTCCCACCGTCCGGCAAGCCCGATCTGGACTACGCCGCGCTGCAGGCGCTGGTGAAGGACGCGCAGAGCGAATTGTCGGCCCTGACGCCGGATGCGGTCAATGCGTTGCTCGGGCGCGAAGTGATGTTCAAGGTCGGTGACCGCTCGATGCCGTTCACGGCCGAAGGATTCCTGATGTCGTTCTCGCTGCCGAACTTCTTCTTCCACTCGACTACAGCCTACGACATCCTGCGCCACAAGGGCGCGCCGCTCGGCAAGCGCGACTTCATCGGCCGATTGAATCTGAAGAAGTGATCTGGTCGCACGCGGGCTGGTCTTACAGGGCGGCGCTAGCTGCCGCCATGCGCAGCAAGATCAGCACCGCGCGCCGACAAGCGCGATCAGCTGAACCCAGTTCCTGCCGGCGCTAGCCCGTCCTGCGCCAACGCGGCACGGGATCGAGCGGTGTCCGGTACAGCTCGTGCCGGTCAATGTCGGTGACGCGCACGGCGCAGCCGCGCGCCTTCAACTCCGGCTTGACCTGCGACAGCTCGTTGGCGAGCTGATCGGCGCGATCGGAGGCGACGCTGATGTCTTCGAGGATGATCGTTCCTTGATTGCGGAACTCGTCCCCCACCACGAGATCGAAGGTGTAGTACGGCATTCCGAAGTTCTCCGTTTCGGTTTGCATCACAGGGTAACACTGAGTCGAGCTTTCCCTAAGATGCATCACGCACAATCAACCAGCGATTGGCGCAAAAACGATGTGCAGCGCATGACGCAAGATAAGCGATTGAGCACGCGCGGCACGGCGAAGGAGTCCTGCGATCCAGCTCACCGCCATGCCGTTAAGATTTGATTAAAATTGTCGTCGCAAGCTAGAGCCCAGTGGAAATTGCAGCGGAACCGGACTCCGGGAACCGGCAGCTGCAGGAGAAGGCCGGTGGCGTAACGCCCGCCGGCCTTTTCTCGTCGCTGACGCCCTGAAGCTAGTCGCGCAAGGCGGCTTGCCGCCTGGCGTGGCACTTCGGACCCGGCCCGCGCATGTAGTACAGCTCAGGGCGATAGGGGTTCATGACGCCATCGATCAGCGTGACGCAGCGCGTGACGAGGCGGGCGAAGCGGCGGCGCAGGGGCTGCAGGGCAAGTTCCATCGCACTCATGGCACGCCCTCAGTGCAGCTCGCCGAGGATGGCGGTGAACGGCAGCTCGAAGATTTCCGTTCCGATATCGTCGGTGACGTGGACCGCCCAGTTGCGCCAGTCTTCCACACTCGGTGTCATGACAAAGCTGCGTGCAAGTTGCTCCGCATAAAGGCGCGCCTCCGCGAGGTCCATTGCGACGCCGGTGCGATCCAGGATGACGTGCTTGTCGTCGGAGCAATGAAAGAAAACTGCAGACATCTTCCGATTCCCATGCCGAAGCGATTCTCGCGCATTGGAATAGCAGCGCGCGCGGGCACCGAGAATCCGGGTGATCCCCCATCGGTAAACTACGGGGATTCCAGACGATTTGAATCACGCGGCCGTGATCTCTGTGACCTCAGAAGATCGGCTCGCCGATCGCCACCTCGCTGCGCGGGCCGAGCACGATCACCCGGCCACAGGCGTCCGTGGCGCCGAGGATCAGGAGTTCCGAGGTGAAACCGGCGATGTTCTTCGCACCCAGATTGCAGACGCACACCACCAGCGAGCCGACCAGCGCCGCCGGCTCGTAATTCGTGATCTGGGCGCTCGACCACATGATCCGCTCGGCGCCGACATCGACGCCGACCTTGTAGGAGGGATTGCGGGCGCGCGGAAACGGTTGCACCTCGACCACCTTGCCGATCCGGATGTCGAGGCGAGCGAAGTCGTCATAGGTGGCTTGGGGCTTCAGTGGAGACATCAGCGCTCCTGGAACGCGAGGCGGATGCCGAGCGCGATATAGATCGTGCCGACCACGCGGCCCTGCCACTGCCCGATGCGGCGATGCCGCCTGATCCATGGGCTGATCCGGCCGGCGGCGAGCGCGAGCAGCGAAGTATAGGCCGCGCTCATCACGACGAAGATCAGGCCGAGCGTCGCGAACTGCGCGACGGCCGAGCCGTGGCCGGGATGGACGAACTGCGGCAGGAAGGCGAGGAAGAACAGCGCGGTCTTCGGATTGAGCATTTCCGCCCAGATCGCCTGCCGGAACGCGCGGCGCGGATTGACCGGCTGCGATGCCGGCAAATGCAAGTCGTCGTTCTTCTCGAACAGCGCGCGGACACCGAGCACGATCAGGTAGATCACGCCGGCATATTTGACGATCGAGAACGCGAGCGCCGAGGTCATCAGCACGGCCGACAGGCCGAACGTCGCCATCGCGGTATGGACGAGATCGCCCAGCGCGATGCCGAGCCCGGTCGCAACGCCGACGCGCGCGCCGCCGGTGACCGAACGCGCCAGCACGAGCAGCACGGCTGGCCCCGGGATCAGGAACAGGCCGAGCACGACGGCGGCATAGGTGAGGAGGGTGGTGAGGTCGATCATGTCGTGGGTTCCGGATGTCAGGATGCGGGGACGGCGACCGCCGCGAAGCGCGGCTTCGGATCGAGCATCACGTCGGCACTTTCGACAATCCGCATCTCCTCGGTTCCTCTCTGTGCGGTGCGCTCCAGCACGCCGTGGATGCCTGATGCCGCATGGCTGAGCGCGTCCGGCGTCGCGAGGCCGCGGACACGGGCGGCGACGAACAGCGCGGCGAACAGGTCGCCGGTGCCGGACGGGCTGATCGGCACGCGCGGGGTGCGCACTCTCCAGGCTCCCGTATGCTCGATCGCCAGCGTCTCGATCTCACTGCGGGGCGTGCCGGCAAGCTCGGCGCTGGTCACGACGATGGTCGCTGGTCCCCGCGCCATCAGCGCGCGTGCCTGCGCAACCACGTCATCGATTGTCGTCACGCGCGCGCCGCAGAGGAATTCGAACTCGAAATGGTTGGGCGTGACGATGTCGGCCAGCGCACAGAGCTGGTCGCGCACCAGTGGCGGAATGTCCGATCGCACGAACATGCCGCGGTCGCGGTCGCCGAGCACGGGATCGCAGCAATAAAGCAGGGCCGGGTTTTGTGCCTTGGCACGGGCGACGAAGTCGGCGACATCCATGGCGATGTCGGCTGAGCCGAGATAGCCCGACAGGATCATCCGCGCGGCCTCGACCGCGCCACGCTCCTCGACCCCGCGCAGCAGGTCGGCGACGAGCTGCACGTCGAGCACCCGGCCGCGGATCGTCGGATAGCCCGGACGGTTGCTGAGCAGCGTGGTCGGAACGGCGACGACGTCGATGCCGTGCAGCTGGATCGGAAAGGTCGCGGCGCTGTTGCCGACATGGCCCCAGGCGACCTGGGACTGGATCGAGATGACGGTCATGTTGTCCGCATCAACCGAACAGTGCCGCGTAGATGACGTACAGCCAGCCCAGGATACCGTGGATGATCGCCCACAGGATCGAATGGTCCTTGGTGTAGGAGATCGCAATCGCCAGTGCCGAGCCGAACCCCACGCCGTATTTCGCGCCCTCGACGCGGACGCCATAATATCGATTGCCGTTCATGGTGATCCTTCCAGCGGGAGGGCGTGAGAATTGAGACAGCGTAACCCGCCAGTTGCGGTCAGTTCAACGGCGGAACGAGCCTCTACGGATGCGCAGCACCCGTTGGCGTGGTGCTGCGAGACGGTCGCGTCGCGGTCTCCCTGGTTCGAGCCCGCGATCTCCACAATCGTCGCCCTGGCGAAAGCCAGGACCCCATAACCACCGGCTCTGGTTGTGAAAGGGATTGGGCGATGACGACCATGGGGGCGGACGCAACTTTCCGGAAGCCGGTCACGCGCCGATCAATCGAATGTGTCGAACCGAGCCGTGGGACACGCGAATTCGCCTCGTCGTCCCGGAATAATCGGGCACCGCCATTCGTCATGGTAGCAGCGAAAATGCTTCAGCAGGCGGGCGAGACAGCCCCATCCTGTTGAATCCGACAGGAGAAGCTCGATGATCGGGATTAAGCACGTCGCTGCGGGCCTGGTCGCGCTCGCCATGCTGACGACGTCGGCCATGGCGCGCGAGGTCCCGCCGGCCGGGCCATACGCCTTCGTGAAGGGTCACCCCGGCGCCAACCACTGGAGCGGTGCAGCGCTCCGGGCGCCGGCCTTACGCTTCGGCGAGTCCGAGGCGCTGCCGCGGGACCAGCCCGGCGGCGTCTGCGATCATGGTGACAATGCCATGATCTGCTGAGCCGGACGGTGCATGGCGGTGATCTCCGGCGAAAGTTGCGCTAGCCTCGCTGGGTCGTCTCCCTCCAGCTGCGAGCGCCGCCGCCATGCACATCCTCCGTCCCCAGTTTCGCATCGAGCAAGACTGCGCGCTGGTCTTTGCGGCGGCGCGCGGCTTCGGCGCCATCGTCGCCGCCGATGCGCGCGGCCCGCGGGCATCGCATGTGCCGTTCGTGATCACGCGGCGCGACGACCGCGTGATCGTGCAAATCCATCTCACCGCCCGGAACCCGCTGGTCGAGCTCGCCGACGGCGTCAGGCGCTTCCTGCTGATTGTCTCCGGCGACGACGCCTATATCTCGAACGACTGGTACGTCTCACGCGATAACGTCTCGACCTGGCTCTACGAGGCGGTGCATCTGTCCGGCGTCGCGTGCCTGCGCGATCACGAGGAGAACCGCGGCCACGGCGATGCGCTGCTTGCAGTCTCCGAGGCGCGGCTGCCGAAGCAGCCCTGGGACCTCGCACAGATGGAGCCGGGCAAGCGCGAACAGATGCTGGCGGGGATCAGGGTGATCGATATCGTCGTCGACGAGATCGAGGGCCAGTCGAAACTCAATCAGCACAAGAGCGATGCCGACTATGTCGCGCTCGTCAACCGCCTCGCACACGCGGAGGAGACGGCAAGCCATAGGCTTGCCGGGAAGATGCGCGCGCTGCGGCCGGAGCTTGAATACGAGACTGATCGCGGAGGGCGGGTTAGCCAACGGGTCCGCCCGAAGGGCGGCCCGATGACAGGCTAAGCGTAACCCGCCGCTCACGTGTTGCGGACCGATGGCGAATTACGCTTGCGCCAATCCGCCCTACAAGGTGCACCCGCATCGAGATCGCAAACGTGTTGTTAAGATTCGCTCCGTGCTGATTTGCTCGATTCCGATTCGTTCTTTGCGAACAAAATGGAGTCGGATGGGGAACATAATCAGGGCGCGGCATGCAGGAAGCTCGCGACTTCCTCGTTGAATCGATCCATCTGCTCGACATTGAGGATGTGAACGCCGGGCAGCAGGGCGAGTTTTGCATTGGCGATTGCTGCGGCGATCGCCTCGCTGTGACTGGCCCGCGTGACGGTGTCGCTCTCGCCGCCGATGACGAGCGTCGGTGCCGCAATCAGCGAGATGGCGCGGCGAAGATCGACATCGCGGAGCGCGGCGTAACATCCGGCGAGGCCGCGCGGCGGGGTGGTGAGCACCATGGTGCGGAATTCGTCGACAATTTCCTTCGGCGCCGCCAGCATCGTCGCGGGAAACCAGTTGCGCATGAAGCCGTCTGCGATTGCGTCCATGTCCCTCGCTGTCAGGACGGCGCGGATCTGGTCGTCGAACGGCAGCTCGGACGCAAGATACGACGAGGTGTTCGAGAGGATCAGGCGATCGATGCGCTCGGGCGCGAAGATGCCGAGCCACTGCCCGACGAACCCGCCAAGCGACAGACCGAGGAAGTGCGCCCGATCGATGTTGAGGACATCGAGCAGTTCGACCACATCGCGGCCCAGCCGGTCCAGCGAATAGGCGCCCACGGGCGCCTCTGAATCGCCGTGACCACGGGTGTCGTATCTCAGCAGGCGAAAGCATCGGGTGAAGGCCGGCGCCGAACGGTCCCACATGTGCAAATTGGTGGCGATCGAGTTCGAGAGCACAAGCACCGGCCGGTCATCGGGGCCGTCGAGACGGTACCTAATCCGGCAACCGTCCCCGGTCGTGAAGTGCTGATCGCCGCTCATCTCGTCAATCCCTTCTGCTGGTGGAAGCCGCCGGCTTCGCATTGCGCCAGGCTAGGACTCGCCCTCCGGAAGAGAAATTACTAAGATCGAGCAGTCTCTGTCGGTTTTATGGACAATGGATCATATCAAGCTCCACGATCTGCGCTGCTTCGACGCGGTCGCGACGAAGCGAAGCTTTCAGGCCGCCGGCACTGCGCTGAACCGGTCGCATCCGTCGGTGTTTGCTGCGGTTGCCCGGCTTGAGCAGCAGCTCGGCCTCACGCTGTTCGATCGCAGCGGGTATCGCGTTGAGCTGACGGACGCGGGGCGGACGTTTCACGCACGGGCGCAGGTGACGCTGCGCGAGTTTGATCTCTTGCAGACCTATGCCGATCAACTGGCCAGCGGAGAGGAGGTCGTCCTGCGTGTCGTCATCGGCGACCTGTGCCCACGGCCGCCGGTTCTGCAAATGCTCTCGGGGTTCTTTGCCAAATATCCCAGGACGCGCCTGCATCTGGAATACGAGGCTGTCGGGGGACCGCTCGAGCGCTTGACCGAGGGAGATGCGGACCTGGTGTTTCATCGCGCGGACCCGTCGGATCCTCGCATCGAGCAGATCAAGCTCTCGACCACGGCCATGGTGCCGGTTGTCGCTCCCGGGTTTTTGCCGTTTGTATGGACGAAGAAAGTTACGCCGGAGCAGATGCGTCCGTTCACGCAATGCGTGATCCGCGACACGGCGCGGCGGTCGTCGTCGGAAAGCTTCTTCCTGATCGAAGGAGCCCATCAATGTACCGTGCCGGACCAGGTGATGAAGAAGGAGCTGATCGTGCATCGTCTCGCCTGGGGCCATCTGCCGTCGTGGCTGATTGCGGATGAACTCCGGGACGGCCGGCTGATCAGCATTGTCGGACCGAATTTTCCGGGCCGCGAGGAGAATCTGTCGGCAATCCGCCATCGCGGACATTCGCACGGACGGGTCGCAGAAGCGCTTTGGCTTCACCTCGAGGGCTGGCGGCTTGCCTCGCGCGCAGGGCGGGGTAGTCAACGTGTCCGCGCAAAGCGCGGACGATGACACGCGCCGCGTGACTAGGTCGCGGAGATGGCGGATCGTGCCTGGGCTAAGCCGCATACAAAGTGCGTCGTTACCGATGCGGCGGAACGTGTTGTTAAGAATCGCTTCGCGCAGATTTTTCGATTCCGATTCGTTCTTCGCGAACAAAATGGAGTCGGATCGGGAACGTGGCTGTGGTGCAGCTGATCGCTTGATCAATGACGTAACTGAACGCAGTGCGCGTGAAGTGCCGCGCGATATTCCGCGCCGAGAGTAATAATCCCATCTCGGTACAACATTGGCTGTTTCGGTGTGGCCGATGCACACGCCTTGTTAAGGCTTGAGCTTCGCTGATTTTCTCGACTCCGATTCGTTCTTCGTGAACAAAATGGAGTCGGATGCGGAACGGGCTGTGGCGCGCGATGCGTTTCTCTGCTCCACTCGATGCGCAGGAGAGAACGGATTGATGGCCAGGAAGACCAGCAGGACAGCAGCCAGGACCAAGAAAGCCGTAAAGACTGCCTCGCGCCGGATCGTGCTTGCGATCGACATCGGCGGCACGCATGTGAAGGTCATGACCGACAAGGACCGCATCAAACGCGAATTCGAGTCAGGTCCAGGTCTGTCCGCCACCGAGATGGTGCGGCAGGTCAAGGCGCTGACCAAGGACTGGTCCTATGATGTGATCTCGATCGGCTATCCCGGACCTGTCGTTCACAACCGTCCGCTGACCGAGCCACATAACCTTGGTCGCGGCTGGGCCGGCTTCGATTTTCACAGCGCGTTCGGCCGGCCGGTCAAGGTCGTCAACGATGCGCTGATGCAGGCGATCGGCAGCTATCAGGGCGGGCGGATGCTGTTTCTCGGCCTTGGTACCGGGCTCGGCTCGGCGATGATCGTGGAGGGCGTTTTCGAACCGATGGAGCTCGGCCATTTGCCATACCGCAAGGGCGAGACCTTCGAGGACTATGTCGGCGCCGCGGGGCTCGAGCGGCGCGGCCTGAAGAAATGGCGCAAGAGCGTCGAGGACGTCATCGCGCGGCTGTCTGCCGCGCTTGAGCCCGACTACGTCGTGCTCGGCGGCGGCAACGCCGAGAAGGTCGACAATCCGCCACCAAAAGTGCGGTTCGGCGACAACGCCAACGCGTTCGAGGGCGGCTTCCGGATGTGGAAGAAAGGATCGCGTCACGCGAGCGCGCGTCGATGAAATCGCAACTGCCACCAAATTGCCGCGACTGCCGAAGTTTCGTGCTGTTCCGTCGTAGCTGTTCCTGGAACTGATCGCCTGCGCCGCTCGTTTCATCCGGCATAACATCCGTTCCATGAGGAGTGACCGATGCGAAGCTTCATTATTCCCGCCATCGCGGCCCTGGCCATTGGCGCTGCGACGCCTGCGATGGCCTATGATTCCGGCAGCCAGATCTCGATGGAGGCAGCCCTCGACGTCGCAACCAATCTCGGCATCGTGACGGTGTCCAACACCAAGTTCCTCGGCGACGAGTGGGAGGTCGAGGGACGTGACCGGCTCGGCCGCTGGATGCAGGTCGATGTCGATGCGCGAACCGGTGAGGTGCGGAATGTGGATCGCAGCTGGTAGCTGCGTCTTCACCGCTGCGTGAGATTTGATGTACGGCCGGCGCGGCGCAGGGCGCACGCCGGCCGTAAATTATCCAGAACTGCCCGATGCCGTGCTTTGGCAGAATGGCATAAAGCTGGGGTATGCTCGGTCTCATCATTCCGGGAATCGCCGCCGACGCGGCGGGCCTGCGAAAGGAGACCGGCCATGACAAAACCGTTTCCATCCAAGACCCACATCGGCAACCATCTGCTGCATCCGGAAACCCAGATGCTGAACTACGGCTACGATCCGCAGCTGTCGGAGGGCGCGGTCAAGCCGCCGGTGTTCCTGACCTCGACCTTCGTGTTCCGCACCGCCGAGGACGGCAAGGACTTTTTCGATTTCGTCGCGGGCCGCCGCGAGCCTCCGGAAGGGATGGGGGCGGGGCTGGTCTATTCGCGCTTCAATCACCCGAACAGCGAGATCGTCGAGGACCGGCTTGCGATCTATGAGCGCACCGAGAGCTGCGCGCTGTTCTCGTCCGGCATGTCGGCGATCTCGACCACGGTGTTCGCGTTCGCGCGGCCCGGCGACGTGATCCTGCATTCGCAGCCGCTCTATGGCGGCACGGAGACGCTGTTCAACAGGACGCTGGCGGCGTTTTCAATTCAGGCGGTGGGCTTTGCCGACGGCCTCGACGAGCGCGTCGTCAAGGCCGCCGCCGACGAGGCGATGCAGAAGGGCCGCGTCGCGATGATCTTCATCGAGACGCCGGCCAATCCGACCAACGGCCTGGTCGACATCGCGCTTGTCAGGCGCATCGCCGACATGATCGGCAAGGCGCAGGGCTTCACCCCGATCATCGCCTGCGACAACACGCTGCTCGGGCCGGTGTTTCAACGCCCGATCGAGCACGGCGCCGATCTGTCGCTGTACTCGCTGACCAAATATGTCGGCGGTCATTCCGACCTGATCGCGGGCGCGGCGCTCGGCTCGAAGAAGCTGATGAAGGACGTCAAGGCGCTGCGCGGCGCGATCGGCACCCAGCTCGATCCGCATTCCTGCTGGATGATCAGCCGTTCGCTGGAAACGCTCAGCCTGCGCATGGAAAAGGCCGACCGCAATGCGTTGATCGTCGCCGACTATCTGCGCGACCATCCCAAGGTGGCGCAGGTGCATTATCTCGGCCATCACGACGCGGCATCGCCGGCGGGGCGCGTGTTCGCAAGCCAGAGCAGCGGCGCCGGCTCGACCTTCTCGTTCGACATCGTCGGCGGGCAGGAGGCCGCGGAGAAATTCCTCAACGCGCTGCAAATCTTCAAGCTTGCGGTGAGCCTGGGCGGCACCGAATCGCTCGCGAGCCTGCCCGCGACGATGACGCATTCCGGCGTGCCCGCCGAGATCAGAAAGAAGATCGGTGTGCTCGACACGACGATCCGGCTCTCGATCGGCATCGAGCATCCGTCCGATCTCGTCGCCGACATCGCGCAGGCGTTGAGCAGGGTGTGAAGGGTCGCATAGGGCGGGTGAGCGCAGGCGTAACCCGCCGAATGGCTGGAACGACGGCGGATTACGCTTTCGGCTGATCCGCCCTGCAGATTTTTCTGGAGGGGGGCATGTTGACGATCACGGCGGTCGTCCGGGCGAAGGACGGCCATGAGTCCACGATGCGCCAGGCATTGCTTGATGTCGTCGCGCATGTGCGGGCCACCGAGCCGTCCACCGTCGGCTATCACGTGTCGCAGGACGCCTCCGATCCCTGCGTGTTCGCCGGCGGTGGCGCGGTTCTTCGATGTTGCGAAGCCGATCCTCGATGGCGATGTGACGCTGGTCTATGCGAATGAGATTGCGAGCAGGGCAGGCTAGCGCACGCGCTCGCCGCTGCCCCACGCAGCGGGTTTTCTCTTGCATTGCCCGCACGCGCCCCTACGGTGCGCCGGTGATGGCGGAGACGATATCGACCAATGGACGCTGCAATGAACTGCCCGAAATGCAATTCCGAGCATGCCTATCAGGACGGCGCTTTCTGGGTCTGCCCGGAATGCGCCCATGAGTGGAGCGCCGAGGCCGCTGCAGCTGCCGAGACCTCGCAGGACGCGGGCGTGCGTGATGCGCATGGCAACCCGCTGACCGACGGCGACAGCGTCATCGTGATCAAGGATCTCAAGGTCAAGGGCTCGTCATCTGTCGTCAAGGGCGGCACCAAGGTGAGGAACATCCGTCTCACCGAGGCAAGCGACGGACACAACATCGCGTGCAAGATCGACGGGATCGGCGCCATGAACCTGAAGTCGGAGTTCGTGAAGAAGGCCTAGCTCGCGCAGCTAGACCTGAGCCTTGAGCGCGCCGGCCAGAAAGTCGGACGGAGCGTTCCACGGGCTGAACGATGGCGCGCGCCGATGCCAGGCGTGCCGCGCGAAACGATCGGCAGCGGTCGGCGGCGTGAAGATCTCGGTATGGGCGAAGTCTACGGCGCGATCCCGCCTGCCTTGGCGATCAGCTCGAACGAGCGCAGCCGCTTCTGGTGATCGTAGACGTCGGACACGATCATCAGCTCGTCGGCGCCGGTCTCGGCGACCAGCGCATCGATGCCGGCACGCACCGTCTCGGGCGAGCCGACGATGGAGCGCTCCAGCATCCGCATCGCCTGGACCTTCTCCGACGGCGACCAGTAGCTCTCGATGTCGTCGATCGGCGGCTGGCTGAGGCCGCGCGCGCCGCGGAAGATGTTGGTGAACGACATCTGCTGCGTGGTCGCAAGGCGCCGCGCTTCGTCGTCGGTGTCGGCAGCGATGATGTTGACGCCGACCATGGTGTAGGGGCGGTCGAGCTGCTCCGACGGCTTGAAGCGCGCGCGATAGATCTGCAGCGCCTGGTTCAACAGCTCAGGGGCGAAGTGCGAGGCGAAGGCGTAGGGCAGGCCGAGCTCGCCGGCCAGCATCGCGCCGAAATTGCTCGATCCGAGAATCCACAGCGGCACGTCGGTGCCCGCGGCCGGCACCGCCTGGATGCGCTGGTTCGGACCGGCGGCCGCCAGGAAGGCCTGCACCTCGAGCACGTCCTGCGGAAAATTCTCGGCGGATTCCGGCGTGCGGCGCAGCGCGCGCAGCGTCAGCTGATCGGTGCCCGGCGCGCGGCCGAGCCCGAGGTCGATCCGGTCCGGAAACAGCCGCGCCAGCGTGCCGAACTGCTCGGCAATCACGTAGGGCGCGTGGTTCGGCAGCATGATGCCGCCGGCACCGACGCGGATGGTCTTGGTGCCGGCCGCGATATGCCCGATCACGACCGACGTCGCAGCACTGGCGATGCCGGCCATGTTGTGGTGCTCCGCCACCCAGATGCGGCGATAGCCCAGCGCCTCGGCATGCACGGCGACATCGCGCGCATTGTAGAGCGCGCCGCGCGCGTCGGTTTCCTCGGTGACGCGGACGAGATCGAGAATGGAGAGGGCGGCCACGGCGGCTCCGGAGCGTTAGGGACGGGAGCCGATGGTATTTGGCTGTGTCCAGGTGGGTGCGAAACGGCGGGCGGCCGGTTCATGCAGATGCATATGGATACGGCGGCCGTGTGGGTCAATCCGCCGCCCGCGGGAACGCAATCGACCAGCAAAGCTGTGCCCAGCTCTGCCGGGCAGCTCTATCACCGTCACCCCCGCGCAAAGGCTTCGCCTTTGTCGCTGGAGGAGCCGCGTAGCGGCGTCTCGAAGGGTCGACGGCCCGGCTGGTGGCCGTGCATCCTTCGAGGCTCGCCCAGCGGCGCTATTGCGCCGCAAGGCTCGCACCTCAGGATGACGGGATTGGCTTTGGCGAAGCCGAACCGGCCGATCCCGGCGCGGAGTGGCGGACTACGGATTTGGCTGGTCCGCCTACACTTGCTATGCGCCAAAGCGACGAAGCAAAGCTCACGTCTCAAAATATCGAAAACAACCCCATGCACAGTAGCCGGGCGCCGCTGAGACTCGGAAAAAGCGACTTGACGCGTCGGGCAACTCAGCGGTATTTTTCCATTATTCCGAAATTGTCTGAGTGCCCGCCGCCGGCGAATCGCCGCGTCAGCCCCCAGACGATTGCGGCCGTGGCTGCCGTTGCGAGCAGATGCTTCAGGGTGTGTCCGCTGACGAAGCCGAGCGTGTTGGCGATCTGATGGTCGAGCACCTCACTGACCTTGGCTACGACGTACAGCGCCATCGCGATGGCGAAGGCGATGCGGTCGGTGCGCGGGGCGCGATAGATCGACTGCCAGAGCGGGATCAGGATCAGCGGCAGCACCTGTAGCAACAAATACGGCCGCAGGTCGCCCGCGCCGTGCCTGTCGGTGTAAACCCACCACGCGACGCTGGCTGCGGCGAAAAGCGCAAGGGCGATCGCTTCGATGTTGGCCTTCGATCCCGGCTGGGTGTCGCCGCGAACGCCGATGAGCAAGCCCGCGCCGGCCAGCGCGATCGGCAGCATGTCCCAGGTCAGGCGGCCATTGCCGGGGGCGAGGTGAAAGTAGGCGGAGCCGAACGCGGTGAGGAACAGGCCGATCAGGAACAGGCGATAGCCGGGCCATCCGGCGCGGAGTTGATCGCTGTTGCGCCGGGGGCGGAGGGTGAGCCAGCCCCAGTTTGCGACCAGCGCGAAGCCCAAGTTGGACAACACGTCGGCGGCGTGGGGAATGCCTGACAGGGCCGAGTGGTCGGCGAAATCATTGTAGTTGGCCGGCTGCGCAATGCGCCCATGCAGCGCGAACAGCACGATGATCCCGATCGTGATGATCGCCGGGGCGTACTTCATCCACGGTTTCACCGGCCGATCGGACCCGGTCAATCCGTCCATCCGGAAGATCGTTTGCATCGCCGGCTCCAACAAAATGAACAATGTTCAATAATAGATCAGGAAAATGAGCAATGTTCAAGTTTATTTCCGAAGGGGGCGTTATGGGGGAGGTGCCTGGAGACCCCCAGCAAAGCGTCAACATAGCCCTCGGCCTTGCTGCAGCGGTGTCAGCCTTGCTCCGCGGCAAAGCTGCGCGCGCAGGACGCTTCAGCGAAAGGCGACATGCCGAAAATGTGCTGACGATGGCGGCTTACGCCTGAGGCCGATCCACCCTACCTTCGCTGAGCGCCGACAGCGCAGCCCCACCGATCCGATCCGGAGCGAACCCATTCCCCAACTCATCTTCGGCCTGACCAGTCTCCTGATCCTGGCCCGCTTTATCTGGCCGCTCGACTGGCCGCTCCCGGCCAAGATCGTCGTAGCGGTGCTGGTGCTGGTCGCCTTGCAATTTCATCGCTGGAACAGGCTGTCGTCGGGATCGGAATTCTCGCCGGAGTTTCCGCGGCCGGTGGTCGCCCTGTTCAACTGGGCGTTCGGTGCGCTCATGCTGCTGGCGCTGCTGCAACTGGCGCTCGATGCCGGGCTGATCGTCGCAGCAACGATCCATGGCGGCATCGTCGGCGCGCCCGACGGCGTCCGCTACGCCATTGCCGCGCTGGCGGCCGCAGCCGCCGCGATCGGCGTCCATCAGGCAATGCGTATTCCGCCATTGAACGATGTCGAAATCGCCATCCGCGGACTTCCGCGTCAGTTCGACGGCTACACCATCCTGCAACTGACCGATCTTCACATCAGCCGGCTGTTTCCCGCGTCATGGGCGCGCGAGGTCGTCGCGCGATCGAACAAGCTCGATGTGGACCTGATCGCGATCACCGGCGATCTGATCGACGGCACCATCGATGCGCGGCGCAACGACATCGCGCCGTTGGGCGACCTGATCGCCGCCGACGGCGTCTACGTGATATCAGGCAATCACGAATATATCTTCGGCTATGACGCCTGGATGGCGCACTACGCAGCGCTCGGCCTGCGCTCGCTCGAGAACCGGCACATCGTGCTCGAACGCGGCGGCGGCCGCCTCGTGATCGCAGGGATTACCGACCGCGCCTCGCGCCGCAGGGCGCATCCGGTCCGCGATCTTGCCGCGGTTCTCGACGGCGCCCCCAAAGGTGCGCCCATCGTCCTGCTCGACCACCAGCCGAGCGACGCACGAAACGCAGCCGCGCTCGGCGTCGCCCTGCAACTCTCCGGACACACCCATGGCGGATTGATCCTCGGGATCGACCGCCTGGCCGCGCCCGCCAATGCCGGCTTCGTCTCGGGCCGCTACGACGTCGACGGCATGACGCTCTACGTCAACAACGGCACCGCGCTATGGCCGGGTTTTGCCTTGCGGCTCGGTCGCCCCTCCGAATTGACGCGGATCACGTTGCGCGTGGCGGATAATGCCTGAGCGATCTGTTTCGGATGCGATGATGCGTGCGAGTCGTCACAACCTTCGCTGTGTGGTGCGATGCTCGCTGGGATGACGGATCGGCCTGACTCACCTGTCAGACAGCAACGTCGGTGTCATCGCCCGGCTCGATGTGCGGGCGATGACACCGGAGTGAATCCACAGCTCTTCCCGCGCGTCGTCCCGGCGCAGGCCGGGACCCATACGCCGCGGCGGATGTTGCTGAAGGGACTCGTCGTTCCGGCGTTACGTAACAGGCAGCATCGGTGGTTATGGGTCCCGGCCTGCGCCGGGACGACGACGGGGATGGATCGCAATTCCAGATATCAAACAGCGCGGTGCCATCACCCGCGAAAGGGGTGAGCAATGTATGATTGAAGCCATGAACACGCCACACCAATCGCGCGTGCTTAAGACATTGGTCATCTCTTTGCTCGCATTTTCACGACCTCATTCAGCAGGAGGCACCATGTCTGACATCACCATTCCCGGCGGAAAAATTCGTTCCTTCGTCGAGCGGATCGAGAATCTTGACACCGAGATCCAGGAGTTGAGCGAGCAGAAGAAGGAGGTTTTTTCGGAGGCGAAGGGCGACGGCTTCGACGTGAAGATCCTCAAGGAGATCATCAAGCTGCGCAAGCAGGACCAGGACGAGCGCGACGAGCGTGAGAGCTTGCTCGATCTCTACATGCGCGCGATGGAAACCGCGCCGGCAGACGACAAGACCGCGAAGGCGGCGTGAGGTTTGGGAAGCGGGATGCTTCCACAAGCAGACGGCAAAGTAGGGCGGGTTAGCGACTTGTCCGCCGTAGCTCATTGAGCGAAGGCGGAAGCATAACCCGCCGAAGTTCTTGCATTGTTCTCGGGGCGGTTCACAAGACCGTCTGTTGGTCAACCCAGACAATGACGAAGAACGTTTTCTTATCTCCTCCCCTGTATGCCAAAGTCTGCTCCGGCCGCACAACGGGACAAGGGAAAATCCGAAACCATGATCACGGACCTCGGAATTGCCGACGCCGGTGCAATGGGCGAGGGAACTCTGCCCGGACCTCGGTCGCGCTTTCTCAACCGCCGGGCGTTTCTGGCCGGCTCTGCTGCCGGTCTCGCCGCACTGAGCCTGGCCGGTTGCGCATCCGACTACATGAGTATGGCCGAGGCGGCGAAACTCTACGGGCCGGTGCCCGACGAGAAATTCCCGATCCCCGCGGTCGACGTCAGCAAGGTCGATCCGAGATATTTTCGCAAGACGGTGAAGTATGACAGCGATGAGGCGCCCGGGACGATCATTGTCGATCCCGGCAAATACTATGTCTATCGCATCGAAGGCGAGGGAAACGCGACCCGCTATGGCGCCAATGTCGGCCGCGACGGGTTCCGGTGGAGCGGGGAGGCTTATGTCGGGCGCAAAGCGGAATGGCCGACCTGGACGCCGCCCAAGGAGATGATCGCGCGCCAGCCGGAGGCTGGCAAATATGCTCGCGGCATGCCGGGAGGTCTCGACAATCCACTTGGCGCGCGCGTGCTCTACCTCTACCAAAATGGCGTGTACACGCTTTACACGATCTATAGCACCAGCGCCCCCGAAACGATCGGGAACGGCATTACGAGCGGCTGTACCGGCCTCCTCAGTCAGGACATGATCGACCTCTATTCGCGAACGCCCGTCAAAACGAAGGTGATCGTGCTGCCGGCGTAGGCAACGGCGCAGGCACTGCCAGCAAGTAGCCCGCATGAGCAAAGCGATATGCGGGATTGATCTTTGGGACCTGCGTGTCGGCCCCGGATGTCGCTTCGCTCTTCCGGGCTACGCTTGCTTGAATGCAGGAGTTGAACGAGCAGGAGAAGGAAGTCTTCTCGGAGGCGAAGGGCGAAAGCTTCGACGGCAAGATCCTCAAGGAGATCATCAAGCTGCGCAAGCAGGACCAGGACGAGCGCGACGAGCGTGAAAGCCTGCTCGATCTCTACATGCGCGCGATGGAAACGGCGCCGGCGGAAGGCAAGACCGCGAAGGCGGCGTGAGGCCTGCGGAGGCGTTGTGCGCTTCCATAGTCAGGCGGCGAGTAGGGAGCGCTGGGCGAGCACGTTCCGCGATGGTCGCGTGGAGCCCTGCGGATTCCGGCTTCGGATATCCGTCCGCCCTGCGCGCTGCCACCATCCAAGGCGCGCCGGCATTTTGCGTCGCTAACGGCGCTCTCGCCGCGTCGCGGCGCGCACATCGGATGGCGTTGCGCCGTAGAGCTTGCGGAAGGTCCGGTTGAAGTAGGACAGGTCGCCGAATCCGACCTCGTAAGCGACCGTGCTGATGCTGCGGTCGAGCAAGCGCGGATCGGCGAGCAACCGATGGGCGCGGATCAGGCGCTGACGGAGCACGAACTCGGAGAAGGTGATGCCTTCGGCTTCGAGTAACCGCTGCGCGTGGCGTGGCGTGAGGCGCTGACGCGCGGCGATGACGCCGATCGTCAGATCGTGGCGGTCGAGATTTTGGATGATGTCGGCCTTGATCGCCGCAAGCCGCGCCGCGCGGATCCCACCGCCATTGGCCTGCGCCGCGGCTTCGCCGCTGGTGCCGATCACAAGCGCCACCAGATCGTAGACATGGTTGATGACGGTGTGCCGCAGCTCCGGCGTGGCGAGTTCAAGACCGCCGCTCAGCCCCGTGTAGCGGGTGAGCAGCCGCAGCGCGTCCAAGTCGCGCGGTACGGGACGCATCACCGCGTCATCAAGGTTGGAGACCAGCGGTGCCAGCATCCGCCGCGGCAGCCGGAGGCTGGTCAGCTGCGACGGCGAGGGATAGCTCATCGTGGCGGTCTCGGCCATCGACATCAGGCAAGCATCACCGGCGCGCAGCGTCCGCTCCCGGCCACGCTGCGACACGATCTGAACGCCGCTGCCGACGAGCAGCATCAGGAGATCGTCGGAGCCCCCGTCAGCAAGGCGTTGGCGCGTTCGCGTCACTTGCAGGTTGGTGATCGTCCAGGATCCGGTTCCCAGTCCCGGAAACGCGCGCATCGTCGTTGCAAGATGAAATGGACCGTCGGTCAGCGGTGCCGGGTCGAGCTTCATGATCTGGCGTCCGCAGAGCTCCCGTAACATCGCAAAGCGATCCCGCTCGGCCCAATCGGAGGTGGAGAATCGAATGGGGTCGCAGGCCGATGGCGTCGAGGTCATCCATCAATCTCCAATTGCGGCAGATCACCCCTGATATGTGTGCGCAATCCGCAATCGGTTCGAAGCCTCGGGTGATGTCGCAATAGTCCGACGTGGTGGTCGCCTCTGTCCAAGCCGTGCGCATCCGACATCGCTATGACCACTGCCGACCGGAACCTGAGGGAGCCGGACCGCCGCCGTGACAGGATCGCAAACCGATGACGCTGCCTGGTTCCGAACTGGCAGGGCACTGATGCAGAAGATGCTCACATCCCTGTACGCGCTCGTTCATCTGATCAGAGGCGCAGGCCTTGCGATCGCGAGCCTCGCTGCGGTGATTGCCGCAACAATTGTCGTGTTCGGCTTTGCCGTCGAGCCCGAGCTCGTCGCGTCGGTTCTCATTCTAGGTTTCCTGACGGCGCTGGCCGAGGCCAGGCTTCGAGCCAGATGATGGAAAGCGGGAGCGACGCCGGGATCAGCCGCCCGCGGCTCGCACGCATGCCGGCTGGCGGCATCGACGGATGTCGCTTGGGTCCAGGCCGTGGGTCGGAGCTACCCGAGCCGCGCTGTCTGCACGCAGTTAGAAGGCCCGGACCAAAACATTCACCAGGCCGGGTCGCATCGGTATCGACTGCCAGACGGTCGTCGGGCGCAACCACCAAGGAGTTTCGAGATGATTTCTGCGCTTCTGATGCGCGCCAGCGCCGTGCTGGCACTGGTCGGTATGGCAATGGGAATGGCGATGGGCATCACGCACGACTTCGCGCTGGCGCCGGCCCATGCCCACCTCAATCTTCTCGGCTTCGTCGCACTCTTCCTGTTCGGTCTTTACTATCACGCGGTCCCCGACGCCGCCGCGAGCGTGCTTGGAAAAGTGCAGGCCTGGACGGCGATTGTCGGCGCCGTCGTATTCCCGATCGGAATCGCGGCTGAATTGCTTGCCGAACCGATGCTCCACCCTCTCGTGGTTGTCGGCTCAATCATCGTATTCGCAGGCGCTGCGCTGTTCGCCGTCGTCGTATTCCGTCACGGCACACAGGGGCGACGGGGCGCTGATTGATGCGCTTTTGTAACCGGGAGACGGAGGTGCAGGCGCCGCGTAGGGCGGGTTAGATGGGATAACGGGCCGGCGAGCTGCTAGCAAGCCGCTCACTCGCTACGGCGCTGGTGGTGGCGCGCTCGCTCGCGGCTTGCTGGTTAAGGCGGTCGTCCCTCAGATTGATGGTGTTTGAACG
>NZ_VKHP01000159.1 GCF_010811875.1 Bradyrhizobium uaiense
AGATGATCGAGGCCTGCGACGGCACCGACGAGGAGTTCGCCGTGCTCTGCGTCGACCTCGACGGGCTGAAGGAGATCAACGACGTCTACGGCCATGCGATGGGCGACAAGGTGCTGATCGAGGTCGCCGAGATAGGTCGACGGCGCGAAGGCATCGGAGGCGGCCCGGGCAGCACCGTACGGCACGACGGCAGCGATCAGGCAAAGCACGGCCCTTGCCGGAATCGAATTCTTCCCGCCCGCCTGCCACTTCCTGCCAGCCATCGATCACCCGAAGATTTCTCGGGCGAGTGTCCGGCTCCGGCGGTTTGGATCGGGTAAACGCGTACTGATGCAACCGGAAAATGCCGGTTAATCTAAGGCAATTGCCCTGACATGATTAATGCTCCACTAACTGGGCATGGCTCCCCGACTATTTGAGATGGCCCAAGCACTTGCAGAAGGCGATCGGATCGGCTGAACGATGTTGGCGGCGTCGCTGCTGCGCGGAAATGTGCGGACCTGAAGGACGAGATGGACAGGGTTGATTGCGTGATCGTCGGTGCGGGGGTGATCGGCCTCGCCGTGGCGCGGAGGCTGGCACAGGCCGGCCGCGAAGTGATTGTGATCGAAGAGGCCGAAGGGATCGGCACGGTGACCTCGTCACGCAACAGCGAGGTGATCCATGCCGGCATCTACTACCGTGCCGGCAGCCTGATGGCGCGGATGTGCGTCAGCGGCAAGCGGGCGCTCTACCGCTACTGCGCCGAGCACGGCATTCCGCACAGGAATTGCGGTAAGCTGATCGTCGCCACCACGCCCGCGGAGACCGAAAAACTGCAGTCGATCCGCGCGCATGCCGCGGCCAATGGCGTCGACGACATGCAGCTGTTGTCGGGCGAGGCGGCACGCGCGCTCGAGCCGGCGCTGAACTGCGACGCGGCGCTGCTGTCGCCCTCCACCGGGATCATCGACAGCCATGCCTACATGCTGGCGCTGCGCGGCGACGCCGAGGCAGCCGGAGCGGCCTTCGCCTTCCACACGCCGCTGCTCCGCGCCAGGGTCACCGCTGACGGGTTCGAGATCGAGGCCGGCGGTGCGGCGCCGATGACGCTCGCCTGCGATCTCCTGGTCAATGCCGCCGGCCTCGGCGCAACGGCGGTCGCACGCAGCATCGAGGGCATGCCGATCGAATTGATTCCAACGGCATATCTGGCCAAGGGCAATTATTTCAGCTGCAGCGCCAAAGCGCCGTTCTCGCACCTGATCTATCCGGTGCCGGAGCCCGGCGGGCTTGGCGTCCACCTGACGCTCGACATGGCCGGACAGGCGCGGTTCGGCCCCGACGTCGAGTGGATCGACCACATCGATTATGCCGTCGACCCTGATCGGGCCGAGCGGTTCTATCCGGCGATCCGGAAATACTGGCCGACCTTGCCGGATGGGGCACTGATGCCGAGCTATTCGGGAATCCGGCCCAAGATCGTGCCGCCGGCGGTCGCGACCCAGGACTTCCTGATCCAGGGCCCGGCCGATCACGGCGTCGCCGGGCTGATCAACCTGTTTGGGATCGAGTCCCCCGGACTGACGTCATCGCTCGCTGTCGCCGACCACGTCGGCGAGCTGGCAGGGCGCTGAGCGAATACAGCTTGGCAAACGCAGCCTGGCCTCCCGGGGGATGCGCGCCACGGCGTTCATCCCTCGGTGAAAGGTCAGGATTATTTGCTGATTTACGGGAACCTAGTGGACCGTGTCGTCGGCGGAAAGTCTCAACCGCTCGATTTGATCCTTGACCATCAGCTTGCGGCGCTTCAGCTCGCAAATATGCAGGTCGTCTACGGAGGGGTGAACGAGTGCTTCGTGCAGTTCGTTCTCGAGTATTTTGTGTTTACGCTCCAGCTCAACGAGATGGGCCTGTATCGCCATTGCGAACACTCCTCGGTGCGTTAAACCTCAGGTTCGATCCGGACCAACAAGTGTACACGAGTGGATTGGGCTGTCGATAGGAGAAGCGATATGCCGCAGGCACGCATTTCGGTTTATCTGTAACTAATCGTGACTGTGGAACCGGTTCGGCTTGCGCGGCGCGCGCGCAGGGAGGATATTCCGGTAAGCGGCTGCTTCGGCCGCAACAACCTCGTCGTGCTTACCAGTTAATACACAACCATGAACGATCAGGATGAGCGTGAACTCCTCGCCGAGCTTGCGCGTCTGCAGCAAGAGCACCGCGACCTCGATGCCGCGATCGACGCGTTGCATCAGTCGCCAGCGCCGGATCTCCTGATGCTGCAACGCTTGAAGAAGCGGAAGCTGCAATTGCGCGATCGCATCGCCTTCATCGAAGACCAGATCACGCCCGACATCATCGCCTGACGCGCCGGCGGCTGCGCACGCCTTGCGGTTCGCCGGCCGAGGTTCAGCTCGGCCCCGCGGTTTTCCCCGTCATCCACAGCGCCTCGCTGGCATCACGTCGGGCTTCACGTTCGCGGCAACGGATGCGCGCGCGGTGATCCACGCTTGACTCCTTTGGAACAAAAAGAGAACATATCGACCCAGCCGCCATCAGAGGGAGTTCCGCCATGTCCGCACCGCCTTCCCTGCCCCAGCACAGCCACTACGAGAAGGCCTGCGATCAGGCGATCGCGATGTGCGACGGCAACCTGCGCAGCACCATCAAGGCGCTGATCATGGCCAACGAATATCTGGAAGCCGAGCTCGAGGAATTGCAGGCCGCGATTACCGCCGGCTGCGTGCCGGCGCGAACACAAGCGGCGAGCGACGCCGCCTGATCTTAAGGGGAGCAAGCAATGACCGACGTGACCTATTACGTGGCACTGCCCTTCATGCAGGACGACGACGGCTCGCCGGTCGCCGGCAGCGCCGAGGAATGTCAGAGCTCGGCGATCGCACTGCGCCGGGCGGAGACCATGTCGCGGATGCCGGGCAGCATCGGCGCCGTCGCGTTCAGCCGCACCGGCGATCCAGCGATCGGCGAATTCGGCGATGCCAAGCTGTTGCGCGCCTACGGCAATGTGCCTGAAGACCTGAGCGCGCTGTAACCTCCAGGATCCTCTGGAATCCCTTGGGATTCATGACGCCGCTGCGCCTTGCGCACATACATCGCACGGTCGGCCTCATCGAGAACCCGATCGACATCGGAATGCGCGGTGAGGATCGCAACGCCCGCCGAGGCGCCGGCGGAGACCCGGCTGCCGCGGAACACGAAGGTCAGGCGATCGATCGCTTCTTCCAGCGCAGCCGCCTTGGCGCGCGCGTCGGTCTCGCTGAGATTCCACAACAGTACCGCAAACTCGTCACCGCCGAGACGGCCGATCACGTCAGAGGCGCGCACCTGGTCCGAGATCGCGGCAACGATCGCCTTCAGCACCTCGTCGCCTGCCGCGTGCCCGAAGGCATCGTTGATCGGCTTGAGGCGGTCGACGTCGAGCACGATCAACGCGCCGGAGGCCTGGTAGCGCTTGATGAAGGACAGCGAACGGACGAGCTCGCGCTCGAAGCCGCGCCGGTTCAGGATGTCGAGCAGGAAATCGGTCTCGGACGAGGCCTGCAGCTCCTCGATCCGGGCCTGGGCCCGTGCCAGCTGCGCCCGCAACCTGCGGATCGTGGATTTGTCGCTGGGCGCGAGCGCGCCGCGCGTCGCAGCCTTGGTTCCGGCCGCTTTGGTTCCAGCGCCTCTGGTTCCAGTTCTTTTGCCCGGTGCGGATTTACGCGCCGCAGGCGCGCCTTTCCGTCGCTTTGCGGCTCCGGAGGCGGCCGCAGTCGTCTTCTTCTTCATGCGCATCCTTGTTGAGGCCTGCTTATGAAGGCTTGCCGGGATTCACCAAGACAGGATAGTCCATTCTAACTCCCTTGCCACGCCTTGGATGAGAACCGGGCCGCCCCTATAATCGGCCTATGCTTTTGGATTCCTGAACAGAATTGAAGAGATGACCGCTCCGATCGCCATCATCATGGGAAGCCAGTCCGACTGGGAAACCATGCGCCATGCTGCCGAGACCCTGGCTGCGCTGGGTGTTGCCTGCGAAACGCGCATCGTTTCGGCCCACCGCACCCCGGATCGGCTCTATGCCTTCGCCAAGGGTGCCAAGGCGGCCGGCCACAAGGTGATCATTGCCGGCGCCGGCGGTGCCGCGCATCTGCCGGGCATGACGGCCGCGCTGACCGAGCTTCCGGTGTTCGGGGTTCCCGTCGAATCGAAGGCGCTGTCCGGCGTCGATTCGCTCTATTCGATCGTGCAGATGCCCGCCGGCATCCCGGTCGGGACGCTCGCGATCGGCAAGGCCGGCGCGATCAATGCCGCGTTGCTCGCGGCGAGCGTGCTCGCGCTCAACGATCCCGCTTTGTCGGTCCGGCTTGCGGCCTGGCGCAAGCAGCAGACCGATGCGGTCAAGGAGCATCCGGAGGGCACGGCGTGACGGCTTCGAACCTCGTGAAGCTGAAGCCGGGCGACACCATTGGAATCCTCGGCGGCGGACAATTGGGCCGGATGCTGGCGATGGCCGCAGCGCGTCTCGGGCTCCGCAGCCAGGTGTTTTCGCCCGATCCGGATTCGCCGGCCTTCGACGTGGTGCAGCGTGCGACCTGCGCGGAATATGCCGACGTCGAGGCGCTCGAACTGTTCGCCAACGACGTCGACGTCGTCACCTATGAATTCGAGAACGTTCCGGCCGCGACCGCGATGGTGCTCGCCGCGCGCCGCCCGGTGCTGCCCGCGTACAAGATCCTCGAGACCACGCAGGACCGGCTGATCGAGAAGGATTTCATCAGCAAGCTCGGCATCGGCACCGCCGATTATGCCGACGTTTCCTCGGTCGCCACGCTGCGCACCGCGATCGAACGCATCGGCCTGCCGGCGGTGATCAAGACCCGCCGCTTCGGCTATGACGGCAAGGGCCAGGCCATCATCCGCCAGGGCGATGACATCGCGCAGGTCTGGGACGACCTCGGCACCAAATCGGCGATCCTCGAGGCCTTCGTGCCGTTCGAGCGCGAGATCTCGGTGATCGCCGCACGCTCCGCCTCCGGCGAGGTCGAGTGCTTCGACGTCACCGAGAACGAGCACCGCGACCACATTCTGAAGATCTCCCGCGCGCCAGCCGCGATCCCCGAGGCGCTTGCGGCGCAGGCGCGCGCGATCGCCGAGAAGATCGCCGCGGCGCTCGACTATGTCGGCGTGCTTGCGGTGGAGCTGTTCGTGGTGCCCGGCAACGGCAAGGCGACGGTGCTGGTCAACGAGATCGCGCCGCGCGTGCACAATTCCGGTCACTGGACGCTCGACGGCGCCTCGATCTCACAGTTCGAGCAGCACATCCGCGCGATCGCCGGCTGGCCGTTGGGCAAGCCGGTGCGCCACGGCGACGTCACCATGACCAACCTGATCGGCGACGACATCCTGAGTTACGAGCAATGGCTCACCGTTCCCGGCGCCACCGTGCATCTGTACGGCAAGGGCACGCCGCGCCCCGGCCGCAAGATGGGCCATGTCACCGAAGTGACGCCCGCAAGCCGTAGTTCGACCGAAGCGCGATGAGACTTCATCACGCTTCAGTGCCGTGGTTTGAGCTTCGCATCGATGAAAAATGGGATTGTGGCAGCCACGACCCCATTCGCAGATCACGCAGTCTTGACGCCGGCGACCACGCCGGCCGGCTCGTCGCTGAGCCAGCGATAGATCACGCCGCCGAGCGCACCGCCGATCAAAGGCGCGACCCAGAACATCCAGAGCTGCCCCAGCGCCCAGCCACCGACGAACAGCGCCGGTCCGGTGCTGCGCGCCGGGTTCACCGAGGTGTTGGTGACGGGAATGCTGACGAGATGGATCATTACCAGCGCAAGGCCGATGGCGAGCGGCGCGAAGCCGGCCGGCGCCTTGCCGTGGGTCGATCCCATGATGATGAACAGGAACATCATGGTCATCACGACCTCGGTGATGAAGCACACCACCATGCTGTAATGGCCCGGTGAGTGCGCGTCATAGCCGTTGGAGGCAAAACCCTTGCTGACATCGAAGCCGGGCGCACCGCTCGCGATCACGTAGAGCAACCAGGCCGCGACGATCGCGCCGGCGACCTGCGCGATGATGTAAGGCAGCACCTGACCACCCGGGAAACGCCCACCCGCAGCAAGCCCAACCGTCACGGCCGGATTGAGGTGGCAACCCGAGATATGGCCGATCGCATAGGCCATGGTCACCACGCTCAGCCCGAAGGCCAATGACACGCCGACCAGGCCGATCCCGACCTGCGGAAAGCCGGCTGCGATGACAGCGCTGCCGCAGCCCGCGAATGTGAGCCAGAACGTACCGATCAGCTCGGCCGCGTATTTCTTCATCTCCATGTGGCATCTCCCCTATTTCCAATGTCCGGGTTATCCAAAACTCCGGGAGCGGCCTCGATCCTGGCGCCAAACCACCCAAATCAGGGCCGCACAAAGGCATTTTCGCCCCATTTCGTGGCTTTACTAGGCCCGAAAGTCACTCGACCGGTGGACATCTGCGCGTTTGTCTGATACATGCGCGCGCCTAGGGTTGAGAAGCAGGCCTTTTGCCGCCCCTTTACCTTGCCAGAATTCCGAACCGATCAATTCAAAAGAGGATGCCGCGTGCAGGTTCTCGTCCGCGATAACAATGTCGACCAAGCCCTGAAGGCGCTGAAGAAGAAGATGCAGCGCGAGGGCATTTTCCGCGAGATGAAGCTCCGCGGTCACTACGAAAAGCCCTCTGAGAAGAAGGCTCGCGAAAAGGCTGAAGCCGTGCGCCGCGCGCGCAAGCTGGCCCGCAAGAAGCTGCAGCGCGAAGGCCTGCTGCCGATGAAGCCGAAGCCGGTGTTCGGCGCTGGTCCCGGTGGCGACCGCGGCGGCCGTCCCGGTGGTGCAGGCGCCAGTCGCGGCCCCCGCTGAACCGTTTTGCCGATTTGGAAGTCTAACAGCGCGGGCCACGGGCCCGCGTTGTCGTTTTGAAGCAAGCCGCGTTCCGGGGACCCATGCAAAATTACCGGCAAGAGCATTTTGCATGATGGCTGTTCCGGCACCCCGCCCCCTCTTCCCGGAACCTGCGCACCGCCGTCGCGCCCCGCACCTCGTCATCATTGCGGTGGCTCTCGGCCTGCCGCTCGGGGGCTGCTCGTTCGACCTCGGGTCGTGGGGCTCGGACGACAAGCCGAAGCCGGCTGCCACCGCCGACAAGCCCGCCGCCGACACCATCACGCCGCAGGACATCAACAGCGCCAAGGATCACACCACGCGTGCGCAGGTGCTGGCGCGCTCCGGCAAGCTGGACGAGGCGCAGGCGGAGTTTGAGCAAGCGCTGAAGGCCGACCCTTACAACATCCAGGCGCTCTACGGCCGCGCCCTGATCCATCAGGGCCGCGGACAGCATCAGCAGGCGATCGACGATTTCACGGCGGCCAGCGGGCTGTCGCCGCAGAAGGCCGAGCCGCTGATCGGCCGCGCCACCAGCTACCTTGCGCTCGACAACGCCAGGCAAGCCGCCACCGACCTCGACGAGGCCGTGCAGGCCGATCCCAACAACGTTGCGGCGTGGAGTGCGCGCGGCCAGACCTATGAGCGGCTTGGCGACAAGGCCAAGGCTGCGGCGTCCTACAATCGCGTGCTCGCGCTGCGGCCCAATGACGGCAACGCGCGCAGCGGGCTGGCGCGCACCGGCGGCTAGCAATTCGCGTGAAGTAAACCCATCGGGAAGGGGTAGGCCGACGCTTCGGTCTACTTCGGCAGAACGGCGTGGAACATCGACTTCATGCCGGAGAACATGTCGTCGGTCACCGAGGTGTGGTCATTCTTCGGCGCAGGCATAGCCGCGTCGGCGCGCAGGTCGAGCGGCGCCTGGATCACCGGGACCGGGATGTCGGCCGGCGGCGTCAGCCGATTCGAATCGCGGTTCGAATCTTGGGCGCCGGCGGCGTAGGGCGGACGCTGCTGCGAGGATTGGTCGACGTTCTCAGTCGAGGGGTTCGACACCATGATCGGCGGCGGCAACGGCCGGATCGCCGACGCGGTTGCCGGACGCTGCGCCTCAGGCAGGCGGGCGAGGTCGGTGCGCGCGGCCTCCTGCGGGCGATCCTTGCGCAGCCGTTCGATGGCGGCGCGCGCGAGATCGTTGGCGTCGCGGTTTTCCTCCGATGCCGACGCGGCGGCCTCGGCCGGTGCCGCGGAGGTGGCAGGCGCGGCCGGCTGCGGCGCGGCAGGCGTCACCTTGGCGACGGCCTTTGGCGCCGCCGTGTGGTGGCGGGTGTCGGTCGGGATGCTGGCGGTATCGGCCGGAGCATCGGCCTTCGAATCGGTAGGTTTGGAGTCAGCCGATTTGGGGTCGGCGGGCTTCTCGGTGACGGTGGCCTTCTCTGAGGCCGAGCGCTCGATCAGCGTGCGCTCGGACATGCCCTTGGCCTTCACGCCGGCTTCGGGGAGGCTGCTGACGACGGTGGCGGGCTTGGCGGCGGCTTTGGGATCGACGGCAGTGGTCACGGCCGCGGCGGCGGGCACTTCCGGCTTGGACACGATGTAGTGGTTGACGATGTACGCCCCGATGATGGTCGCTGCCACCGAGGGTAAGATGTCCATCACAAATTTCTTCAGGTAACTCAGCATGACCTGCCACTCCCCACCCCGTTATTTCATGCTGGAACTTTGAGGCACATTCAGGGATCAACTGCGTCGGATCGGTGGCAAACCCCCGTTCCGACGTCACCTTTGGTGTCACTTTGGTTTCAGCGGAGGCGCCCCCTGCGCAGGCCGCATCCGCCTTCTAGATCATCGCGCAGCCGTTAACGGCTTATGAATTTCCACAGCCGCGCGAACACGGACCTGCCATTCGGCGCGCGCAGGGTTACCGCCCTCATCAGGGCTTGAGCTCGACCTCGAGGAACACGATCTCGCTGGCCGTCTCGTTCAGCACGTCATGCTGGACCCCTGCCTTGCGGAAATAGGATTTGCCGGCCCCGAGCTGGGCCTTCGAGCGCTCGCCGTTCGGCGCCACGATCGTCATCTCGCCCGCCGTAATCGGAACGATGACGTAGTCCATCTCGTGGGTGTGGTGGCCGGTGGCGCTGCCGGGCGCGAGCCGCCATTCGGTCACGCGAACCTCCGCCGTATCCACCTGCACGTCCGATTTGGCGCTGAGCATCATCACTTCTCCAAGTTTCTTGTTTGAGCGCATCGTGCCCTACGGCACGAACACCATGAACACGAACACCGCGAATACCACCATGTGAACAAGCCCGAACAGGATGTTGGTGCGCCCGGTTCCGAAGGTGAGCATGCTGACCATGAAGGTCAGCAGCAGGATCAGCATATGCTGGTTGCTGAGCCCGAGCACCAGCTCCTTGTCGAGCACATGGGCGGCAAGGGCCACGGCGGGAACCGTGAGCCCGATGGTGGCGATCGAGGAGCCGAGCGCGAGGTTGATGCTCTTCTGCAGGTCGTTCTTGCGCGCCGCCGCCACCGCGGCAACGCTCTCCGGCAGCAGGATCAGCGCCGCCACCACCAGACCGGCAAAGGCCGGCGGCGCACCGATCTTGACCGTGACGACATCGACCACCAGCGAGAACTTCTTGGCCAGCAGCACCACCGCCAGCAGCGACACCAACAGCAAGGCAACGCTGATCGCGGTCATGCGGTCCGACATCACCTCGCCATGCGCGGCCGCCTCGTTGGCGCCGCCGACGAAGTAGTCGCGGTGGCGGATGGTCTGGGTGTAGAGGAACACGGCGTAGAGCAGCAGGGTCACGATGCTGATCACGGCGAGCTGGGCCGTGGAATAGATCGGGCCCGGCGCCGTCAGCGTGAAATTCGGCATGTCCAGCGTGATGGTCGCGAGCACGAACAGCACGCTGAGGTAGAGGTTGGCGCCGGTGATCTGGAAGTCCTGCTCACGGTAGCGGATGCCGCCGATGAAGATGCAGAGCCCGACCAGGCCGTTGCAGACGATCATGACCACCGCAAACACGGTGTCGCGCGCGAGCGTCGGCGCCGGCGTGTCGCCCAGCATGATGGTCGAGATCAGCGCCACCTCGATGATCGTGACGGCCAGCGTCAGGAGCAGCGTGCCGAACGGCTCGCCGATCCGCTCGGCAATCATCTCGGCGTGATGGACGGCCGCGAACACAGTGCCGAACAGGATCACCAGCAGCACGGCCGCGAACACCCAGCCGGGGGACGATGGCGCGAAGCTGTAGCCGGTGGCCGTGACCGCGGCGAACAACAGCACCGCCAGAACAGGATACAGCCAGGCCGACCGTGGCATCGGTGCGTGTGCGCTCATCGTGGGGTCCCCTCACTTCAATGGGACGATTATGCGATAGACAATCGCCGCCGTCAGCCACTGGCGGCGTCGATAAACGGCCGCGCCGTCCCCATCGCACCGAAATCGTCGAGATTGTCGTGCCCGCCACCGGGCAGTCGCACGAACTGCTTGGGCTCATGGGCGAGGCCGAACAGGCGCTCGCCGAAACGAATCGGGATCACCGGATCGTCGGTGCCATGCATGATCAGCAGCGGCACCGTCACGCCGCTGATTCGCCGATCGGAGTGGAATTGATCCCGCATCAACAGGCTGATCGGCACAAACCAGAAGTGCTCGCCGGCGACGTCGGCCGTCGACGTGTATGGCGCCTCCAGGATCAAGCGGCCGACCGGATGTTCGGCGGTGAGCGCAACCGCAACGCCGGTGCCGAGTGAGAAGCCCCAGACCACGATCTGCGCGGGACGGTAGCGCGCTGCGGTGAACGCGTAGGCCACTGCTACATCCTGCAGCAGCCCCTGCTCGGTCGGAGATCCGCTCGAGCCCGCATAGCCCCGGTACGACAGCGCGACCAGCCCGGTGCCGTCGGCGATGATGCCCTTGAAGCGCGCAACGCGCCCGGCAAGGAAATCGCCATTGCCGGGAAAGAACAGCACCACCGGACGGCCGGGCTTCGCCGGCACATGCCAGACGATGACCTCCTCGCCGTCAGCAGTGGCCAGCACATGCTCTTCGGCCTCGGGAAGGCCGGCGGCTGCCGGCGCGGTCCGTCCCACCGGCGGAATCGGAAACAGCATCTCGCGCTGCTTGACGTACAGCACCGCAAGGCCACCGAGATAGACGACCGCGGCGACGATCAGCAGCCATTTCAGGATCGTCAGAACCACGCGCAAATCTCGCCTGCAGCTCTAGATTTAGTGTGTCCGATGATATGAGACCCCATTGCTACTTTGCATGGGGTTGTTTCGCAGTTTTTGGCCCCGCCCTCGGTCTTTGGCAGCCGGCGAGAGTGGCCTGCGCCCGGAAGAGAGCAGCTTTTCGACCTCGAGCCTGATGCTGTCGGGAACGGGCCGGCAAGCGCAAACTTTCGCATGCGCGACATGCCACTTGATGCGCTGCTCGCGCGTGGCCCGGGGCGGCATGCGATGCTGTCGATGCCACTCCCGGTTCAGAACCATCGAAGCCGTCCTACATCGCCTTGACGATGTTCTCGGTGACCTTCTTGGCGTCGCCGAGCAGCATCATGGTGTTGTCGCGGTAGAACAGCGGATTGTCGATGCCGGCATAGCCGGAGGCCAGCGAGCGCTTGATGAACATCACCGTGCCGGCCTTCCAGACCTGCAGCACCGGCATGCCGTAGATCGGCGAGGTCTTGTCCTCTTCCGCCGCCGGATTGGTGACGTCGTTGGCGCCGATCACGAAGGCGATGTCGGCCTGGGCGAACTCGGAGTTGATGTCCTCGAGCTCGAACACCTCGTCATAGGGCACGTTGGCCTCGGCCAGCAGCACGTTCATGTGGCCGGGCATGCGGCCCGCCACCGGGTGAATGGCGTATTTCACCTCGACGCCTTCCTTCTTCAGCAGATCTGCCATTTCGCGCAGCGCGTGCTGGGCCTGCGCCACCGCCATGCCGTAGCCGGGCACGATGATGACCTTGGAGGCGTTCTTCATGATGAAGGCGGCGTCATCGGCCGAGCCGAGCTTGGCGGGTTTCTGCTCGCCGGAGCCGCCGCCGGCGGCCGCGGTCTCGCCGCCGAAGCCGCCGAGGATCACCGAGATGAACGAGCGGTTCATCGCGTGGCACATGATGTAGGACAGGATCGCGCCCGACGACCCGACCAGCGCGCCGGTGATGATCAGCGCCGAGTTGCCGAGCGTGAAGCCGATGCCGGCCGCGGCCCAGCCGGAGTAGGAGTTCAGCATCGAGATCACGACCGGCATGTCGGCGCCGCCGATCGGGATGATCATCAGCACGCCGAGCGCCAGCGCGATGATCGTGATCAGCCAGAAGTCGAGCGCGCTGCCCGACATCACGAGGCCGACGATGAAGAACACCAGCGCCAGCGCCAGCACGATGTTGATCGCGTGGCGGAACGGCAGGATGATCGGCGCGCCGCTCATCCGTGCCGAGAGCTTCAGGAACGCGATCACCGAGCCGGTGAAGGTCAGCGCGCCGATCGCGACGCCGAGCGACATCTCGACCAGGCTCTGCGGATGGATGTTGCCGGGCGTGCCGATATCGAACGCCTCGGGCGCATAGAACGCGCCGGCGGCGACCAGCACCGCGGCCATGCCGACCAGCGAGTGGAATGCGGCGACGAGCTCGGGCATCGAGGTCATCGGCACACGGCGCGCGATGACGGCGCCGATGCCTCCGCCGATCGCGACCGCGAGAATGACCAGCAGCCAGGCCACGCCGTCGGCCGGCGGATGGCTCGCCAGCGTGGTGCCGACCGCGATCGCCATGCCGATCATGCCGAACATGTTGCCCTGGCGCGACGATGCCGGGCTCGACAGGCCGCGCAGCGACAGGATGAACAGCACACCCGCCACGAGATACAATAGTGCAGAGAGATTGGCGCTCATCTCAGGTCCCCCCAAATTCTTACATCACCCCGAGGTGGTTGCCGTTACTTGGCTTTTTTCTTGTACATCGCCAGCATGCGCTGGGTGACCAGGAAGCCGCCGAAGATGTTCACGCAGGCGAAGATCAGCGCGACGAAGCCGAAGCCGCGGGCCCAGCCCGAGCCGCTCGACACCATGCCGACGCCGACCGCGAGCAGCGCGCCGACCACGATCACCGACGAGATCGCGTTGGTCACGCTCATCAGCGGCGTGTGCAGCGCCGGTGTCACCGACCACACCACGAAATAGCCGACGAACACGGCGAGAACGAAAATCGACAGCCGGAACACGAAGGGATCAACGGCCTGCGCGAGATGCTCCATGGCTTCTCTCCTTACTTCGGCTGGAAGTTGGGATGGATGACGGCGCCGTCCTTGGTCAGCGCGGTGGCCTTCACCAGCTCGTCGTCCCAATTGACCGCGAGCGCCTTGTTGGCCTTGTCGACCATCGTCTCGATGAACGAGAACAGGTTGCGCGCATAGAGGCTCGAGGCCGAAGCAGCGACGCGGCCGGCGACATTGGTGTAGCCGACGATCTTGATGCCGTCGGTCTCGACGACCTCGCCGGGCCTGGCGCCCTCGACATTGCCGCCGCGCTCGACCGCGAGATCGACCAGCACCGAACCGGGCTTCATCGATTTCACCATCTCGCCCGACACCAGCTTCGGCGCCGGACGGCCCGGGATCAGCGCGGTGGTGATCACGATGTCCTGCTTCTTGATGTGCTCGGCGGTCAGCGCGGCCTGCTTGGCCTGATACTCCTTGGACATTTCCTTGGCATAGCCGCCGGCGGTCTGCGCGTTCTTGAACTCCTCGTCCTCGACGGCGAGGAATTTCGCGCCGAGCGATTCGACCTGCTCCTTGGTAGCGGGCCGCACGTCGGTCGCGGTGACGACGGCACCAAGCCGCCGCGCCGTCGCGATCGCCTGCAGGCCGGCAACGCCGACGCCCATCACGAACACCTTGGCGGCCGGAACGGTGCCGGCGGCGGTCATCATCATCGGGAAGGCGCGGCCGAACGCCTCGGCACCCTCGATCACCGCCCGGTAGCCGGCCAGATTGGCCTGTGAGGACAGCACGTCCATCACCTGGGCGCGGGTGATGCGCGGCATCAATTCCATCGCAAACGCCGAAACGCCGGCATCGGCCATCGCTTTCAGCGCGGCATCGTTGCCATAGGGGTCCATGATCGCGATGACCAGCGCACCGCGCTTGTATTTGGAGAGTTCGGAGGCCTCGGGCCGCTTCACCTTGATGATGATGTCGGCGTCCTTGAGCGCATCGGCAGAGACGGTGGCGCCGGCTGCGGTGAGCTCCGAATCGGGCAGGCCCGACTTGATGCCCGCGCCCGGCTCGACCGCGACCTCGGCGCCGATCGCCTTGAACTTCTTGATGGTATCGGGCGAAACCGCAACCCGCGGCTCGGACGGATCAATTTCCTTGGCAACGGCAATCTTCATGGGCCCTCCGGCGGCGCGAGCGGCGCACGCGTCTTCAAACTAGCGTTATTTTCGCCAGATTGGATACCCGGTTTTTGCATCCAGGTTTTCGACAGAAATTCCGGCACCGCCGCGGGACGGCGATGCCGCTAGCCGATCAGGGATCAGACCAGGAAATAGGCCATCAGAGCGAGGAGGATGGCGACGCTGATGGTGCCGTATTTGACCAGGATGAGAAACCCTTCATAGGTCTGCTCATGCGCCACGTAATCGTTGCCGTCAGCGGTCGTATAGGCCACTTCGCTATGGTCTGCCATCGCTGTCCCCAGTCAGAAATTCGCGTTCTGCGAGCCATTACCGCAAACAGCTTGGCAGGGCAACGGCGTGGTCCCGATCGGGCGATTTGAAGCGCAAATCGTCCCCGATTCACCCCTCGAGCGACGGCCCCGCGACAGGATTACTCCCCCAAACGCGGGCGCCACGGGACGATCATGCCGTGAGGCGCAAAAAATGCCGAACAAATCTGACCGGGCGGACCGAAAGCCCGATGGGCGTCAGCCCATCGCCTCCAGCTCGTCGATCATGCCGGCGATGACGGAGAGGCCGCCATCCCAGAATTTCGGGTCCTTGGCGTCGAGCCCGAACGGCCGCAGCAACTCGGAATAGTGCTTGGTGCCGCCGGCGGCGAGCATGTCGAGATAGCGCTCGGCGAAGCCCTCCGACGCATGCTCGTAGACCGCATAGAGCGAGTTCACCAGGCAGTCGCCGAACGCATAGGCGTAGACGTAGAACGGCGAGTGGATGAAGTGCGGGATGTACATCCAGAAGGTCTCGTAGCCCGGCTTGATCTCGATGGCGGGCCCAAGGCTCTCGCCCTGCACGCTGAGCCAGAGCTGGCCGATCCGCTCGGCGGTGAGCTCGCCATTCTTGCGCTCGGTATGGACCGCGCGCTCGAATGAATAGAACGCGATCTGCCGCACCACGGTGTTGATCATGTCCTCGACCTTGCCCGCGAGCAGCGCCTGGCGCTGCTTGGCGTTCCTGGTCTGCGACAGCAGCCGCTTGAAGGTCAGCATCTCGCCGAACACGCTCGCGGTCTCCGCCAGCGTCAGCGGCGTCGGCGCCATCAGTGCGCCGTTCTTCGCCGCCAGCACCTGATGCACGCCATGGCCGAGCTCATGCGCCAGCGTCATCACGTCGCGCGGCTTGCCCTGGTAGTTCATCAGCACATAGGGATGCGCCGACGGCGTGGTCGGATGCGAGAACGCGCCGGGCGCCTTGCCGGGACGGACCGGCGCATCGATCCAGCGATCGTCGAAGAAGCGCTCGGCGATCTCGGCCATCCTCGGCGAGAAGCCGTTATAGGCCGACAGCACCATGTTGCGCGCCTCGGGCCAGGCGATCGTGCCGGTCGCCGCAAACGGCAGCGGCGCGTTGCGGTCCCAGTGCGGCAGCTTCTTCTTTTTGAACCAGCCGGCCTTCAACGCGTAATAGCGGTGCGACAGCTTCGGATAGGCTGCACGCACGGAGGCGACCAGTGCGTCCACCACCTCGCGCTCGACGCGGTTGTTGAGATGGCGGGAGTCCGCGACATCCTGGAAGCCGCGCCAGCGATCGGAGATTTCCTTGTCCTTGGCGAGCGTGTTGGTGATCAGCGCGAAGGTGCGCTCATTGTCCTTGAAGGTCTTGGCCAGCGCCTGCGCGGCGGACTTGCGCTTGTCCCCCGCCTTGTCCTGCAACAGGTTCAGCGTCGGCTCGATCGCGAGCTCCTTACCTGAGACCTTGAAGCGCAGGCCGGAGATGGTCTGGTCGAACAGCCGGTTCCAGGCTGCGTAGCCGCTCTGCGCCTTCTCGTGGAAGAGCTGCTCGACGCGATCCTCGAGCTGGTACGGCTTGTCCTTGCGCAGATCCTCGATCCAGGGCCGGTAGTGGCCGAGTTCGGGTTCGGCCATCGCGCGCTCGATCACATCATCGTCAACCCGGTTGAGCTCGAGCGAGAAGAACAGGAGATGCACCGATGCGGCCGTCAGCCGTTCCGACACGTCGCCGTAGAATTTCGAGATCGCGGGATCGACGCTGTCGCCGGCATGGACCAGACCGGCATAAGAGCCGAGACGGCCTGCCAGATCGTCGATCGCCTCGTAGCGGCGGACCGCCTCGGCAAGCCACTTTCCGCCGCCTTCCCTGGCGGTATTTTCGGCAAGCTTGCCCTTGAAGTCGGTCTCAAACGCGACGCAATCTGCATCCATTTTCTGCAGGTCGCGTGCAACCTCTGGCGCGTCGATACCGGAGTAGAGATCTGCCAGATTCCATTCCGGAAGCTTGCCGGTCTTGCTGGCTGCCTTTTTTGCCGCCGGGCCGGCCGGGGCCGGTTTGCGTTGCGCGGCCGTCTTGCGCAGCGCGGTGTCCTTGCGGAGAGCGGCCTTGCTGAGAGCAGACTTGTTCGGAGCAGTTTTGGAGCGCGAGGTCATCTTGTTCGTAACCTTACTTCAGTCGGAAAGATGTCGGCGGCGGCGGAATGAATGCGGGTTTGCAACGTTTAAGAGTGCGTTAATCGGCATCGGCGACAGTGCCCCGATTCGAGACAAATAATCGTAATGTGCGGGGAAAACCATGGCTGCCACCATTTTGATCGCCGATGATGACGCAGTACAGCGTCGTTTGGTTGAAAACATGGTGCAGAAGTGCGGCTATGAGCCCCTCGTCGTGGACAGCGGCGACGCGGCGGTAGCGGCTTTGACCGCATCCGAGACGCAGACGATCGATGCCGTCGTGCTCGACCTCGTGATGCCGGGCCTCGACGGTCTCGGAGTCCTCGCAAAGATTCGTGAAGCTGGTTTGAACGTCCCGGTGATCGTCCAGACCGCGCATGGCGGCATCGACAATGTGGTGTCGGCGATGCGCGCCGGTGCCCAGGATTTCGTCGTCAAGCCGGTCGGCTTCGAACGGCTGCAGGTGTCCCTGCGCAATGCCCTCAACGCCTCGGCGCTCAAGGGCGAATTGCAGCGCATCCGCCACAGCCGCGAGGGCCGGCTGACCTTCTCCGACATCATCACCCGCAGCGAGGCGATGGCCGGGGTGCTGCGCACCGCGCAGAAAGCCGCATCCTCGACGATTCCCGTGCTGATCGAGGGCGAGTCCGGCGTCGGCAAGGAACTGTTCGCGCGCGCCATCCATGGCAGCAGCGAGCGCAAGGCCAAGCCGTTCGTCGCAGTGAACTGCGGCGCGATCCCGGACAATCTCGTCGAATCGATCCTGTTCGGCCATGAGAAGGGCGCCTTCACCGGCGCCACCGAGCGCCACCAGGGCAAGTTCGTCGAGGCCCATGGCGGCACGCTGTTCCTCGACGAGGTCGGCGAATTGCCGCTGGCCACGCAGGTGAAGCTGCTGCGCGCGCTGCAGGAAGGCACCGTCGAGGCGGTCGGCGGCCGCAAGCCGGTCAAGGTCGATGTCCGCATCATCTCTGCGACCAACCGCAAGCTGCTCGATCTCGTGAAAGCCGGCCAGTTCCGCGAGGACCTGTTCTACCGCCTGCACGTGCTGCCGCTGACCATTCCGGCGCTGCGGCAGCGGCGCGAAGACATTCCGCATTTGCTGCGGCATTTCCTGGCGCGGTTCTGCGCCGAGGAGAACCGCAACATCACCGGAATCAGCGGCGATGCGATGGCGTATCTGGCGCAGCTCGACTGGCCGGGCAACATCCGCCAGCTCGAGAACACGGTGTATCGCGCCGTGGTGATGAGCGACGGCGACCAGCTTGGGCTGGCCGATTTCCCGCAGGGGAGCGCGCATCCGGTGCCGGAAGGCAAATCTTTGCAGGGCGAGCCGCTGGTGGTGTCGCCCTCCACGGCGCCCGCGATGATTTCCGGTAATGAAATACCGGCAACAACCGCCCTTCCCACGGCCGGCGGTCTCTCGATGCTCACCTCCGCGGGCGAGGTGCGCCCGCTGGAAGATCTCGAGAACGAGATCATCCGCTTCGCGATTTCGCATTACCGCGGACAGATGTCGGAGGTCGCGCGACGCCTCAAGATCGGCCGCTCGACCCTCTACCGCAAACTCGACGAAGCGGCGGACGGCACGCGCACCAGCGACGCCACCTAGGAAGCCACTGGCCTCGGGCCAATCGAACAAAACCAGGGAACCTTTTGAACCGTGTCGTGGCGGTGACAGACAAAGGCTGTGCCGCGTGGCAAAAACGCACAGCCCGAGCAAAATCAGCTGCTTCGAGGTCAGTTTGTCGTGAGTTGCCCCGCATGGCGCTGGCTGCATACGAGGGGCAAATGTATCGTCTGCGTTCGTTGCGTGCAGGCGTGCGAGTCGATCGAGAGGCCGGCGCTTCCGCGCAAGCTATGAAACAAATACTGATTTGAACTGTTCCAGTTTGACCAGGAGCAGTTCCACCCAGGGGGTGTGACGATGCGTGACTGTTCGAACAACCGTCGGGGATTTGACCGCGTATTGACGGCCGTCGCGGCAACCTTCCTCACGGTGTCCGCGACCGCAGCCTTCGCACAGGACACGCCTCGATCCAGCGCCGCGGAACTGGCGATCGACGCCGCGATCCCGCGCCCCGAACCGGCCAACATCCCGCCGCCCACCGCAAGCGATTTCAAGGCCGACACTACCGCGGCGCTGCCCGACGCGGCCAAGCCGGCTGACGTGAAGCCCGCCGACGCGCAGGCCACCGAGGCCAAACCTGCCGATACAAAGCCGGCGGATGCAAAGCCGGCAGAGCCGAGCGCGACGGCGAAGGCCGCCGAGCCGAAGCCCGCCGATGTCGCGACCAAGCCTGCCGACGCACCGAAGGCGGATACACCGAAGACTGATCCCGCCGTTGCGCCATCCGCAACTCCGCCGGCAACGGCCACCGCACTCGCCACAGCTCCTGCTCCCGCGACGGCGGCTGCTCCGGCGACCGAACTCGCAAAGGCCGCGAGCAACGTTGCCTCCGAGGATCAGCCGGTCGCCGACAAGCTGCGCGAGCAGCTCGCCAGCAAGACGCTGCGCACCTTCGATCGCAAGAACGAGCGCGCTGCGGCCGAGAAATTCTATTCGGCCCGCGACTACGCGCCTGTCTTCACCAAGGCCGGCAAGCTCACCGACACCGGCAAGGGCGTCATCGCCCGCCTGAAGGATGCGGCTGCCGACGGCCTCGATGCATCAGACTATCCGGTGCCGGATTTCGCCGCAGCGACGTCACCCGATGCGCTGGCCGACGCCGAACTGAAGCTCGCGTCCAGCATGCTGGACTATGCACGCCAGGCCCAGAGCGGCCGCATGCACTGGTCGCAGGTGTCGGCGGACATCCTCTATCCGGAACACCCGATCGATCCGGCGGAAGTGTTCGCGAACGTGACCTCCGCGAAGGACGCCTCGGCCGCGCTCGACGGCTATAACCCGCCGCAGAAGCTCTACAAGGACCTCAAGAAGAAACTCGCCGAGCTGCGTGGCCAAGGCGACGGCCCGGTGATCCCGATCGCTGACGGCCCCGTCTTGAAATATTTGCCGGCGCGCAAGAAGCAGGCCGCGGTCGAGATGGACGATCCGCGCGTGCCGGACCTGCGCAACAAGCTCGGCGTCACCGAGAATGCCGACAGCACCAAGTACGACGCGACCGTCGCGCGCGCGGTTGAGAGATTCCAGGGCAGCGTCGATCTCAAGCCGACCGGCGTGCTCGACGAGCGCACGGTCAAGGCGCTGAACAATCCGAAGCGCGACCGCCAGATCGACACCGTGATCGTCAACATGGAACGCTGGCGCTGGCTGCCGCGCCAGCTCGGCGCCGCCAATCTCGGCAATGCCTATGTGATCCTCAACATCCCCGACTACACGCTGAAGGTGATGCAGAACGGCGCGCAGGCCTGGACCACGCGCGTCGTCACCGGCAAGCCCGGCCAGCATGCGACGCCGCTTCTGACCGAGACGATGAAGTACATCACGGTCAACCCGACCTGGAACGTGCCGCCGTCGATCATCTACAACGAGTATCTGCCGGCCCTGCAGCAGGATCCGACGGTGCTGCAGCGCATGGGCCTCAAGCTCGAGCGCAACCGCGACGGCTCGATCCACATCTCGCAGCCGCCCGGCGAAGCCAACGCGCTCGGCCGCATCCGCTTCAACTTCCCGAACAAGTTCCTGGTCTATCAGCATGACACGCCGGACAAGTACCTGTTCGCGAAGGACGAGCGCGCCTTCAGCCACGGCTGCATGCGCGTGCAGAATCCCGATCAATACGCTTCGGTGCTGCTCAACATCGCCGAGCCGAACCAGCACTACACGCCGGAGCGGATCCGCGGCATGTACGGCTCCAGCGAAGTCGACCTGAAATTCCCGACGCCGATCCCGGTGAACATCACCTACCAGACCGCGTTCGTGGACGACGCCGGCAAGCTGCAAATCCGCAGGGACGTTTACGGCCGCGACGCCACCATGCTGTCGCTGCTCAAGAACAGCCGCGGCAAGGATCTCGAAACGGTGGTGGCGCACGCCCAGCCGAGCTATTCGCGGCCGCCGAGCAGCAGCCTGCCTCCGGGCGTCAACGTGGCCGGCGACAACAGCGGCTTCGGCTCCTCAGGACCGAACTTCTTCGAGCGCCTGTTCGGGGGATTCGGACAGCCTGAGCCGCAGCCGGCCCGCCGCGGCCAGGCCCAGCAGCAGCGCCGGGTGATCACCCGCTAATCTGCTTCTCTGCCTGATTGGCCTAAATTTTGAAGCAAAATCAACGATCTCGCTCAAAAAGCGAGATCGTTTACGTTAACCATTTCCCATGGGGTCCCGGGAACAGGGCTATCTTTTGCCACACTCGCCCAGTTAGTTAAGCCCAACTTGGGGGCGGGTCGGTAAACCTCGGTTAACCCTCCCGCTTTAAGAAAGCGTTCACCGTCTTCCGCAGGGGGTCTGCGAGGATGCCGAGCGAACGCTCGTCGACTGGGTGGGCTCATAGTGCTGGCTGTCTTCGCACGCCGCTTCAAACCGCTGTTGCTGCCTAAGGCCGGGTACCAAGTCGGCCTGACCGCGCTATTGCTGTTGGCGGGCGCCGGATCGGTGCACGATGCGACGGCGCTGAACCAGACCCGCACCCTCTCCTTCCACCACACCCATTCCAACGAAGACCTCACCATCACCTTCAAGCGCGATGGCCGTTACGACGAAGCCGCGCTGAAGCAGCTCAATCATTTCCTGCGCGACTGGCGCTCCCAGGATGAGACGGTGATGGACCGTCACCTCTTCGACATCCTCTGGGAAGTCTATAACGACGTCGGCGGCAAGCAGCCGATCCAGATCGTCTCCGCCTATCGCGCCCCCGCCACCAACGCCATGCTCCGCCGCCGCTCCTCGGGCGTCGCGCGCCACAGCCAGCACATGCTGGGGCATGCGATGGACTTCTTCATTCCGGGCGTGCCGCTGGAGCAGATCCGCTACGCCGGCCTGCGCCTGCAGCGCGGCGGCGTCGGCTTCTATCCGACCTCGGGTTCGCCGTTCGTGCATCTCGACACCGGCGGCATTCGCCACTGGCCGCGCATGACCCGCGAGCAACTGGTCAGGGTGTTCCCCGACGGCCGCACCGTCCATGTCCCGACCGACGGCACGCCACTGAAGGGCTATGAGCTCGCCAAGGCCGACATCGAGCGCCGTGGCAACGGCGACGACGCTGCTGTGATCAGCAAGCCGTCCCTGCTCGCGAAGCTGTTCGGAGCGGGCAAGTCGAGCGACGACGAAGACGAAGGCGCGGCCAGCGTGAACGACAAGCCCGCGGCCAACACCGTGGTTGCCGCCGCGGCGCCCACCAAACCAGCCGCTCCGACCCCGCCCCCGCCCCCCCAGCCGCACCAGCCCGCCGCCGCGAGCCACCGCGCCCCACCCGACGATCCGCCCGACA
>NZ_VKHP01000160.1 GCF_010811875.1 Bradyrhizobium uaiense
GCCGCCGCCGCTCTACCGATGTGATCACCTCTGCCCGCGATATCGTCATAGCGCTTCTCCTAGGATTACCCCTAGGACCTGCAGCGCTCGCCTTCCTCAAACAAGGCGGCCGTCAGCGGAGGCGTACGTTACATTCCTTGGAGACCTTTATGCTGGCAGATTGTTCGCGATCGCCGCGCGAACAGACTTTGTACGACACGGACGAACGAGCGCGGGCCCTCGGCAAGCATATTCTAATGAAGTCATAACGGTACGTTTCGTACCGTGCCGTGCCGCCCGCGACGCCATTACCAATTTCGAAGTCTCAAACCACCAACCGTCTTCGCGCGCGTCACGGTGGGCCGCATAGACTTGCCAGTGTCCTTCGAATCTGAAGTTCGCTAAGCGATTTGAGAGAATCGAGCCATGCGGTCGATGACGGAGCGGGACATGGCCTATGTCACAAATGTCCCGTTTGTCCCGCGATGTCGCTTTTTCTTGTCCCGGATGTTCCGGCAGCCTCACCCGATGTCACCATCAGGTGAGGCCCAAGCAAAGGGGCAGAAGTTTGCTTGTGCGTGTGGGAACGCGCATCAACCGTATTTGTGTCAGCTGACGAAAAGCTGACGGGCTAGGCACCATGCGTCCGCCGGCGTTGGAATATTTTCCTCGGCCTCGGCCGCTCGCCGCGCCGCAATTTCGACAACACAGAAACATGGCGTGGTCGATTCGACCATCACGACGCCCGCGACCGCGCCGACCCATACGGAAAACGTCACTGTACAGCACCTCGAAAAACCATGTGTTTGCAATGGCCGGTACCTGCCGAAAAACCTATACTGAAAAAGGTCCCTATGGCGCTGCACGTCAACACCTGGCCTACGCGATCGCGAGATGTGAATAAGCGCCGAACTTTGACCCCCATCGGCTTCCAACGTTGACCCCACACGTGACGAACATTCCGGGTAATAGTTCAAGGGCTTCGTCAGTGTTGGCCGGGGTCAACCTTCGGCGCCGATCGGGGGTCAAACCGTGCGCCGAATAACAGCGCCCTCGACGACGTCGACTTCGCGGCTATCCAGGGCAATTTCGCGATCTACAGCGGGTTGAAGCTGACCAACGCGTTTGCGCTGGAGAAGATGACGACACCCTATATCAATGTGGTCGCAGTCAAGCAGGCGAACTCTGATTTGCCGATATCGCAACAGACCGCTAATGGCTTGATTTCACTAGGACGATGGAGGGCCACAGCGTGAACGAATGTAGACTAGCGTGAGCGAGCGTACGATATTTGCTTCGCTCCATCGCGAGCCTCAGGGATGCTGGGATGCGCTGTGCTTTCCCGCCTGAAATGCACGCGACGCGTACGCGGGCCGTGACCAATAGCTCGTCTCCGCGCCTGCATTCCTGAAGCAGGGTGATCGAGGCCCTCTTCGGTAATTGTGACAACCTCAAGCAAGTCATCCAACACCGCAAGCTTCAAAAAGTCGATTATCATCGAACGGACAACGAAGGGCGAAGCCCGGAGCATCTCCCCGCGCCTTCTTAAGGAGCTCCTGCTGGTTCGTTCCGAGCAGACGCAAATAATTTGTTCTGCCGCGTTCCATGAAGCGCAAGAAGTTAGCGTGATGCACAATCTGACCAGCGTCCGTATCTTCGAGATAGACGCGGACCTGCATATGATGGCGACCGTCGCTAATTTTGCCATCGAGAGAGGCTGTCACTGGCGATTACAGAAGTACGTCTCGAAAACCTACGATCCGAGGCCTCCGAACCGGGCGAACAGATAGCCGATTCCGCCCAGCACGGCGAAGACCACGAGGAACCAGAAGAGCCCTCGCAAGTAGAGCAGGAAGCCCCTACCGCCTTGCGTGTTAAAGCTCTCACGATGGCTCCTGACGTAGTAGGTGGCCACGAACGGCATCGCCCCGATGATGGTGATGATGGATGTCGGCGTGTTGGCGACGCTGATCCGGCCAATAATGTCTCCCACAAGTAAACCCGTGAGACAGAGACCCAAATCGACGCCCGGGGGGAGGTCGGCTCCCATCGTTCTGTTTGCTCGGAGCCAAAATCGCTCGCGGAGGCTCATCGTCACGCTCTCCTTTGATTGAACTTTCGCCAGCGGCGTCGGTAAAGCCGCCAACTGAAGGGATTCGGAAGGACAGTTTACGGACGCCTGCCCCGGAGAGCAGCCGAACCGATTTTCACCCGTTTGGGAGGGTCAAGGAGAAGCCCGCGACCTCATTACCACTTTCGACGTCTTAGACCACCAAGCGTCTTGCCACGCTTCACGGCGGGCCGCATAGACTTGCTGGTGTCCTTAGAAGTCGCCCTTGAAGGCGAAACGGTCCTGCGTCCAGAGACCCTTGAGCACCTGGATGAATTCTTCCGAGCAGCGGTAGCGTTCATCATGTTCCAGCCAAGGCTCACCGAAGGCGCGAAAATCATCCTTGAACCAGCCGGTCAGGATGTTGATCGCAAACCGCCCTTTCGAATAGACATCGATCGTGGCGCCCACCTTCGCGATCATCGCGGGATGCCAGAAGCCGGTGTGAATCGCGTTGATGAGCTTCAGCCGCTTGGTCTGGGCCGAGAGCACCGCCGTGCAGGTGATGGCTTCCTGCTGCAATACCCAGCCATGGCTCGCGATGAAACGCGCCGGCGCCAGGCTCTGACAGCGGAGTTCGGGCAGGCGTCTGGATCAGCCGATGGCGAGAGCGGGTCAACGGGAGGCGCGGTTCAGGACCCGGCGCCTGAAGCCGAGATCACGATCCAACGGTGCAAGTGTTCCCGCGAGCGGTCGGAGGAACCGCAGCGCAACTCCAGAGCGCAACGAACCGATAAGGAACACGGTGAGGACGATCCCCCATCCGACCAAAGCTCGCGACGGCGACGAGATCGGGACCTCGACCGAGGACGGTAAGCAGAACAACAAGGGCACAACCAGATTATTATAATATTTTACAATAGCCTATGAGGATAGGCCCGATTTGGGCTCGGCGGAGGCGAGGCGCACTTAGTGGGTTTAGTCTCAAAGTTCCTTGACATGAAACACATCGTGTTTTACGATGGATCATATTATGCGACGTATCGGATAAGGCAGAATGACTGATCGGGCCATAGAGGCTGCGCCCAAATCCCGGCCGTGGGGACAGGACCGGCGACTGGAATTCATCGAATTTCGTCTGTTGTGGGACGGCAAAATCAATCGCGGCGAGGTCGCCGAATATTTCAACATCTCGGTTCAACAGACCTCGCTAGATTTCGCCAAGTACCTTGATTTGGCCAAACACAACATGGAGTACGATCGTCACGAAAAGGTCTATCGCGCGACCGAGCATTTTAGGCCGCTGTTTCTCGCCCCCGATACCCAGACTTATTTAAACGAAATTCAGGGCCTCGCCACCGGGACGATTTCCCGATCAGTAAGCTTCGTCGGAGCCCGGCCACCCTGTGATGTCGTGACGCTCCCTGTCCGCCGCGTGCGCATTGAGATGCTGTTGCCAATCCTCTGGGCAATCCGCGATGGCACAGAAATAGACGTCACGTATCAATCGGTGCGCACTCCCGATCCAACTCGCCAATGGATTGCTCCGCATTCTCTGGCCTTTGATGGTTCTCGTTGGCACACCCGCGGATGGTGTCACGGAACTTCTCGCTTTCGCGACTTTGTCTTGACGAGATTCCAGCAAGTTCACGGGCGCCGTATGAGCAAAGTGAATCCGCAGGAGGATACGGATTGGCAAACTTTTGTCGTGATCGAGATTGAGCCTAATCCGAATCTCACGCCCAGTCAGCGAGCTTCAGTCATTGCCGACTTCGGCATGCAGGACGGACGGTTATCGAAGACGATTCGGCGCTCGCTCGTTTCATATTTTGTGCGCCACCTGCGGATTGAATTACCGCAGGAGTCTCAGCCGATCGTGTGGGCCAACCGCGCACAGTTCGACTCAAGAGATGACGTATGACGCATCACAAGCACAACCCTTAGAAGGAGCACGACATGTCTGAAGCAGAAAAATCCGAACAAAAACTTCATGTATTTTACGTGGACGCCATTCGCCACGAGAATGCCAAGACCGCGCTTACGGGCGCGGAGATAAAGGCGATCGCCAATATCGCCCCCAATTATCAGCTCTTCCTCGAAGAAGAAGGTGACAAGCCCGACAAGGGAGTAGGCGACGGTGAAGCTGTGGGAATCACTGAACGCGTGAAGCACTTTTTCGCTGTCCCGCCAGCGACATTTGGACTCTCATGATCGGCGAGCAATTCCAGCAACTGAAGGAATACCTTCAGGAATTCAAGCAGCAGGACGCTGAAATTCAGCGCCGCGCCGATGCCTCGTACCTCATTACGGTAAAAGGGGTCGATCTGCCCGACGGCTGGAGCGCGAAAAAGGTCGACGTTTTCTTCATCGCACCTCCTGGGTATCCCGCCGCCAGACCGGACTGCTTCTGGGTTTCGCCGCCTGTACGCCTCCCCAATGCCGCGATTCCGCAGAATGCGAATGAAGGAACTCCCTTGCCCTACGATCCTAATCCGGGGCGCCCACTAACATGGTTTTCGTGGCACCTGCAGACATGGGACCCCAATCGCGACCGGCTTGAACAGTTCTATCGAGTAATCCTTCAGCGACTGGACCCGCCTCGATGATGGAGCTCAGGTTTCAGGATGGAGATGCCAGCCGAATAGTCGGTGAGCTCGTGGGCAGAGAGACCGAACGCTGCGCTGTCATGCTGGCATCCCGCGTTGCCATGCCCGAGATGGACCGTCTTGTAGTATCCAGCCTCGACTTTCCTGCCGATGAAAATTATTCGGACCGCTCGCTCATCAGTGCGCAGCTCAAACCGGACTATATTGCGCAGATCGGAAAAAGAGCCGCCCGCCAAAATCGTTCGGTCATTTTTGTTCACTCGCATCCGGGGTCCGCTCCGCCGGAATTCTCTAAGATAGACGATGACGGTGAGGCACATCTGGCCCGTTTCTTATCCGTGCGCGCGCCCGCTACAGTGCATGGCGCGGTAGTGGTAAGCGCCGGGGGCTGGTGCGCACGTCGCCTAGGCGAAAAGACTCCGATGCGCGTCGTGTCGGTTGGCCCTCAATTGCAGGTGCTTTTCGACGCAGGGGACGGTTCAGGTCCCACGTCATTGAAATTCGACCGACAGGTTAGGGCACTGGGCTCCGCCGGCCAAAAATATCTTGAATCACTTACCGTCGCCATAGTGGGTCTCGGCGGCACAGGCTCCATTGCCGCAGAACAGTTAGCACATCTCGGTGTCCGGAAATTCATCTTTATCGATCCCGATCGCATTGAAACCACCAACCTTAACCGCGTGGCTGGCGCTCGCCTAAGCGATGTGAACCGTTTCAAGACGGACGTGGCCGCTGAAATGGTTGCGGGCATCACGCCGGGTGCCGTGTGTAAGTGCATCATCGGTGACGTGACACGAACGTCGATTGCTCGTGAGCTGCGGGCTGCCGATTTTATTTTCTCGTGTACGGATTCCCATGGGAGCCGTGCGGTAATCCAACAGATCGCATATCAATACCTAATCCCTTGCGTTGATATGGGCTCAATTATCACCGCGAGAGCTGGCCAGATCGCGGGCATACATGGCCGCGTCCAAGCCCTCGCTCCGAGGCTGCCCTGCTTCACATGCTGCGGGCTTCTAGATTCTGAAGAAGTCAGACGGGACATGATGAACGCCGAGGAGCGAAGCCGGGACCAATACATTCAGGGAGCACATGAGCCCGCACCCGCCGTCATCTCAATCAACGGCACCGTGACCTCAATGGCGATCACGATGTTTTTGGCTATGACGGTCGGCGTTCCAAGCGCTGCGAGGCATCTTATCTATGACGCACGGCCCCCGTCGTTGCGGGCCGTTTCGTTCACCAGCAACCCGAATTGCTATATTTGCTCCTCGCGAGGTGTTCTCGCGCGCGGCGATTCGCAAGATTTGTTTACGCGGGACGACTGACATGGCAATTCGCGAATTTTCGCCGGAGGGCAGGCCACGCGCGAAAATCGCTTTCGTCGGGGAGGAACCATCCGCAGCAGATTTGAACAGATTCCGCGAACGTGGCTTCCAGTGCGAGCCCTCGACCCCGGACCAGCTTGGCAATCCAGCGTACGCGGCACAATTAGATGCTGTGATCTGGACCCAGGATGGCAACAAACTTAACGCTTTGCCTCGACAGTTAGGCTCGGTTGTTCCTCGTCTGCTGGACTACGATGTTAGGGTCTACATTCGCCTTGCGGCTGACAAGGACCAAACCGATACACCTCGTAAGCTGGTCGTGAACGCGCTGCTGGAAAGCACAAATCCGGTTGCCAATCTTCGCTCGGATGAGTGGCAGACCATACCTACGAATGATCGCGAGAGAGAACGAGGCTTTCTCCTGCCCTGTGTTTATATTTTCGACACGGCGTCTTCCTGGGTGGATATCGCAGCTTTGGTGTGTGATCGCCCCGCAAGTTCATCGCCAAAAACTGACTTGGTCTTTGACGAAAAAGTTCTCCTAGACCGGTTTGGCCCTGATGGCCACAACGAGCGCGTCATCTTGCTGAAACGAGCGTTCTGGAATTGCTCGGAGCTTCGGTTGACATTGCTTGACGGCGGTATGTCCGGAGCTCCGGTCTTCAAGGCTTACGCATCAGCAGAGGCTGGGTTGGTACAGCGCGGCTCAACCGGTGCTTATCCTCATCTCTTTTTCGTGAAAATCGGTCCTCGTAAGAAGATCATCGACGAGTATGACAAATATTGCGGTCACATATTCGAATATGTGCCTTTCCACTTAGGGCCTCGTTTGCGGCGGGATCGCTGCAATCTCGGATCAACTCTAGGAATCCTCGTGGGCGATTTCGTCGATGGTTCCGAGTCCCTCATCACGTGCGCGCGGGGTGGGCGCTGTGGTCATGCCATTGCGAATCTGTTCGACAAAACGCTGGGAGGATGGCGGAAACAAGACTACGTCGATGACAAACGGACCCTGAGCGCCTTTTTAGAGGAGAAGTGGCAGGTTGAGGGCCAAAGCCAACTGATAGAATTGCCCGCCGTACGGATACCGCTGACACAAAACCTATGTGCTGATACCAACATCGAGCCCTTGAAAGAGATATTCGATGAGTTAGCCAAGACCGCGCCCAAAGTTGCGCCGGCACATGGCGACATGCACGCCACCAACGTTCTCGTCCGACACGGTGATGCGATCCTCATTGATTTCGAGAAGTTGGAACAGCACTACCCTCTCACCTATGACCCCGCGTCGCTGGAAGGAGGCCTTCTGGTCGAAGGATTCATCGAGGACCTGAAGAAGGGAAAACTTACGCTTACGGAACTCGTACAGTTGATCGAGCCCCTCTACGAAGAAAGTGCTCTTCAGAGTGGTCAGACGACCTTCTGTAGGCCCGGCGATCCCGCCGAGTGGTTTTACAATGCGGTGAATCAAATCCGGACCTTGAGCTGGTCGGCGGAACAGCAGCCCGGACAGTACGCGCTCACACTCGCGCTATGTCTGATCCGTAAAGGCTGCAATCCGCACGCCGATCTCCAAGTGAACGAACCGAACATGTCGCGAGCAATAGCATTCTTTTTCGGTCAGAAGATTCTGCGGTCGATGGCCAAGGCTAAAGCTAGGCGGCCTAGCAAGCATAAGCATCAATCGGGGGACGCGGGACAGTGATCATGAATTTCAGCATCAAAGCCAGAGTGACCTCTCGCGCAGACGCCAGCGCGCTTCTCAAGCAGCCGGGAGACACGGTCATTGTGGATCGCAAAGGCCCACGTTGGCTAATCATGCTGTGCCCCTGCGGGTGCGGTTCTGAGCTGCCGGTTAATCTCGACCGGCGCGCAGGTCCAGCTTGGCGCCTGTACGAATCTCCGAAGGGAGCAAGCGTCTATCCGTCCGTGTGGCGTGATACAGACTGCAAGAGCCATTTCATTATACTGCGGAATAAAATCCTCTTGTTTGGACCGCGAGGCGACGATTGGTGGCTGGACGAGGAAGAGCTCAGTGAGGCCGAACTGCTAGACCGGGTGCTCGAAACCCTTTCCGCTCGCGAACAATCAATCGAAGCGATCTCCGATCAAATTGCGGAAAGCGTGCCATGGGATGTTTTGCGGTGTTGCCGAAAGCTCTGCCGGAAGGGTAAGGCGACCGAAGGACTGGGTCAGTCGAAAGGCCGCTTTCGGCGACTTTAGTCGTGCTTTCATCCAATAAATCGTGAATTCTCCAAGTGAGAGTAGATGCCGTACTTTTCTTTTCTCCAGCTTGAATGCCGCTTCGCCGTTCTCGAACGGCATACTTAGTAATGGTTCTTATTTCTTCTTGATCAAGACGTGCGTCGCGTTTTCGCCGCCGACCATACGCACGACTGCGTATCCGAGTTGATCAAGGTTGATTCCAGAAAACAGATTTTCACCTTGCCCCAGCAGAACTGGCGTGACGGCCAAGTGAATTTCATCGATATAGCCCGCGGTCAGGTGACCTTGGGGAGTGATGAGGCGCAGACGCGTATCGTCGAGCAGATCGTGGGAGGCAATGATTACAACGCCGACGAGATCAAGAGATCGTTGCTGGATGATCGTCCGACGGTGGCGCTGGCAATCTTCCCGCCCGAGAAATACTCCGGCACCATTACGACCGACCTCTTTGCCGAGGATGAAACGTCCTACTTTGACGATGCCGAGCAGTTCTTCGCCCTGCAAAAGGAGGCGGTCGAGGAATTGAGAAAGCATCACGAGGCCACCGCAGCATGGGTCAAGGTGACGGAGGATTACCGCCTCTCCGACTGGCAGTACCGCAAGACCAAGAGGAAGGAGAAGGGCGGTGTCCTTATCAATCTCTCGCCGTCCGGTGCGGTTGAAGTCCGCGAAAATCTGGTCAAGCACGAGACCGAGGAGGAAACGTCCGAGGCGATTTCGGAGAACCCCATCGCTCCCGTGAAAGTCAAAGCGGCGTACTCCGCTCTGCTCTGCCGCTATATCGCGCACCACAAGACGGCGGCGGTTGCGGAAGTCCTGCTCGCCAGTCCGCGCACGGCGCAGGAAGTGCTGACCGTCCGCGCCCTGAAAGGCTTGCGGCTGCACGAGGCGTTCCCCGCCTTGAGCAAGGAAACGGAGGCGCAGGGCGCGTACCGCGTCCTTGACGATCAGGCGCGGTGCTTCACTGGCAAACTCGGGTTTGAGATCGAGGAAGGGGAGTCGGTATGGGGCAGCTTGCCGCCTTACGGCGTCAGCGAACTAGCGTTGTACGAAGTCGTGAGGGGCTTGTCCGATCATGATCTTGCCGGGTTGCAAGCTCTTTCGGTCAGGAGAATTGCGAGCGTCTGGACACGAGCGACAGCCTGTTTAATCGTTTAATCGCGTGGCGCGTGATTTGAGTGTGGATATGAAGAACCACTGGCGGCCTGACGCGGCATTCTTCGGCAAGCGCAACCGGGAGCAGCTTGTCGGGATCGCCAAGGAGTGCGGCTACGCCGATGGCAACGGGTCGTTGGGTGGCTACAAGAAGTCGGAACTCATATCCTGGCTGGTCCGGCATTTCGTGAACGCGCACAGCACGGCCGAGCCGACTGCGGCGCAGCGCAAGGCGCGGCAGTGGCTTCCGGAAGCCATGCTGTTCCCGGCTGTCGATCCGAACGCGCCTGCCGAAATCGACGAGCAAGCGGAATCCGTTGCCGAAGTGACCGAAGAGGATTGACCGCGAGACCAATGCCACGGCGCGGCTGACTCGTTGGTCAGCCGCGCCTTTTTGTTCAGGGCAGTGACAGCAGCGGGCCGTCCTTGCGGTGGCCCGTTCCCGTCAGCAGCTTCGACGCCGTGCCGCCGGGCGGGATTTCGGAGAGGATGGCGACGAAATCGCCCATCCTGAATTCCTCCTCGGGCCGCCAGAGCGCCGTGAAGACCCGCAGGTCGTTTTCCAGACCGATCCGGTAGCTCCGGACGTGCCATTTCACCAACTCTGAATCGCCGCCGGCCAGATCGGCCAGCTTTTGCGCATCTGCGCCGTTCAGCGCGAGGCCGTGGACATGCAGATAGAACCCATCGCCTGAGTGCGTTTCGTAGGCATCTTCGTGCAGCACCGCCCAGACGGTGAGGGTGCCCCCCGCCTCCTTGATGCGCCGCCGCATACTTTCGACCATCGCGGGGGTAATCCCGGTCTGGCCGGGATGGCCCGGTGGGCCAAGCTTCAGGCTATTGCGGTCGTCTGGAAGCGACATGGCCGTACTCGCTCGGGTCCGAAGAGAGTACCGCAGCCGCCTTGAATCGGCTAATGGCGGTTCTTTAGCGGCTATTTGCCATGACCAGATTTGCTGGATGGCCTGGGAATGCGGAGAATCCAGTGCCCAGTTTGTTCCTGCCGGGCCCACAAGTAAGTCAAAGGGCTTGATGCTAACGCCCCGGTTCTGACCCAGACAGGGCCGGAGACGCTTTGGCCGGGCCGTCATCAGGGAATGACTCGCGCAATGCGTCCAGCGCCTCGCCGATCATATTTGTCGTCTTGTTGTTCAGCACCTCGGTGCCGTACATCTTGGCCCCTTTCTTCGCAATCCACGAGAAGACCCCGAGCCCGCTCGTAAGTTCGGCAAGATCGACATCGACCAGAATATCCGTGACCTTCTCGACCCGCTTGCGGATCGCCGGCCGCAGCGGCTCCACAATGTCACGCGACGGCCTCGGGATTTCTCCGGCCGGTATCTCGATCGGCTGCATCATTCGCTTCGTGAGCGGGATGATCGGGTAGCCGATCTCCTTGTCATTCGCGCCTTGGCGAAGCACGAACTTTTTGGCCTCCAGCGTCCGGTCATCTTCGGGAGCGAGCGTTTTTGTGACCTGGCTGGCCTCCCGCACGATCCAGTCTGCCGGGAGCTCGCGTCCGCCGAAGATGGCGTGGCTCCTGGGAAGGCCGAAATTCCAGCGCAGGAACGCCTGCGCATTTCGTCGTCCGAGAAGATAATCGTGACGGCGAAAGCTTTGATCGAGGAAGCCGCTGAAGCCTCCAAGGGCGCCGCTGGCGATGGGATATTTCGGGGCTGGGCCGTTGGCGTTCGTCCGTTCGGGTGAAATGATGAATCTCGCAAAGTTGGTTTCGTTTCGCGCCTTGGCCAGTTCTTCAGGCTTGAAGCGCGCCTGGTTGATCAGCGCCGAAGCCAGGCTCGGCAGCACGCTGGCGAGCGTGCCGATGGTCCGGTCGTTCTCGTAGACCTGGTAGTTCGGGAAGGGCGCGACCAATACCACGGCCTTGTCGGCGACGATCCCATCCGGTTTCTCGGTACCGCCACCGGTCAGGAAGCGGCGCGCTTGCTCCAGCGGTTCATTGTTGATCGTGCCGCCGTCGACCGCCCAATATTTGAACGGACCGTCCGCCGGAAAACGCGAATCCGGAGGGATGATGACAAACCTTCCCGCAGCATCGACGGTGCCAACCGTGCTGATTGTCCTGAGTTCGCTCGCGAGCCGCTCAATCGCCCGCGGCTTGAGGCCGACAGGAAACGCGCCCGTCGCCAGCGCCGCAGCCTTGAAGAATCCCCAGTTGGGAGCACCAGTCGAGCCTACGTCCAGATAGGGCGCTCCATCCGCAGGATCGACTGCCGACAGCCGAAAGGCGCCTACATCGGCATGGTTGAGCATGCCGAACGCATCGCGCGGATCGGCCCCGGTGAGACTGAAGGAATACGGCACGCCGCGCAGATTGGTCAGCGTCATCATCACCTGAAGCGCAGGCCCATTGGCCCGCCCAACCCAGGGCCGCCGGAGCGTTGGTCCATCGATGTTGAATGCGTTCGCCAGGATCTCGTCGAGAACATTGCTGCATAGCACTGACGACAAGCCGTCGACCGTACCTTCAAGGTCCTTCGTCTCGAGCAGCCGCGCGATGGAAATGTCCGTCACCCAGCTGGCGTAAAGCCGGTTCTCGCCCTTCGGCGGCGGCGCGACGCCCGGCCAGACGTGAGAAATCGGTTTGAACATGTGCAACGCGGCCATGCCGGCCGTCATTCCGCCGGCCGAGGCACCGGCCAGCACCGGAACGTAAACATCATGATTCGGGCCATCCCACCCAGGCTTGTCCCTTTCGGCATAATAGTCGTCGAGCGCTTCGATGATGAAATCCATGGCACCAGCGGAGTAACAGCCTGCCGAGATCGCTCCCGCAAGCACAAAACCGATTTCGAACGCCGGCCTTTCGGGCGCCATGGCAATACTCCAATTTGGTCGTCTCGATCACGCGACTGACAAATGTGTCGGGAGGTCCATCGAGATGCGCAGGCCCGCCGTACCGTTCGGAAGGTTCCGGTCAGCGAGATCGCGCAATGAAGATGTCTTGGCAATCGAAGCCCAACCTGCGGGCGAGAATGTCTCTTCCTTGAAAACGTGCGGCGAAAGCAAGGGATTGGTGAGTGCGTGCGAAAAGGCATCCAACGCGACCATGCGCCCGATCAACGGCGGGACTGCCGAACGCTCCGGCGGATCTTCGGCGAAGAGGCCGACGAAAAATTCGACCCGCTCGACATCATTGGCGTAAAGTCGCTTCAGGGCGGCGACGACCTCGGGATCTCCGCTAATCTGTTCGAACCGGGTCACGCGCGGGTACTTCATTCTTTCGCGGTAGTCGTTGTAGGACGCCAGGCGGTTATCGCGCCCCTGTTTCAGGCTGGCGAGTTCGACCGGCCGAAGAAACTCGGCCGTATTGAACAATCCGAGGCACCAGGCCCGCGACTTGGTAGCGCTGTCGAGCGCAATTCCCAGTCCATCTCGCAACAAGGGCTCATTGCCAAAGCGAGCTCCGCCGATCGGCATCGGAGCGCCGTTCCAGATCGCCGTCTCCGGCACCAGGCTGTGCCAGCGATACAGCAGGTTGAACTCGACCGGAATCCAGTTCTCGCGATTCCAGCGAGCCGTGTAGCACGGCGTTGGATCGCTCAGCAGCCTGAACCAATAGGGAGAGATGTGATTGATGTATTCTTCAACGACAATCTTGATCAGCTGAACCACGTTGACATTTCTGGCAGTCTGAAAGACGCGCTCATCGTCCCAGGCGGGGTTTGCGGACTCGATGACGCCACACAGGCGGTTGTGTTCGCGCAGGAAAAGCGTGTTGATCGCGGCCGTAAAGAGCGTGGAGTTTGCCCGTTCGCCGCCGAATGCGAAGAGCGTCGCCTTGCGGTCAGCGGGAAGGGTGTCTGGCATCTTCATCGGTGCAGGCAGAGCGTTGAACTTCGGGTTGCGGACGCCATGTTCGTCGAACAGGCGAGGCGCCCACTCCTCTCCGTTGACGATCTCGGACAGCAACCTGCCGCGTTTGCCGCGTTCATTATCGAGAGCCCGCAGGGCGCCCTGCACGTCGTCATTAAGTCCGTAAAGCTGGCCCAGATCGATCTGATGGCTGGTGGTGGTCCGGCGGGTGTCCGACGTGGACGTCATCATGAAGCCGTCGGTGAACCACTGCGCAAACGTCGGAAATAGCAGTGTGGACCGATCCGACAGGCGCGGACCTGATGGCTTGGTCACATAAAGATGCTCGAAATCCGCGACGGGGGGCAGGTTCGGGATCTCTTTCGGCGGCAGATAGCGGGAGAACCACGTGCGTTCAGTCAGCGAAGACCACGAGGGATAATCCGCGCTCGTGCTCAAAAGCAGCGGCCGAAACGGCGCCTTGCTGACGGCATCGTTCACGATGACGCGGTTGACGATCCTACTAAGCCAGGGCTGTCGATTGATAAATCCCCAAACAGGCCGGCCGTGCGTGAGAACAAAACTCTCAATCTTGTTGCGCAGGCCATCCCTGCTCGTATCGCGCTGCGCAATGGTTTCTGGCGTGGGTCCCATACAGCACCGTCGTGAAATGAAGCCTGAGGCATCTCGGCAAGTGAATAAAAAATGCAGGGCATTGTCGCAGCTCAATACAACCTTGGAAAGTCCTCCATAACAAAAAAAATCTATGGATGCTCTGGCGCCGGACAGCTTCCTGTCATAGAGTTTCGGTATTGGTTCTTGAATTCGTATCCAATGACAGCAATTTTTAAGGTGAGGTGCCAAGATGGCCCACGCATTGAATCTATTCGTCCCAATCCGGCAAGATGCCGAGAGTCAAAAGCTGCTCGCTGATATCGAAGCGAATTTCGCGACGCGCGATCAGGCTCTGATCGAAAAGGCTGCCAAGGAGTCGCAGATCATTCACTTCCTGCGGGTGCTTATCACGCCTGACCGAAAATACTTCGTCGTGCTCACGGAGTACGATGGCAGTCATGAGGAATATGCCGAGTTTTTCCGGCTGAACCTTCCGGATCTCTTCAAGCAGATCTTCACGCTCGCCAATGGCCCGGGGTCCTGGGACCAGGTGAATAACGAGAAGACCTTCTTCGAAGCATCCAAGAAATTGCAAATCAGGTCGCTGGGCAACTCGGTGTATGACGAGAAGGATCCTTGGGGGCAGACGGAGGGATATCTCTTCCACGCCTACGGTCCTCGCACCGTGAAGCAGATCCTCCCCCTGCTGAAATAAAACGGCCGCGCTGCGGCTGCGACGACGCAGTCGCATGCGGCCAAGCGCGGGCAGCCGGGATCTGGTGACACCATGGCCCCTTTAAGTCGCGACAACGTCCAATCCCTGCTGCTCGGGTCGAGCCTGCATCCGATCACCCGACACCTGCTTTTCCAGGTGAAAAAGAAGGACGGGGGACGTCAATTCCTGTCGGACCTGTTGCCGTCCGTGTCCAAGGGAGATCCCGCTGCCCTGGGCGCCGCTCCTCTCCTCAACATCTCGCTGAGCTGGAACGGACTTCTCGCGCTGGGCGCCTTTGATACGATGGGCGGCGAGGCCGCCGCCGCGTCAGCTTTCTATCTGTTCAACGAACCGCCGCTCTCGGAATCGCTGCGCGCGTCAGGCGCCAGCACGCCCGCGAATTGGTGGAAGAAGCGTTTCCTGAGCACCGACATACACGTCATCGTGCATCTCAGCGTCAGCTCCGAGGACGATCTACGGGATGTGACCACCCGTGTGAGGACAGCAGCTGAGCGCGCCGACCTGCTGGAGCTTCTCACCTCGGCCGAGGGCGAACCGATCACGGGTCGCGCGGTCAACGGGTTTCGGCTGCATTTCGGTTACCGGGACGGCATCTCGCATCCCTCGGTGGATTGGGACAACGATATCCCCACTGGCGGTGCTCTTCCCCGAGGCGACTTTGTGCTTGGCTATCCGTCGCCGCACTACTCGAGCTACCCGGACAAACCGCCGTTCAGCGATTTCGTGCGCGATGGGTCGTTCATGGCATTCATGATGCTGTATCAGGATGTCGCAGCCTTCAACCGCTTTCTGCGCGAAAACGCGCCAAAGGTCGCACCGACATTGCCGCAAGCGGACGCAGAGGAGTACTTGGCCGCGAAGATGATGGGGCGATGGCGCGACGGCTCGCCGTTGATGCTATCTCCGGAACGGCCCGACGGGACAGCCGCACTACGCGATGACTTCGACTACACCGATGATCCCCAGGGCATCAAGTGTCCTTTGGCCGCGCACATTCGCGTGGCCAACGCGCGTCACCAGCCGCTGAACGATGTGAACAAGACACTGTTTCCGGGCGGCTATCCGCGGCTCCTCCGGCGCGGCATGCCATATGGCCCTCTCCTCGACGGCGAGCAGGACGATGGCGTGGATCGCGGCCTTGTCGGCATGTTCCTGTGCGCAAATCTCAACAAGCAATTCTACACCATCATGCGCTGGCTGGGCCGGACGGACTTCAGTCCGGTGTTTCCCGATCAAGTCGGCCAGGATCCTCTCACCGGAAACGGCGCCTTCCCCGGCGCATCGTCCGATTTCAGCATTCCATCGACCGATGGAACGTCCATAACCCTGACCAGAGCCACGGATTTCGTTCGCATCCAAGGAGTAGCCCTTCAGCTCCTACCGAGCTTGACCACTTTGCGAAACGTGGCCGCATTCGGCTAGCTGCATGCAATAGCATAGTGCATCCTCGCCGAACATGCGGCCGACAAGGATCACCTCGATGCCGTTCGATCTTGAGTCGAGCGATATATACTAGATGTTATTGATATAACTAAGATATTTTGACAATTATGTGTGTAAGTGGATGTGTAAGTTTTGGCTTTTCGACGTGCCTTTCAGTGCCCTTAGGAAGGCCGCTGAGCGGCTTTGCGAATTTTGGCCGCATGGAAGAGGCGATTGCTGTCTATAACGATTTGCTCAGACAATTCCGCGGTGCCACCAAGTTACGATTACACGAACTTCCTCAGTACTGGATCATTCTGAAGGCGAGTGCGCTTCACGGACTTTGACGAAGCTTCGAGGCGTGTCGCGCCTATGACAATTTGCTCAAGCGTTTTGCGAAAGCTGCGGAAATGCCGCTGCGCACCATCTTCGCCGAAGCCCTTTTAGGCAAACGAAGTTCACTTCGTTACTGGCTTAGCTTCTGGAAGCGCCGTAATCTTGTGAAAGTAACCCACTACGGCTCGCCGTTCCGGCCGGCAGCGCCGTGATTCCCAAGCGTCGTCAGAATGTCAATCCGAAAGGTCATCCAATGGCGCAGTCCCTGACTATCGTTGCTCCCGAAGATGTATTGGAGGGCATCCAAGCCGCGCTCCCCGGCGACGAGATTCTATGGAGTGACCGCGAACCAATGGATAGCCCGCTGAACCCGCTGGACGATCCGCTCGGTGGCATCCCTATTGACTATATATGTCATATCGTAACCATCGTCCTGCAAACCGGCACGGCCGGAGCCACCTTCGCTTCGGCAGTAGTCAAGCTGGTCAACCTCCTCAAAAAGCCGGTTCAGGTTCGCGACACGAAGACTAATAAACTGGTCATCACGGTGAAGCCCGGCACGACAACAAAGCAGCTAGAGGACGCAATCCCAAGTGATCCCGACGCTCCAGCTTGATCCTTCGACCCTCGCGATCTGGTTCAACGCCAATCTTCTGAACTCCTATAGAGGGGAGGAGCGCGGACTCGAAGTATTTACGCATGCGGCAAACCACGATCTCAATAAGCTATACCCAATTCTGGACGCCGCAGCGTCCGATATGCATCGAGCTCATTATTACGAGATCATAAGTGCGGTCTGGCATGAGAAGCGCCATTTCGTCGACTTTCTCTTGACGAACTTCGGGGCGCTTCACGTTCGGACCTACTTTCAGATGTATCACAATTTACCGCCTGGCCTGAAAGAACTCCCTAAGGATACGCCACTCCTACTTCCTTTGGACATATATGCAGACCCGGTGAAGCTAATGGGTCTCGGTGAAAAAGGGGAGCCTCCGGCTCAGACTCTCAAGCTAGCGCGCTGGTTACGAACACGCAAGCGAGGGCTAAGAATTGACATGTCACCGTATGACGGGGGCCGCGGTCTGACTGAACACGGTGGTTTGGCGCAAATGGAAGCCATCGCGTACAGCTGCCAGCTTGGCCTTCTGCAGTATGAGCTCGGCACCGACGCTATCGAGTTACTCCACCGATATAGCCCGCTACCATCGGTCCAGAGCCGACGTTATGCGTGGGCAAGGGATTTTTGGGCCCACCTACCGCCTCACCCGGGCTTTCCTGTCTCGGCAGACATTGTCGATATGAATCTGATGCTCGCTATCATGGTGGCTTCGCTTTGCGGCAGGGTCTTCACCCTTGCTGGGGAGCCCGAAATCCCGGCAGACCGCACCGCTCCCAGTTGGAGGCTTCTAAAACTCTTCACGGCCGAGCGATGGGATAAATATGCAGGTGCTTCGAGCGAGGAGATCTGGGCCCGTGTCGACGCCAAGGTCAAAGAGCTCTGGGGCTTTACCGTTGAAGAAGAACTTCAACAGGACTGGGAGATCGAGTCTCGGCTGCTCAGTGGGCTCAGCTCGGCTGATTCAGAGTCAGTTGTCGTCAGAACCTTTGCTAAATATCATGCAACCAGGAAGATCGTAATCGACGACTTCATCGCTTCACCCCCCACTTATACCTCCATCTCCGGATACATGGGCCTCCTGATCGAGGGTGTATCACCTCTTCAGATCGTTTGCAGTCCAAGCGGTCAGCAAGGAGAACCGGCGGCCATTCCATTGTTCGACTACGATTTCTCACATTTAGGGTCGCATCCTTTGTTGAAAGGATGGCACGCAGTAGTCAACCCAAATGCGAGCGATGGAAGAGGGGCCAAGATAAGTATCGGATTCGACCATGATTGGAAGTCAATCGTCACTGAGTTCTCTCCGGTTACAAAGCTATTGGTCTCTGGAAGAGCCCAGCGCCTCATGCTGGGGGCAGAACTGGATAGAGGTGAGACACTGCTGAAGAAGATCGGATTTAAAATGAAATTTATGCCACCATACGACAAGCTCGATCAGCTGGTTAATGGAGATGACTACCGGCATTTGACGGGCATGGATCAGGCCAAGTGCGACTTCACCGGCGAGGTGGTCAGCGCCAAAGACTTCGACTTCATCTCGCCTTGGGAGATACGGGATGACCGGGCTTTTCGCGGATTTCTAACCTATATTGGCGAACAGATGAACTCAGAGCAAATGGCGGCACTAACGATTGCCAAGGACTGGTCTTATTGGTTGACGTCGAAAGAGCGCGCCAAGGCATTGCGATCACGATTCGGACTGATCCCATGACTCAGCGCCTGATCTCGCGGACAATGGTCAGCATAGGTCCCGCGCCGGCTGCTCTACGCCGATCTCGCCGTCGCTGCCGTGCCTCCAGGAAAGCGACCGAGCGATTTTGTGAAGTCAGCTTTCTCCGCAGCGACGGGGCCGATTCCAGCCAATCCGCGACAAGGACGGTTTGTCAGTCCTGCGTCAGTCCGTCTCTTCAAACGACACGCCGCGCGATTCTGCGTAGTTCACGAAATGCTCAATCGCCTCTTCGGACGAAATGGATCGGAAAAAGCGAACCTCGTCGCCATAAGGACGAGCGACTTCTGGCCCTCCCTTGAGGGTGAAGCCATTTTAGACCGTCAAGGGTTCGAAGACCTGCTGCAGTGGATACGTGAAGGCGATGCCTACTGGTTGGCACGCGTCTCTGTGGATGGATGCGAACAGAGACGAGCTGAGGAGGTGGCCGAGCTTGCCGTAGACCTCGCAATTGTTGCGATTCAACTCTCCGCCCCAGCTCTCGGCACTAGCACCATGGCACGACTTGATGCACGGCGGGGAACGTCACAAAAGCGGACTCTCTCGGAGGCCAGCGGCTACCACAACGCGGGCTGGGCTCGCAAGGAGCCCGGATCGACGATCGGCCGGGGCACGCTGGAGGACATTCTGCGAAAAGCTGCTCCCATTATCGCGTCTGTCGGCAATCTGGTGCGGTCGTTCACATCTGGCTCGTTCCGTTTGCCGACGCTCGAACGTGCTTGGTGCGACGCTGCATACTGGCTGCATCAAGCCAGGGCCGAGTCCATCGACACCATTGGCATAGCGAAACTCGAAACAGCGTTGGAGGTTCTGTTGCGCTCCGAGAGTACCAGAGGGAGCGAGCAGCGCATTTTGGAGATTTTGTATGCGTTCTTTGGGCTGGCTCCAGAGGCTCCCATAAACCCCGGTTCGTTGATAAGCGCCCGGCAATTTGCACGCCGTATTGTCCGAGATCGGTCGCGCATTCTGCACGGCACCTGGTCAACTCTTAACGCGCGGGGACTGGACCGAGTGGGCATGGAAGGCTTCGTGATCTCGGTTGTCAGAATGGCGGCAGTTGAGATTGATGCTTATGCCAATTCTCCAGAGCCGTCGGACGATATCGATGAGTTCCTGCGTTGGATGAGGCAAAGGGGCGGTGCCCTTGCGTAGAGGATTGGCACGCGCACCCACCGCTTGAGCGTGGGGAGATTCTGGCCCGTCGTAGGCGAAGCGGAAGATTTTTGAGTTCCGTCTGGTCATCGCTCCGGCGGAAAGCAGCCCCTCAGAGGCGTTGAGCCCTGATTATCGACCTTCTTAGGAAACGGGCGGATAAGCTAGGGCGCGATCATCTGATCAGCGACAAGATGGTCGGCGGAACCTCTACAGCTTCCTTTGCGCGAGTTAGGGCAACGTAGAAAAGTCGCACCTCAGCCGGATCAGGGCCGTTGCTCAGCTTTCCAGGCTGACTGCGCAGAAAATCATCCATGAGCCGAACGGTACTCCACTCGCGGCCCTTTGCCTTGTGGGCGGTCGAGATGGTCAGGTCGCTTCGCTCTTCGTCGACGGTGCGGTTGAGGGCCCACATCAATTGACGCTCTCCCCGCCCCTCGACCAAGTTCACAAACGACATCAGGTGATCGCCCTCGCCGCTCTTGGCGAATTCGACGACCTGCTCCCATTTGTCGAAGCCGAAAAAGTCCGGGACGGTGCTCTGCTTACCTTCCTTCAGATCCTGCACGCCGCGCAGCATGTCCATCAATTCATCTGTGCCGCCGACGAGATGAGGCTTCTTTCCTTCGTCCAGGCACTCGATGATCGCGGCAATGGTGGTCGCGTTAGTGCGCGCCAGGATGGTCCGCGGCTCAACGCTCCCAACCCGGCTCTTGACCGCTGCATTGCCTTTGAGCGGCCGCTTTTCGCCGAGAAGGAGCAAGAGCTTCGAGGCCCATTCCGCGATTGCAGTACCAAAGCGGAACGAGGTGGTGAGGTAGGTCTCACCCTGGGTCTCGATTTTCTCCATCGCGTTCACCGCGCCGCGCCACTCGTAGATTTGCTGGTACTTGTCGCCCACATAGATCATTTGGGCCGGCTGCTTCCGTAGTACGTCGAGCACAACCGGATTGGTGTCCTGCGCCTCGTCGAGAAGAATGAAGTCGGCGGCAATCGCGGGACTGCTGAGAGCCCACAGTTTCAAGTAGCCGTCGTGACCGAGCGGCATGGAGTCCGATGCGCTGCTCATTCGGCTCCACACATGCTTTGCTCCATGGAGGGCGAACTCCGTCACGGCGCGCATCGTGGCGTCGGGTGCGGCCAGCAGTGAACCATGGCGGGGAACGTGAAGTGCTGCCAGTTCGGCATCGGCGCTCTGCATATAGCGCCGCAACGTATCGAGGATGAGATAGCCCTGCGACCGCGGTTGCAGAACGTGCCGGCCGTCGACGTTCCACCGCTTCAGATTCAGCATCTCGGCAAGCTGATTGGCGTTGACCTTCCCTGTCATCTTCTCGGAGTTGCTTCGGTAAGCTGACGGTGTCGCGCGGAAGGCAAGCCTGTGACTCGTCGCACAGTTCACCGTATTGGGAAATTTCTCTTCGGCATCACGTACAATGCTCCGGTTAAACGCGATGTATTGCCCGCGCCTGGATGTGCTGTGCGCCAGGAATTCAAGCGTCGAGGTTTTGCCGGTACCGGCGTAGGCGTTGATCTTCACTGAGCCGCCGCGCTGAAACTGATCGACGGCCTGCTGCTGCTCAGCTGTCGGTCTACGCGACGGCTTGCCATTCGCGGCGGGACGCAGCTTTGGCGCTGCATCCGCCTTCGCCTTCGGCGGCGGTTTCGCCGCGCCCCGCGGCTCGCTGCGGGGCTTCTCGACAACACCCAGGAACCTTTCCGCGGCCTGAAGCAGCGAACGGGCCTTCGCAGTCGTGCGGAAGCCGAGTTCGCTGACGACTCTTTCTACTGCCGCTCTGTCGCCGCCGTCCTGGGCGCGTTCAAATTCCTCTTCGAGTTGCGCAATCGACCAACTCGCGTATTGGCGCGACACCGAAAAATGCCTCCCTGCAGCCAGCCCCATACATTATCACAACAGCTTGAAGCGTTTCTACCATCGGTGGTACTCCAGCTGAACAGGGGGGTCGATGTCCAGCTACACCAGACCGTGCAGGCATTGCGGGCGCAGGATCAACCTGCGCCAGATGCTGCATGGCCAGTGGGTGGCCTTTGAGGGGGACCAGCAGCATGTCTGCGACGAGCCGGCCCCGCCAAAGGCGCCACCTCCCGCAAGGCCCCGGACGCCGCCGCCCGCAGCTACGCCGGCCCCCTTCGAGCCGCTCTATCCCGAGGTCCCGCAGGACCCACCTCCCAGCCCGCAGTCGGCGCTGGATAGTGAGAGGCATCTTGCGTTGGCACAGCTTGAGGCGCTGGCCGTGGCGTGACGGGCACCGGTGTCGGCGTGGTGAGACGGGGCTGTTGCGGTGCTGGCGCAGGACGTGGAGCTGGTGCGGGCGCAGGATCAACCTGCGCCAGATGCTGCATGGCCAGTGGGTGGCCTTTGAGGGGGACCAGCAGCATGTCTGCGA
>NZ_VKHP01000015.1 GCF_010811875.1 Bradyrhizobium uaiense
ACGTCGGCGAAGGTATAGCGGCCGAGATTGCGCAGCGGCTCCGCGATCAGAAACAGGATCATCGGGAAGCCGACGAGAAAGCCGATCGCGTAGATCATGCCGTCATAGCCAGATGTGTAGACCAGCGCCGTAACACCTAGGAACGTCGCGGCCGAGGTATAGTCGCCCGCGATCGCGAGTCCGTTCTGGACGCCTTTTAGTCCGCCGCCGGCGGCATAGAAGTCCTTTGCCGTATGCGTGCCGCGTCCCGCCGCCCACCATGTGATCGCGAGACTCACGGCTGCGAAACCAAGGAACATGGCGATCGCCGTGACGTTCAGCGATTGCCGCGCACCGACCGCGCCAGTCAGCACATCGGCCGCCGCAGAATTGGAAACAAGGGCAAATGCGGTCGCAAAAAGGGCCCCGCAGGCCGAACGCGAAATCATCGGAAATCCTCCATCAGAACTTGGCTGAGCCGATCGAAACGGGTATTGGCCCGTCGGACGTAGAGGGCCGTGAGCAGGAAGCCGAACGCGATCAGACTAATGCCGATCAGGACGCCCCAGGTGATCACGGTACCGCTCCAGAGCGGATGTCCGAGCAGGCGGGGCCAGAATGCGATGGTCAGTATTGTAGGCGAAGTACGCGGTCGCCATGACGATCGACATGCTTACGCTGAAGCGCGTGCGCTCGCTTGCGAGCTGTCTGAACGCCGGATTGTTCTGAATGGCTTGCAGGTCCATTGATTGGTCGTCCTCCCTCCTTGAATTATTGAATTCGGTTACGCAGCGATTCCGACCGAGACGGCGGTCTCCGCCATCACCGCCTCAGCGCTGCGGTGGCGTTCCGCCATTGCTCGCTCTTCGGGGGTGGCGATCTGTGCCTGCATGTAGGCGCCAAGATCGCGCGCGCGCCGCACGACAGCCGCTCCGAACGAAAGCCGGGTCGATTCGAATTTCGCGAGCGCGGCGGAAAACTCTTGAGGATGGGCCCGCAGTGCGTCGACCAGCGCCGCCGCGTCCTCCGCTGCCTTCGTTACTCCCATTCCGACGTGGGGTCTGGCAACGAAGGCCGCGTCGCCCAGGATCACAGTTCGGGATCCGAGCGCCATACGCGGCGTCTCGAGATCCAGGATGGCCTGTATGAACGGCTGGCGAGTGAGGCGGACGACCTCGGCGAACTGCGGCGCGAGCAGGCGCTCCGCTTCCCGTCGCATTGAGGCGATGACGTCCGGACGAATCCGGGGCGGCGGAATGGACAGTTCGTGCCGGACGCCGTCTATGTCGGTCAGGAGATCGGCAAGCCCGTGCTCGGAGTCGGCCGGACGGTACCAAACGAAATTGAACCGCCTCTCGCCGACATCCATCTCTTCATTGGCGCCCGCTACGGGATAGCCGAGCATCTGCTCCCCCGGAGGCAGGCTGAAGGCGAACCAGTCGCACAATTCCGCTCGGGTCCGGGGCGAAAGGTCGCGTTCATCGACGAGGCCTCGCCATGCGACGTATCCGGCGTATCTTGGACGGACATCCGGAGCGAGCCGCGCCCGGACGCACGAAAATATACCGTCCGCGCCAATCAGCAGATCGCCCGAGGCCTCGGAGCCGTCTGAGAAGCGCGCCAGCACGCGGTCGCCGGTCTCCGCAACGTCCACCAGATTTTTGCCGTGATGATAGTTCTCTCCCGGAAGGGCCGCCCTCAGAAGCCCGTAGAGATGACCCCACGACGTGAGAACCTGACGCAACTCACGCTCGCCTTCGATGCGGCCGGTGCGATCAAGCACGCGCCGCCCTGGAACAGCAACTCCAACGGCGGCCGCCTCAGTGTCGATGCCGGCCCTTGCCAACACCTCGAACAGTTCGCGATGCGTGACGATCCCGGCGCCTCGCCCAGCCAGTTCGGCGCCGATGCGTTCGTATATGTCGACTTTCCATCCTTGACGGCGCAGCAGCAATGCCGCGAACAGCCCGGCCATGGATCCGCCGATCACTAGTGCCCTCGGCTGTGCTTCCTGCGTCCGGCGATCTTTGGTCATCAAGCAGCCTCCCCTTCGGCGCGCGGTTGGACCGGCCTCCAGTTATTTATCGCTTGATCAATTATGTGCCCGGCATTGATCCACGTCAACTATTATTTATCAAATGATAAACAACTTGGTGAGAGTGGCCGCGGGATCGGCTGGGACGGCAAATCAGTGTATGAAGTTGAAGATTCTGCACTCAAACCCACGAATCCGGTGTGAAGAAGCCCAGCAGAGCGCGTCCCAGAGCGCCTATCCGAGAGCAGCAAAGGCTGGACCCGTCCGAGCGGGAAAGCATCATCGCGCGAGAGGCGGTCTCATTCTTCGCCGAGTTCGGATTCGAGGGGCAGACCCGCGAGCTAGCGAGACGGCTGCGAATCACCCAACCCCTGCTTTATCGCTACTTCCCAAGCAAGGATGCCCTCATCGAGCGGGTCTATCAGGAAGTTTTCGTCGAGCGATGGAAGCCCTCATGGGAGAAGATCATCACCGATCGCTCGGTTCCCCTCAAGACCAGGCTGATCCAGTTCTATCGCGAGTACGCCGAGGTCATTCTCACGTACGAGTGGATCCGCCTGTTCATGTTTGCGGGCTTGAAGGATCTTGGATTGAACGCGCGCTATCTCAAGATGCTGCGCGAACGCGCGTTCGAGAAGCTGATCGAGGAGATCAGGTTCGAGTACGGGCGTCCCTCGACCCGTGACCTCCCGATCACCGTTCTCGAAATCGAGATGGTGTGGGGCCTTCACGCGGCCATCTTCTATCTCGGAGTACGCAAGTTCATCTATTCGATGCCGCTCGAAACGGACGTCAATTCGATCATTGACGCGAAGGTGATGACGTTCCTCGGCGGCATCCGCCCTGTTCTGCCGGCGGAGACTGCGACCTAGGTCCGGTAGCTGGATCCACCTCCGCTCCGTCGACGCGCTACGGACGCGGTTCAAAATCCTTGGCCAATGGTTGCTTTGCGCGGCCTCCGTCGAGCGAACGGATCGCTTCGGGCGAAATCGAGAGAGCATCCTGCGCCAACTAAGCGTCCATCGCTTTTTTGATGCGCGCAGGCGTAATCGGAAGTTGGTAGAACCGAACGCCCGTTGCATCCCTGATTGCGTTGGCGAGCGCGGCTCCCGTTGGTCCTTGCGCAGCCTCGGCGACGCCGTAGAAGGCATCGCCCGGCCGGTCCACCAGGTGGACTTCCACCGTTCCCGGGACGCTGTCGAACCGCACGATCGGATAGGCCGACCAGTCCACGGACGTGACGCGGGTTCGGTCGAACGTCACCCGCTCGAAGAGCGTCCAGCTCGTCGCCTGCAAAATGCCGCCTTCGATCTGGTTGCGGACGCCGTCCGGGTTCACGATCTGCCCGGTGTCCACCGCCGCCACGACCCTGCGGACGCGAACCGCGCCGTTCAGCCGGATAACCTCGACCTCGACAGCCACTGCGCACCAAGCCTCCAGATTCTTGTAGCGCGCGAAGCCGATCCCGAAGCCGATATTTTCCGAAGACTTTACCCGTGCGGTCCACCCGAAACGCGAGGCCGCCGATTCAATAACGGCGCGCGCGCGTGGATCTTCCATGTGCCGAAGACGAAATGCCACGGGATCCTGATTCGAGCGGACGGCCAATTCGTCCAGGACAGCCTCGATCGAGAAGACGTTGAGATAGGCGCCCAAGGAACGCATGGACGAACCGCGCAAGGGCATGTCGGGAACGAAATGACTGACCACGCGGCAGTTCGCGATCGCGTAGAGCGGAATCGCGTTCCGGTCGCCGCCGCCTTCCGGCTGCGCAAGCGCGACGGGTGGCGCGGGCGGAAAGGGGTCCGACTTCAGTCGGGCGGCAATCAGCGTCCCCGGCGGGCCGGGCCGCATCATGTGCGACTGGCTCCAAACTTCGTGGTGCCAATCGGCGATCGCGCCGTCGGCGCCGACTGTCGCCTTCAGCTTGACCACCATGCCCGGCCCGAACGGATCCCATGCGTGCTCCTGTTCGCGCATCAGTTGGACCCTGACCGGCCGCCCGGGCACCGCGACGGCGAGTATCGCCGCGTCGGCCGCAACGTCATCGGCACCGTTGTGGCCGTAGCATCCGGCGCCTTCCGCATGGACGCAGCGCACGTTCTCGGCGGGCATCCGCAGCATGCCGGCGATCGCATCCCGAAGGAAGAACACACCTTGGGTATGGGTCCAAAGCGTGAGCTTTCCTTCCTCGAGTTGCGCAAGCGCGCACGACGGTCCGATTGATCCATGCGTGAGATAGGGCCTGCTGAAGGTGCCTTCGACCAGGATCCCCGGCGCGCCGGGATTTCCGGTGCCGTGAATCGTCGTGTCGCGCGATGGCAGATTCATCAGTGCGGCCGGCAGATCCGCCTCGTCCGGCAGTGCCTCGCGCTCGATCCAATTCGTCGTGGCCGCAAGAGTTCGCATTCCCTGCACTGCGGCCCACTCGCGTTCCGCGATTACGCCGAGGAAATTGCCGTCCCGCACGACCTTGACGATCCCGGCCATCCGCTCGACCCGCGCGACGTCGCAGTCCCGCAACGTAGCGCCATAACTCGGCGGGCGAACGACACGACCGTGCAGCATCCCTTCGGGGCGCAGATCGTGGACGTACGCCGCTCCACCCGTCACCTTGGCCGGAATATCGACCCTTGGAACGGGCCGACTCATCACGGCGAAGTCTGCCGGCGAGGTCAGGCGCGACGTCTGACCGGCGTCGACCGACAGCAATTGATCGCGAACCAATTCACCATAGCCGAGGCGCTTGCCATCGGTCCCGAACACCTCGCCGCCACGTACCTGCAGCGAGGCGGCGGACATGCCGAGTCTGCGAGCCGCTTCGTCCCGGAGTAGTTCGCGCGCTTGCGCCGCCGCATTCCGAATCGCGGTGCCGGAGTCCTGCATCGAATGGCTGGCGGCGGTGTAGCCTTCATTGGGCGTCCGCGCCGTGTCGGCCGTGACCAGCGATAACCGCTCTAGCGGCAACTTCAGCTCCTCCGCCGCGACCTGAAGAAGCGCTGTTTTAAGGCCCTGTCCAAGCTCGGCCTTTCCGGTGAGGATCGTCGCGGCACCGGACGCGTCGATGCGGATCCACGCGTCGATCCTCGGAGTGTCGTCGAGGCTTCCTGGCAGGCCGTGCTTCGAGGGACTTCCGCCCGTGCCGGTTTCGGTCTGTGCGTGCGTCCCGGAGAGCCGGAAGGCGACGATGAGCGCGCCGGCGCCGGCCAGAACGCTGCGCCGAGAGACAGCCTGCATCATCGAGCTGTCCTCGCCTCAACTGTCTTTGGCCGCATCTCTTCTGCGGCGCGCCGGATCGCACGCAGGATGCGCATGTGCGTTCCGCATCGGCAAAGATGAGGTTGCAATTCCGCTTCGATCGACTCGTCGGTGGCGTGCGGATCGCGATTGAGCAATGCCTGGGCGCGCATCATCATGCCGGGAATGCAGTATCCGCATTGTGCGGCCTGTTCGGCGATGAAGGCGCGCTGCATCGGGCCAGGAGCGTCCCGGCTCCCGATTCCTTCCAGCGTGGTGACCGTCCGTCCCTCCAATACCATCACCGGCGTCACGCAGGAGAACACAGCCTTGCCATCCACAATGACCGTGCAAGCTCCGCATTGGCCAAGCCCGCACCCGAATTTCGCCGCGTTCAGTCCAAGCTCGTCCCTGAGGACGTAGAGTAGCGGCGTGTCGGGACTAGCCTCGATGGTACGGCTGTCGCCGTTGACGATCAGGGTTGTCATGGCGTCTCACCGAGCCTCCTGTGTCTTTTTCGGTCTGAACTCACCGGCCGCCTCTCGCTTCCGCAACCGCCTTGGTCAACCCATCCCATTGCTGCTTTCCCGCAAACCGGGTGCGCAAATAGCTGGCGAGATCGGAGACCTGCCGGTCGTCAAGGACATCGCCGAAACCGGGCATGATGGGATGCGCGGACGCGCCGGCAGCTGCCGGTATCCCCCGCACCACCAGATTGATCAGGTTAACGGGCGTCGCGTCTGCGACCGCGGTGGAGAGATCGAGTCTCAAGCCGCCGAGCGGCAAGGGTCTGTCGCCATCGTGGCACGACGCGCAGACCGTGGCGTAGATGGCACCGCCCGGCTCGGACGGGATGGCCGGCGTCGCCGCCTGAGCGCCGGCGGCCTGCGAGAATCGCCCGGGGCCCGAAGCTGCCCGCTCCGCATCATTCCGTCCCTCTCCTTTGCCTAGAGAGGCGAGATAGTGGGCCATTGCGCCGACGTCCGCGGGATCGACGTGGGACAAATTGTCGACCACGTTCGCCATAGGCCCCTGAGCGGTCCCATGCAGGGGATGCGAGCCACGTGCGAGATAGTCCGCGAGGGCGGCTTCGTCCCATGCGACTGGCGATAGTGAGCCTCGCCCGAGCGCATAGGCGCGCCAGCCTTCGGCCTCGCCGCCTGCGAAACCGGCCGATTTCATTTCCGCGCCGAGAAGATTTCGAGGGGAATGGCAGGCGCCGCAGTGGCCCAGTCCGTCGACCAGATACTTGCCCCTGTTCCATTTCTCGTCCTTCGACGGATCGGCGACGAAACGCGCCCGACGGAGGAAGAGAAGCTTCCAGCCGGCCAACGTCAGACGGACGTTGAGGGGAAAGGGAAGCTCGTTCGGTGGTGCCGACGACTTGACCGGATCGAGCGACATGAAGAAGGCGTACAACGCCTTCGTATCGTCGTCCGACACACGCGTGAAATGGTCATACGGAAAAGCTGGATAGAGGTGGCGTCCTTCGCGATCGACACCGGACCGCAGAGCGCGAATGAACGCCTGCTCCGACCATCGCCCGATGCCCGTCTCCGGATCTGGCGTGATGTTGGTGGAGTAGATCGTTCCGAAGGGCGTCGGCATCGCAAGCCCTCCGGCGTATGGGGGGCCGCCGGGCGCGGTATGGCATGTGGCGCAGTCGCCAAGGAGGGCAAGGCTCGCTCCGCGGCGCACCACGGCACGATCCAGTGCGCCGAGCGACCTCGGATCGATCGGAGCAATCGATGATTCCCAAGCATATAGAAGTGCAGCCGTCCCACCGAATGTTCCGATGGCAAGCAGTGCGAGCAGAACGAACCTGAGCTTCATCGCCCTCCCCTCCAGGATGCGATCGCCATATCAAGCAGGTCCGGGCCTCATCTTTTCAGTTTCATGCGCGACTTGCACAAACCCCCGATCACAGTTCGACGAGCCAATCCAAAGCGTGCGTACGGAATCCAATACGTGCGTTCATCCGCAACGTAAGAATCGATCAAGACTCTCACGTCTGAAAAGCGAACGTGCAGCCGAGGTGCGGTCGCAGCGACCGCCAACATCGTCGCGGTCGCGCCGATGAAGCACACGCTCATGGGAGCCATCCATTTTCGAGGATATCTTGCTATTTATCGATTGATAATTAACTCTCGATCCTGCTTGAGGTCAAGAGCCGGGCGCATCGAACCGAGACTGCGTGCCGACGAAACGAGGATTTGCCGCCATGTCGACGTCAACGATTGCGACGGACCAACAGGTCCCCGAACTCACGCGCGCACGCACGTTCGCTATGACGGTCTGCGCGGGGATCGCGGTCGCGAACATCTATTATAACCAGCCCCTGCTGGGCCTGATCGAGGCGAGCTACCCGAATTCCTCGGCAATCGGTCTCATTCCCACGGCCACGCAATTCGGCTACGCCGTCGGCCTCCTGTTCCTGGTGCCCCTAGGAGATCTGGTCGAAAGGCGACGCCTCATCGCCGCGCAGTTCGTCGTTCTGGCAGCGGCTCTCGCATTCGCGGCGATCGCCCCGTCTACGTTCGCGTTGATTGCGGCGTCGCTCATGCTGGGTGTGGCGGCCACCGTGGCCCAACAGCTCGTCCCGTTTGCCGCAACGCTTGCCGACGACCGGACCAGAGGCGCGGCAGTCGGAACGGTGGTCAGCGGAATCCTGGGCGGCATTCTCCTCAGCCGCACGATAGCCGGTTTCGTCGGGTCGCACTTCGGATGGCGCGAGATGTTCTGGCTCGGCGCGCCTTTGGCGCTCGGCGCCGCCGCGCTGGTCCGTCTGATCCTACCGCGCCACCATGCGACGCAACGTATCGGATACCCTGCCGCGCTGCGCTCGCTCGTCCACCTGCTCGTCGAGGAGCCGGCGCTTCGACTGGCCGCAGCGACGCAAGCAATGCTGTTCGCCTCCTTCATCGCCTTCTGGACCGTCCTGTCTCTTCACCTTCGAGAACCCGCCTTCGGACTCGGACCGGAGATCGCCGGTCTGTTCGGCGTCATCGGCGCGTCGGGCATCCTCGCTGCGCCTCTCGCTGGTCGCGTAGCCGACAAGCGGGGACCCCATCTGGTTATTGCGATCGCTGCCGCCATATCCGTTTCCTCTTGGATCGCCTTCGCGGGCTGGAACGCCATCGCCGGACTGGTGGTCGGGGTGGTGTTGCTCGACGTGGGCGTGAACGCCGCGCTCGTTTCGAATCAACATCTGATCTTCGCACTCCGTCCGGAGGCCCGAAGCAGGCTGAATACCGTGTTCATGACGGCGATGTTCGTCGGCGGTTCGCTCGGGTCCCTCGGGGCAAGTTGGGCGTACGCGCATCTGTCCTGGCTCGGTGTCTGCGGCTACGGGGCAGCGCTGGCGGCGGCGGGTCTGCTCGTGCAGCTGCCGACACTTTCCTCACGGACCGGCAAGGCATCGCGTCACTGACGCTCTGACCCCATTCGGAGGTTGCAAGACATGCGCATCGGGGCACGCGAAAGTCGACGTCGCGCTCTCTAGCGCCAAGCGGCTGCAGCTCGAATACGGGAACGCTCTCTACCAATACAGTCTTGCGCCGGGCAATCGCTGGTCGGGCGAAAGAAGCAGCGACTAACTCGACCCGACTCGGCGAACGATCCTTCAAGGAGTGTGAAACATGACAAGTCTCTTCGATCCGGTGTCCCTGGGCGATCTCGATCTCGCGAACAGGATCGTGATGGCCCCGATGACGCGCTCGCGCGCCGACCAGCGCGGCGTCATTAATCCCTCTGCGTCGGATTACTACGCAGCGCGGGCGAGCGCCGGCCTCATCATAACCGAAGGCGTGAACGTGGGACCGATGTCCCGCGCCTTCGACCGGACGCCCGGTCTTTGGACGGAGGAACAGACCGAAGGATGGAAAGCGGCTGTCGATCGGATCCACGAAGCAGGTGGGCGCGTCGTCGCGCAGCTCTGGCACGGCGGGCGGGCGAGCGCGCGTGGCCTGCTGTCCGACAAACAACCGCTATCTCCGTCGGGCGTGAATGACGATCTGGATCGGCTGCAGGTATGGGCGCTCCTCGCCAACGACGCGTACGTGCGGATCGCTGCTACGTCGTCGCGCGCAATGACCCCTGAGGAGATCCAGGGTGTCGTGAGCGAATTCCGACTAGCGGCCGCCAACGCCGTGCGCGCGGGGTTCGACGGGGTCGAGATCCACGGCGCCAATGGTTATCTGATCCACCAGTTTCTGTCCCCGACGATTAACCTGCGAACCGACGACTATGGCGGGAGTGCCGAAAGACGATCCAGGTTGCTTCTGGAAATCGTCGCGGCGATTTCCGATGTCGTGCCGCGTTCACGGATAGGACTGCGGCTATCGCCCTTCGCCGACTACAACAGCGTTCGGGATCCGAAACCGAAGGATACCTATGGCCAACTCGCAAATTGGCTGGGAACTGCCGGGCTTGCATATCTACACCTTGCCGACACCAACGCCTGGACCGGTGCGCCCGACTACGAAAGGATGCTGTCGATATTCCGTGAACACTATCGCGGCCCCCTCATCGTCAATGCGGGCATCACCCCCGAGCATGCCGCGCGGATCGTCGATTCCGGAGAGGCGGACGCGGTCGCCTTCGGCCGTCTCTTTCTCGCAAATCCGGACCTTCCGGCGCGAATTCGAGTTGGCGGCCCCTACAACTCGCCGCAGCCGTTCGGGGTATATGGCGGTTCGGATTCCGGATATCTCGACTATCCGACACTCGACACTGGCAGCAGAGAGACCGCGGAGCGAGCTTAGTGCTGGCCGAACCGCCGAACTGGCAGGCCAGCGCATCCATTAGCCCGCCATCCCGTACACGGACATCCGGGCGGAGACGCCCCGCAACTGGTGCTCACCGAGATGCTCGGCATCCTGAGAGAGATGTCGGGCGACGGCTTCCGTCATGAGCAAGTCCCGGCCTATAATCTTGGTGAGCGCTTCCACGCGGCAGGCCTCATTGACGGCCGCGCCGATGACCGTGAAGTCAAGGCGGTCTGGAGCGCCGATATTGCCGAAAAAGACCTCACCTTCGTGAAGGACGATGCCTGCCCGCAGCAAGGCGCGGCCTTCGGCGTCGGATGCGATACGGATGTTCCGATTGGCGGCTTCGAGTCTGGCAATCGCCTCCCTCGCCGCCGAGACGGCCGCGCGCGACGCTTCGGCGGCTCCGACCGTCACCGGAAAGACGGCGAGCATTCCGTCGCCGATGAATTTGAGAATTTCGCCGCCGTGAGCGGCCACGGCGCTCACCATCGCCTCGAAGTAAGCGTTGAGCAGCACTAGCATGTCGGCCGGGGCCAGTACGTCCGACATTTTCGTGAAGTTTCGGAGATCCGAGACCCAAATCACGGCGCGGATCGAGTCTCCTGCGCCGCGTTTGATCGCGCCTTCGAGCACCTTAGCGGCGGCGCCGTAACCAAGGTAGGCGCCCAGCGCGTTTTCGGAGATCTTCAACTCGCTGTGCCGTTGCACGTGCAAGGCGAATAGTTTGAAGAGGCGGGTCAGGGCATCTATCTCCGCCTCGGCGAAACCGCCGGCCGCTTTCGTCGCGATGGTGATCACGTTACGTGTATCCAGACCAGATAAGGGAATCGCCACGTAATCGGTCATGCCGGCAGCCGCGAGTTCGATCATGATGGGAAATTCCGCCTGCGCCGACGGCTGATTCGGCGTTCGTCGGATCGTCTCGCCGGTCTCCACAATGCGCTGCAGCGGATTGAGCTTGTAGGCATCGGAGTCGACCGCAGCGTCACCGACCCGCACCTCGTCGCAGAAACCATCCTCAGCGTTCCAGACCCACGCGAACCCCGCGAGCTGGGGGTGGAGCGTGCCGATGTGCAGGGTTAGTCGATCGACCGAAGAGCGGGCGGCCATCATCCGATGGATCAGCTTGACGAGGAGCTCGATCATCTGCCTCTCGGCAGATGCCTCTTCCAGCAGCCAGTTTTCGACCTCGACGAAAGTGTCCGCGCTGCCGGCGGCGACAGCGATCGGGCCGGCTCTTCGCACGAACGATACCGACGGGGGATAGGATCGAGGCGACGGATCGGAAGTCTCGGAAGCCATTTCAGTTCCCTCGCTTATCGACTTCACGGCCGAAGCGTTCGACGAGGAAATCGATGAAGAGCCGCACCTTCACTGACAGGTGTCTGGTCGGTGGATAGACCGCGTACAACGTAAGCGGCGGCGCCCAAAAGTCGTTCAATATCGCCTTCAATCGTCCCTGCTGGAGTGCCTCTCCGGCGATGAACTCGGGTATCAACGCCACGCCCCTTCCCTTGACGGCGACGTCGCGCAGCACCTCCGCGTTGTTGACGCATAGAGACCAGGCGGGCTGGATCCAGTGCTCCCCATCCGCGCCGGTCAGCTTCCACTGATTGCCGGTGAGCAGGAAACCATAGGTCAGCGAGACGTGATCACGGAGGTCTTGCGGGTGATGGGGCGTACCGTGCCGCTTGAGATAGTCCGGCGAAGCACAGACCACTCTCGGCATCGGCGTAATCTTCCGGGCGATCAAACTCGACGATTCGAGCTCGGCAATCCGGAGTGTCACATCGAATCCATCCTGGACCGGATCGACGAGGTCGTCGCTCAGCACAAGCTGAAGCTGCATCTCCGGATATTTGGTCATGAAGTCGGCGATTGCCGGCCCCAGTCTGATCGTGCCGAAGGACATCGGTGCATTGACGCGCAGGAGGCCGCGCGGCGTCGACTGCAAATGCGCAACCGCCTGATCGGCGGCATCGAGCTCAGAGAGGATCACCAGCGCCCGCTCAAAATAGAGCTGACCGTTCTCGTTCGGACTCGCGTGTCTGGTCGTGCGGTTCAGAAGCTGCACGCCAAGACTCTCTTCCAGTTCCGCGACGTATTTGCTGACGGCGGACCTGGACAGGCGCAACTGGCGGCCCGCCTCGGAAAAACTCCCGGTTTCCACCACCTTCGCGAAGGCCTTCAGGCAGGCCAACTTGTCCATGTCAGACCCCGATTGTCGCCAATTTGTAGACAGAGATGCCACAAGAGCATGGATTGTTCTCTATTCAAAGCCATCCGACATGTCGGGGCAGAGCCAAGCGGCTCTTTCGAACCCAGAGGGCAAGATGTCAGGCATCCATCACGTCACCGCCATCGCAGGCGACCCGCGGAAGAACTTCGGCTTCTACACGCGGGATCTCGGCCTGCGTTTCGTCAAGAAGACGGTCAATTTCGACGATCCGGCCACCTACCATTTCTATTATGGAGACGAGGCCGGCCGGCCAGGCACGATCCTCACCTTCTTCCCCTGGGAAGGGGCTCCGGAGGGACGCCGCGGCGTCGGCGAAACCCATCAAACCACTTTCCGTGTCCCGCAGGGCTCGCTCGGTTACTGGACGCAGCGCTTCCTGGAAAAGGGCATCAAGTTCGAGGCGCTCGAAAAGCGCTTCGGCGAATCCGTGCTCGCCTTCTCTGACCCGGACGGCATGGCGCTTGCGCTCGTCGGTATCCCCGGCGCCGAGGACGAACCGGCATGGAGCAACGGCGACGTACCGGCGGAGCATGCAATCCGCGGCTTCCAGGGCGTCACTCTCCTGCTCGACGACGCGACTAGGACCGCCAGGGTTCTTACCGGCGTGTTCGGCTTCCGCGAGACCGCGCGGGAGGGCTCCGTAATCCGGTTCAAGGCGCCGGGCGACGCGCAGGGAAACGTGGTCGACATCTATGAGGCGAAAGGCTTTCTGCGCGGCAGGCAGGGCCGCGGCTCGGTGCACCACATCGCATTCCGTGCCAAGGACGACGCCGAACAGGGGGACATGGCCGAGAAGCTCATCAGCAATCATGGACTGCATCCCACCGAACAGAAGGATCGCAATTACTTCCGATCGATCTACTTCCGGGAGCCGGGCGGCGTCCTGTTCGAGATCGCGACGGATATTCCAGGGTTTGCGGTGGACGAACCGGTCGAAACGCTCGGCCGCGACCTGAAACTGCCGAGCTTCCTCGAGCCGCACCGCAAGGAAATCGAGGGTGTTCTGCCCGAGCTTCAAGGAGCCGCGTCATGACCACAAGGCCTCCATTCACGTATCGCTTCGAACCTGGCGGTCGGACGGGCGCGCCGCCCTTGCTGCTCCTTCACGGCACGGGCGGCGACGAGAACGATCTGCTGCAACTCGGTGCCATGATCTCGCCAGGCTCCCCGCTCCTGTCGCCTCGCGGCCGCGTTCTCGAGAACGGGATGCCGCGCTTCTTTCGCCGCCTCGCCGAAGGCGTCTTCGACGAGGAAGACGTCCGCCATCGCGCGCTCGAACTCGGGGAATTCGTCCAGTACGCCCGCGACCGGTATGGCATCGATGCGCCTCTCGCCGTGGGCTACTCGAACGGCGCCAACATTGCCGCCGCACTCCTACTGGTGAAACCACAAGCCCTGTCCGGAGCCGTTCTGCTTCGCGCCATGGTCCCGCTGACAGACCCTCCAGATGCGAAGCTCGAAGGGAAGCCGGTCCTGATCCTGTCTGGACAGCACGACCCCATCGTGCCAGGCGACAATGCCGCCGCACTGGCGGATATGCTGTCGACGGCCGGAGCCGGGGTCGACCGTCGCGTGCTCCCTGTCGGCCATCAGCTTTCGCAAGCCGACGTCGCGCTCGCCCGCACTTGGGTAGCCGAAACGAAACACCAAGCCATGGTCTCCTGACGATCTTGCGTGAGCTACGAGGCGCCCCGGTCCACCGGACGGGGCGCCTCGGCGCGACTACGCTCTGGGCCGCGTGCATTCGTACAGAAACCAGGTCCGCCGTTCGGCCTCGTCGATCCAGTTTTCGATGAGGCTCGTCGACGCCACGTCGTTGTGCTCTTCGCACACCGCGTGCGCCTCACGCAGCAAGGTCGTCATCCGCTTGTTGTCGTCCAGGAGCTCGGCGAGCATATCCTCGGGAGTCACGTAGGCCGCGTCATTGTCCAGAAGCCGCTGAATGCGGTTGATGTGACCGATCGATCGGATCGTCGTGCCACCAAGTTTGCGAACGCGCTCGGCGATGACGTCGGTCGTCGCGAATATCTGATCGCCCTGCTCGTCGAGCAGCAGGTGGTAGTCGCGAAAATGAGGGCCCGACATGTGCCAATGGAAGTTCTTGGTCTTGAGATAGAGCGCAAACATGTCGGCCAACAGCCCGGTGAGAGCCGCGGAGATGTCGGTCGTCGCGTTGTCGCCGAGGTCCGACGGTGTCCGGAGCGGCGTCAGGCGCGTTGCTTCGGGTGAAAGGTCCTGCATCTTAGTCTCCTGGTGCTGGTCAAAAAGCTCGAAATTCGCCGTCACGACCCTTTGCCGCTCCCGTCCCATCACTTGGGCTCGGCGGCCGCCAGCAAGACGGCTGGCGCGGCGATCAACGGTGGGATGACGAAACACCACGTCCCGAGCTTCGCGTAGAGAATTGCGCCGGCGGCGCAACCCAGGGCAAATGCCGTCACGCTTGCGGCCATCTTGCCGAGACGCGGCCTGGCCACCGTCAGTACCGAGACGGGCGCGCCCCGTATGACGTCGGCGACGTCGATCATGATCTGGGTGGTGGTGCCTGTCATGAGAGTGCTCGGGGGCTCCGTCCCCATGTGGATGCGATGCGCGGCGTTCTGAATGGCCATCGCCGCGACCAGGATCATGCCGGTGCAGATCGCCTGCCAGCTATCGCCTTGGACGAATGGTCCGAAGCGGACCGCGCAGACCGCGCCAATTGCCAGCAGCAGCACCTTGAGGGCGAGCATCGAGCGAAAGATCGGCAATCCAATCACAGGCAGAAAGAAGCTGAAGACCCGAGTGCCGATCACGACCAGGCAGAAGACCGGCAGCGCCAGCAGTTTCGCGAGGGCACCGGACGTGCCGAGCACCATGGCCGCGCCGAACGTGACGAAATTGCCGGTAACGTGCGCAGTGAACAATCCCTGGAGCGCGAGGAAAGCTGCCGTGTCGACGAAACCGGCATTCAGACTCATCAAGAGCGGAAGGAGGAGTATGTGCCGCGGCATCTCACCATCCGTACTGAAGTTGGACGCCGAGGTAGTTGCTGGTGTGCCCGCCGGCACGGATGATCGTGTCGCCGACGTCGAAATGCACCGCCTCGATGGCTCCTGTCAGATGGTCGTTGAAGGCATAGTCGACCCGGAGTTGTCCGTATGCACCGGTCCAATTGCTCCCGTTGCCCGCGGTCCCCGCTATCGGCACATTCGGCTGGACGTAGATCGCGTCGGCCGTCGTTTCACGCCATTGCAGGCCGATGGCGCCCATCACCTTCAATCCGTTCGCCGGACTGACGGTGATTGACGGCTTGAGGTGCACCAGGTTCACGTAGCCGGTGTAGCCGGCGAGCGTGAAGTAGTATCCGTTCGGAAACAGCGGGTTGAAGGTCCCCAGCGTTCCGTCTCCGGGATGATGGTCGCCGGATGCGGCATCGACCTGCAGGCCGACACGCGGCTGCCAGGGTATGCTGACGAAGGTGTAGCCCGTCCGCGCGCCGACGGCCCAGGCCTGAATGTCCTTCGCGCCCACTTGGCCCACCTGCCCCATGGCCTCAAGATCCCAATCGAGGTGCTGCGCGTTGCCCGCGAAGCGGAGGTCAAAGACATGCCGGTGCTCGGCCCCGAGGGCATCCAGATATTTGGCGTTGCTGCGTTCGTAGAGCGAATAGTAGCCGGACAGTTCCTTGTCGCCGAGTACCTTGCGTTCGACCCTCAGCGTGCTGAATCTGAAGCTATCGTTGGACGTGTCGTCGAACGGCTGCCCATCGAAGTATTGCACGGGACGGCTGACGAAGCCGATGAAGCGCCAGGGACCAGTTTCCCAGTCCGCCCACAACGCATCGAACGACTGCCGGACGTTGGGCCCGTCCCGCGACGATACGAAGCGCTGCAGGTCGAAGGCAAAATCCTGTCGCCCGGCACGCGCCTTCAAGGTACCGCCCGAGAACGTGTTGACGTATTCGACGAAGGCCAGACGAAGGTCTAGCCTGTCCTGATCGACCGAAGTGACGTTGAACTTGTGAAAGGCCCGATCGTCCTCCAACTGGACGAACGCACGCCAGTTTTCGTTGAAGTGGATGTCGGCATGGACCTGCAGCCGTTGCAGGAAGTAGCTATCGGATGGCGTGTTGCCGGTGCCGAAGCCGGCCGCGTTGTTGCTCTCGAAGCGCTCCCGCAACGTGGCGCCCAGCGAAATGTAGCTCTTAGGATCGGTGGCCCAAAGCGGAATGTACTTGAGCTCGTCGAACGGCTCGGTACGCAGTCTCGGATCGGCCAGAACCGACCAGTCCTCCGCCCAGCGGTTTGCTTGAATAGCGGGTCGTTTCGGAAGCGTCGCGTCTCCATCATCCGCGAGCGCGTGGTCGATACCGGCGCCAAACGTGGCAAGTACGAGCAAAATCCAGGAGCTCCGCAGACCGGCCAGATCCGACATCGACAGTCATTACCCTTATTTGCCACTGGTCCGCGGGGCGTTCTTCGGAGCGAGTGAGTGAATTTCGGCGACGTATCCGCCCGGAAACATGACGAACGCCGCGGAGCGGCCGTCCGACGTGGCGGGTTCGACGAGTACAGTGGCGCCGGCGTTCTTCGCCTTGTCGAGCGTCGCAGCAAGATCAGCTACTTCGTAGCCCGTCGTCTCCCGCCCATAGGGATAGGGCAGATGGCCATCCGTGACCAGTACGACCATCTTCCCGAAGAGTGACTCGATCCGGATGCGTCTGTAGGTGGCGTCCGACCTGCCGATCTCGGCGCCCGGTGCCTTCGCATCGTCGGAGACGATCTTGCCGTGGGAAAATGCAACGAAGCCCTTGGTGAATGCCGCCACCCGATCAGGGGACACGTAGACGCGGTTCTCCGGAATCCGCTCGAACGGAGCGTAGTCGGGCTTCGTCGTGTGCCAGTAGATCTGCAGGTTGACGCCGCCAGGCCACTGGATCACGGCGTCGCGCCCGATAGGATCGGGGAAAGTGGAAACGACCACGTCGGCACCCGCCGCGCGGGCCGCCTTGATCGCCCCGTCCATGTCGCTGACCAGATAGCCGTTGCGTTCCGCACCGAACGGATACGGAATCGGGGTCTTGAAGCCGAACAGCGAGACGGTCCCCACTGGGGTCTGCAGCAGTTGCGACGTCGTGCTGCTTGGCGTGGGCGTGACGGTTGCCACCACCTGCTTGGTGGTCTTGCCTCCGAAAGTCGCCAGGAAGCTGGTCACGAACTTGTCCACGTCCTCGGGCGCCACGTAGACATGCGTTGTGTCGTATTGCGGAGCGACGGCCACCTGCGCCTCTCTTGACTTCGGCATGTCCTTGGCGAAGACCGGCGCCGCTGCGAGAGCCGCAGTAAACGCCAGCAGAGCGAATAGCTTGGTTGACTTCATTGAGCAACTCCCTGGAGGGATTGAGATCGCGCAGCGCGGCTCGGGGAACCCACATCGGAAACAATCGACACGATGACGAGTCCTGCGATCAACCCGAGATGTTCGAAGAAGGAATTCGTCGCCATGAACCTCTCATGGCCACTCATCGTCCAGAACGCGTTCGCGGTGAGCATTGCGACGAACGTCAGCACGCCGAGCCCGCCGGCCCCGAGCCACACGAAGCGATTCACGACGACGAGCAGAGAACCACCGAGCTCCACGACGATGGCAGTCGCGGCCCACAGCCAGCCCGGATGCAGACCAAAATGCTCCTGCTCGGCGGCTGCGCTCGCGAAGTCGAGCAATTTCGCCAGGCCGCCAAGCAAGTAGGCGGACACCAGCAACAGCCTGGCCGCATGCCACAGGAGCGGCCAGCGAAGGATTGCGGAGATCCAGTTCGGCGAGTCCCCGGAAGCCATGTCAGACCGCCCAGCAAGCGCAGCCGAGCGCGCCCCAGAAGCTCCTCAAATCGGAGATCGGCAACCGGCTGGACCACGCCGTGGCGTGATCGTGTCCGTGCACGCCACAAGAGTTTGCGCAGCCGCACATCTGCATGGCCTTCACTGCCAGGCTGCTTTGTTTCGTCTTCTCCTTGTCGTCCGCCCAGGCCGCATAGCCGCCGAAGCGGCGGACGGGCGACCAGTCCGGCATGGCCGGCGGCGGAGTGACCGCCTCGAGTTTGGAGAAGTCGCTTGCTCCGAACACAATCCTCCCGCCGACCATGGTCAGCAGAGACGTCGTATCCGCGATCTCGGCCTCGCTGCAGGAGAAGTAGTCGCGATCGGGTACGATGAGATCGGCAAGTTGGCCGACCTGAATGCGGCCCTTGTTGCCCTCCTCGTTCGAGAACCAGGTCACGTTCTCGGTCCACATGCGCAGCGCCGTCTCGCGGTCCAGGCAATTGCGCTGCGGTGTGATCCGCAGTCCGCCCACGGTGCGGCCGGTGACGAGCCAGGATAGCGAGACCCACGGATTGTAGGAAGCTACGCGGGTCGCGTCGGTGCCGGCCGATATCTTGACGCCCTTGTCGATGATCTTCTTGACCGGCGGCGTCGCCTCGGCGGCCCCCGCCCCGTATCTTTCGACGAAGTATTCGCCCTGATAGGCCATACGGTGCTGCACGGCGATGCCGCCGCCGAGCGCCGCGATACGGTCGATCGACTGATCAGAGATCGTCTCGGCGTGATCGAAGAACCAGTGAAGGCCTTCCAGGGGCATGTCCTGGTCGACCCGCTCGAACACGTCGAGCGCTCGCGAGATCGTCTCGTCGTAGGTCGCATGGAGCCGCCAGGGCCATTTGTTTTGGACGAGGACGCGAACGACTTCCTCGAGCTCGCCCTCCATCTCCGGAGGCATGTCTGGACGCGCAACGCGAAAATCCTCGAAATCGGCTGCGGAGAACACCAGCATCTCGCCAGCCCCGTTGTGGCGGAAGTAATCGTCGCCCTGTTTGTACTTGGACGTCTTCGTCCAGTTGAGGAAGTCCTCCTTCTCGCCCTTGGGCTTCTGCGTGAAGAGATTGTAGGCGAGCCGGATCGTCAGGAGCCCTTCGTCGTTCAGCTTCTGAATGACGGCATAGTCCTCCGGATAGTTCTGGAAGCCGCCGCCGGCATCGATCGCGCCGGTCACGCCCAGCCGATTCAACTCCCGCATGAAATGACGGGTCGAGTTGACCTGGTAGTCGAAGGGCAGCTTCGGCCCCTTGGCGAGTGTCGCGTAGAGGATGTTGGCGTTCGGTTTGGCCAGCAGCAGCCCCGTCGGATTGCCGTTCCCGTCGCGCAAAATCTCGCCGCCGGGCGGTTCCGGGGTATCCTTGGTATAGCCGACTGCCCGCAGCGCAGCGCCGTTCAGGATGGCCCGGTCGTAGAGATGAAGCAGGAAGACCGGCGTGTCCGGAGCGACTGCGTTGAGTTCGTCGATGGTCGGAAGCCGCTTCTCCACGAACTGGTGCTCGGTGAACCCACCCACCACCCGCACCCACTGCGGCGGCGGGGTAACGGCGACCTGCCGCTTCAACATACCCATCGCGTCCGCAAGCGAGCGCACCCCGTCCCAGCGGAGCTCCATGTTGAAGTTCAGACCGCCCCGGATGATGTGAAGATGGTTGTCGATCAGGCCGGGCAACACGCGACGCCCCCTGAGATCGACGACCTTCGTGGCAGGACCGGCGAGCTTCATTACCTCTTGATCGTGCCCGACGGCCACGAACCGGCCGTCGGCGATGGCGACGGCCGAAGCCGTCGGATTGGAGCGGTCGAGCGTGGTGAACAGACCACGATGCAGAATGATGTCCGGTGCCGTGCTCATGAATGCTTCTCCTGACCTTCCAGCGAACTCGCGTTCTGTGCTTGATCGCTATGACGCCCCGGCAACAGCCCGAACATATGCGGCGCGCACTTGGCTTGACGCCACGCGGCCGCGAGACCGTGCCCGGACATCAGTTGCCGTCCGACCGGTACGATCTGCTCGCCGGCCAGAATGCCGAGAAGGCCCACCAGGGCCACCAACGGCGGAGCCGGCGATCGCACGTTCAGGAGGCTGTAGACGACGCCGACCAGAAGGCCGGCGCCCAGTGAGAGAACATAGATTTTCATCGCATGCTCCAGATAGGACGCCGCCGACGTCAGGCGGCTTTCGTGCCGCCCTCGGACGCATGCTCGCCCAACGCCCACTTGGAGAAGCGGATCTGGATGCCGTACGGCGAGTGCGCGCGCTGGATGTCCATCATCCCTTCGTAGGTCTCGCTGCGCGCCCAGTCCTGTTGCAGTTCGTAGGCGTACTGAGAGGACGTAATGGGAACCGCCCCCGCCTGGATCGCTCGCTCCATGGCACGATTGTGGGCCTCGAGCGAAAGATCGCCGCAGGCATCGGCTGCGATGTAAATTTCATAGCCCTCCCTGAGCATGTCCAAGGTCGGGAAGATCACGCACGCCTCGGTCCAAAGACCTGCCAACACGAACTTCTTGCGGCCCGTGGCGGCCACGGCCTTTCGGAAATTGGCGTCGAGCCACGAATTCATGGACGTCCGATCGATGACGTCATGGTCCGGGAATAGCGAGGTCACCTCCGGTATGAAGGGTCCCGAGAAGGAGTCCCGAGCGACGGTCGTAAGAACGGTCGGAATCTTGAAGAGCTTGGCGGCCTTCGCGAGAATCTGGACGTTGTTGATCGTGACCAGACGGTCGTGGGACTGGACGCCCTGAAACATCGCCGGCTGATAGTCGATCAGTGCGATGGCGCTATTTTCCGGGGTGAGCATTTCGAGCTTCGACATCGAGAGGTTCTCCTTGCGATCGACGTGGCCGATCGAGCGTAGGGGGATTGTGCAAGCGCCCGGATCATGGCCGTTCGCCGCCGCTCGCGCTTGGACGATCTCGTCACGGCTTGGACTCAGGCCCGATGATCCGTTCGCGTGCGACCAAATGCCGAGCACCCACTGGGCTCTCATCCGAGATCGCCAGCATGTCCAATGCACGCGCAGATAGTCCAAGCCATCGCGCTCTCTATCCGCGACTTTTGCGCGCAAGAGGATCGAAGGCGGCAAGAAGACGCTAATGCTCGTCACCTCGTTACGGAGAGAATAATGGCCTTGCTGAAATTGCGAGATGGTACAGAGCTTTACTACAAGGACTGGGGAAGCGGAAAACCGGTCCTGCTCAGTCACGGCTGGCCGCTGAGCGCCGACATGTGGGATGCGCAGATGCTCTTTCTGGCCGAACGCGGCTACCGGACCGTAGCGTTCGATCGCAGAGGCTTCGGCCGCTCCGGTCAACCCTGGACGGGGTACGACTACGATACCTTCGCCGATGACATCGCGGAGCTCATCAAGCATCTCGAACTGAAGGAAGTGACGCTCGTCGGATTCTCGATGGGCGGCGGAGACATCACCCGCTATGTTGCCCGGCACGGCTCCGCGCGCGTCTCGAAGTTCGTGCTGCTGAGCTGCGTCACGCCGTTGTTCGTCAAGACCGCGGACCACGACGGCGTCGACAAATCGGTGTTCGACGGCATCAAGGCCGGCCTAATCAAGGATCGTCCGCAGTTCCTCGACGACTTCAATCCCCTCTTTTACGGGACCAACCACGGCATGAAGGTGTCCCAGGGCGTGTTCAAGCAGACCCTTCAGATCGCTCTTCAGGCATCGATCAAGGCGACGCTCGATTGTGTGACCGCTTTTTCGGAGACCGATTTTCGGCCCGACATGGCCAAGATCGACGTCCCAACGCTGGTAGTCCACGGCGAGGATGATCAGGTCGTTCCGCTCGCCTATACCGGCAAGCTGGCCGCAGAGATGATCAAAGGCGCCAAGCTTAAGACTTATCCGGGCGCTCCACACGCCACGACGACAACGCACGCCGATCAGGTCAACGCGGACCTGCTCGCGTTCCTGAAGTCGTAACGGAGAGGTCACATGGCGTCGAATCCCCTCCACTTGCTGGAACCGAAGGACTGCGCACTGCTTCTGGTCGACCAACAGGCCGGCTTGGCATTCGGAGTCGGATCGATCGACCGGCAGGCGCTCATGAACAACGTCGTCGCGCTCGCGAAGACCGCAACGGTATTTGGCCTGCCAGTCGTCGCATCGACTTCCGCGACAAAGGTATACAGCGGTCCGCTGATGCCGGCCGTCAAGTCGGCCCTCCCGGGCATCGAGCCGATCGACCGCCGCAGCATGAACGTTTGGGAGGACGAGAAGGCGCGTGACGCCGTCCTCGCCACCGGCCGCGGACGTCTCATCGTTTCAGGTCTTCTCACTGAAGCCTGCGTGACATTCGCCGTGTTATCGGCGCTGTCGACGGGTCTGGAGGTTTATGTCGTCGGCGACGCCTGCGGAGGTCTCACTCCCGCAAGCCACGAACTCGCTCTCAGCCGGATGGAGGCCGCCGGAGCTCATCTGACATCGTGGATTCAGGTCCTGCTCGAAATGCAACGCGACTGGACGCGGCACGAAACTTACGACGGCGCTCGCGCCATCGTCGAGACACATGCTGGCGGATACGGGATCGGACTGGCTTATGCCCGCGATATGATCCGCCCCGCCTGAGGCCAAATCGCGTTGGGGTCAGCCTTCAGCACGAGCCCGTCGCCAAGCGCCGGGGCTGGCTCCGACGCTACGGGAAAACACCCTCGTAAAGTAGCTCTGGTCGCCAAAGCCACAGATGAGCGCGATGTCGGCAAGCGGAAGCTTCGTGCTCAACATCTGGCGTTTGGCCTCTTCGATCCGGAGCTGAGAGAGGAATTCGTGCGGAGCGATGCCCGTGCTGCGCCGGAACGATCTTGCGAAGTGACTAGGCGTCAGTTTGCACTCCGCAGCGACGTCGGCAATCGTCAACCCGCTGGCAAGTCGCGCCCGCATGATCTCCTTGGCGCGACGCTCCTGCCAAGGAGCCAGTCCTCCGCCGACCGCACTGTCCTGCGGACGCAGGCCGCCGTAGCTCTGCGCAAAATGAGCGAGCAGGCTCAAACCGATCTGATCCGTGAATAGCTGATTAGTCTCCGGATCGTGCTCGACGGCGCTGAGCAGCACGCTCGACAAGGTCGACAGATAAGGATCGCGCTGATCCCTGCTCCATTTGAGCGCCGCGACCGGCTTGGCGCCATGCTCGCGTGCGAATTCGTCGAGAGCGCTCTTCGGTACGTAATATTGAACGGCGTCGACCGGGCCCTTGAATTCGCATTGGGGGTTGTCCATCAGGTTGATGACGCTGACCGTGCCAGCGCCGAACGCCCCCGAGTATCTGGGCTTGCCCGCGAGCCAGCAGGAATGCCTGTCGAGATCGCCGAGTTGGTGCAGGATGCTGAAGGCCGGCTCGGAAGGAATCGCCGCAGTCCGTTCTCGAACGAACCGAGAGCAGGTCAGTCGGGTCATCGCGAGCGCCAAGTGTCCCTCGCGATGTACACGCAGCACACAGTCGCCCTCCATGCCGAGATGCTGACTGAGCCGACGACCATAGAAGCCGCCAGACGCGCCATCAGACTCTTCCTTCATTGGAGCGTCCAAAGCCATCCGCCACCGTACAAGCTACCGACAGACGACCAAATCTAGTTCGCGTCGGTCGAGCGATTTTCTCTCATAGAGAGATAATCGTCTCTGTTCAAGTCGTCGATCCGACGATCGGCCGACAGCGACCTGCTAGTCGGAAAATGCGTTGGAAGGGAAACGATGACCGACGATAGGTGAAGAAACATGGGCTTGATAATCCACCCCGGATCCACATTATTTGTGAAACTGTTTCATAGATGGATCGAGTATGGACAATCGTGTCGGGGAAATGCAGGTCTTCCTCCGAGTGGTGGACGCGGGAAATTATTCCGAAGCTGCCCGCCGTCTTCTCATGACGCCGTCCACGGTCAGCAAGCTCATCGGAAGGATCGAGGAAAGGTTAGGCGTCCGACTATTCGAGCGCTCGACCCGGCGCTTGGCGTTGACGGCCGAAGGTCGCATGTACCATGAGAAGAGCCTTGCCCTCGTCGCCGAACTCGATGGCATCGAGCGCGGCATTTCCCGGGGCGCGACGACGGCTGGGGGAACGATCCGGGTCAATACCACCATTTCGTTCGGAATCCTCGGACTAGAGCCTCTGCTTCCGGACTTTTTGAAAGCTCACCCCGGCATCGTTGTCGATATTTCGCTCTCCGACGAGATCGTCGATCTCTATCTCGATCGGACGGACGTCGCCTTCCGCGTGGGCGCACTACAGGACTCCGCGATGGTCGCCAGACGCATCGGCCTCGTAAAGAGAAGAATCGTCGCGTCTCCTGCCTATCTTCAGCACATGGGTGAACCCAAGAAGGTAGAGGATCTTTCAAGCCACAGGTGCCTTGGATTCAACTTCCGACGCTCTGCGCCGGTCTGGCCCCTGAAGGAGAGCGGTCGCATTGTCGATAGGAAAGTCAGCGGTCCGCTAGTTGCGAACAATGCTCAAACATTGCGCAGGATGGCGATCGCTGGGCTCGGCCTCGCAAGGCTCGCCGACTACCACATTCGCGACGACATGGAAGCCGGCCGCCTGGTCGAAGTTCTAAAGGGCACGGTTGGCGACGACGAGCAGATTCACGCGCTCTACCACGGTGGGCCACGTCTACCCTTCCGCGTGAAAGCCTTCCTTGACTTCGTCTGCCCTCGGCTGACCGACTTCATGGAGGGTAAGGCAGACCGAACGAAGTCCGCAGGAAAGGCGTTCCCGCAAAGCAGGGCGAAACGAGCCGGCAAGACATCTAGTTGAGCGGAGGAAGGATCGCCTGCAGTTCGAGGCGACGCTCTTCGAGGAAAGCGGGAAGCTGCAGTTTTTCTCCCAATCGCTCGGGCGCCTCGTCGACGGAGAATCCCGGACCGTCGGTTGCGATCTCGAAAAGCACGCCGCAGGGGGCGCGAAAGCACACTGCGTTCAGATAGGTCCGCTCGATGGGATCGCTCACCACGATGCCGTATGCCGAACGAAGCTTCTCGACCATCTCCGATCGGTCGTCGAGATCCCTCGCGCGGAAGGCAACGTGCCGAATGGTACCGCCGCCGAGGCGCCCCCGCGAAGACTTTCCGATGACGCACAAGGTGATCGTGCCGCCTGGATCGTCATGCACTGCGAGGCGGATAGTCCCATCCTTCCGTGAAACCAGCTCGAAATCGAAGACATTTTGCAGGATATCAACGGTTGCATCCTCCTCGCGGACGTTGAGCGTGATGTTGTGGAGGCCGTGCAGCGGGCGGAGCGCGCCCCCACGATCGGCTGGTTGCGGCGATCCTTCCAATGTCTCGACCAGCGCGAGCGCCGTACCGTCGGGATCTGCGAAACAGAGCATGCGCTCCCCGAAAGCGGACTCTTGCGGACGGCTGGGTACATCGAATGAATCAAGCCTGTCTGCCCATTGGTCGATGGACTGCGGCGCAGCTCGAAAGGCGGTCTGAACGACTTCGCCAACGCCGGCCAACCCCGGCGCCACGCAATTCCAGGCGAGCGTGCTGATCACGGTGCCGGGACAGCCGAGATCATCGCCGTAGTAGACATGATAGCTCCCCGGATCGTCGTAGCAGACCGTTTTCTTGACCCGTTTGAGGCCGAGTACCCCACGGTAGAATTCGGCGGCGCGGCGCACATCGCCGACGATCGCCGTAACGTGGTGAATTCCTCGCGCGCTCACGTCGCTGATGTCCATTCCGCGGCCCCAAAGGCCGTCCGTCCGATAAGCAATATCCGCCCTGCCGGCTCCATTCTCGCAGGTGGCCGGTCGTCCTGATCAGACAACCGCAAACCTCATCGCGTCTTGGACTTTCTCGCGATAGTGGAACCGTTACCGAGGCAATTGTTGCCTTTTTTTCCGCCGCGGCGACGCAATCGTACAAAGCACCGTGGAATCCTGCAATCACGCCCGATCGGCCTGTCGAAAGATGATGGCCCGTAACCTTACACTTGGGCTCAGATCGGTGACCACCATTCGTCGGACCACCTGCCGAGCCAATGGCATCAGGCAGTTCTACCTCGAGGCCGGGGTCGGCCCCCCAGTCGTCCTCCTGCATGGCTTTCCGGAGACCAACTTCGCCTGGCGCTTCCAGATCCCGGCCCTCGCCTCCAGCTACCGGGTGATCGCCCCGGACCTTCGCGGATACGGAGAAACCGACAAGCCGGCGAGCGGCTACGATAAGCGGACGATGGCGAACGACATCGTCGAGCTGCTGAAGGCACTCGGGGTGGGTCGCATCGCCCTCGTCGGTCATGACCGCGGGGCAAGGGTCGCGACCCGTCTCGTCAAGGACCATCCGGATCTCGTCGATCGCCTCGTCGTCATGGACAACGTTCCGACCCGCATCGTCGCGCGCGAGATGAGCGCGAAGGCCGCCCGCGAATACTGGTTCTTCATGTTCCACCAGATTCCCGATCTGCCCGAGGCATTGATCGCCGGGCGAGAGCACATCTGGCTTCGGCATTCCTTTTCCGAATGGTGCCACGATCCGACGACGATCACCGGCGAAGCGTTCGACACCTATGTGAGGGCCTACAGCGCGCCGGGCGCGGTGCGGGGGGCGATGGCCGATTATCGCGCGAGCGCGGAAGACATCGCCCAGGACCTGGACGACGCCGACCGGAAGATCAAGTGCCCCGTCCTCTCCCTTTGGGGCGAGGATTTCGGCGCCGTCGGAGGCTTGTTCGATATGAAGGCGGTCTGGAGCGAGATGGCGGAGAATCTCACCGTCGCTCCGATCGAACGCTGCGGTCATCTTCCGCAGGAGGAACAGCCAGAGGTCGTCAACAAGCTCCTCCTGGACTTCCTCAAAGGATGGAATGGCTGAGACCTCGATGCTCTCCCGCAACAACGTCCAATCCGTCTTGAGATCGGACAAGACGAGCTAGCGGTATTGGCCGATGCTCGATCGGCATCGAGTGGGACGACAGATGATATCGCGCGACGTGAACGGCCGCGGCCATTCGGTGCAGGCCCCCGAGGACATGCCGAAGGCCGGGTTACACCTGCCATGGTTGCCGCTGCCCGCGACTGAATCGTTCGATTCTAGGAGGCAAAGATGAGATCCGTCCCAATCGTCGTGTTCTTTGCGCTGGCGATCATTTCCCGCGACGGCGGCGCGTATGCCGCAGCTCCCCAGGTCCGGACACAGGCGCCGGGCTTCTACAGAATGATGCTGGGGCGCTTCGAGATAACCGCGCTGCTCGATGGCACGCATCCGTTTCCCGTCCACGAAGTGATGACGCGGAACGAGAGCGTATCGAGCGGCGAGCGAAAGGCCGTGAGGCTCGCCGAGACTCATCCCGGCAAGGCCGAGGCTCTGCTCGCAGCGTCCGATCTCCCTGCTCCTGTGGAAGGCTCGATCAATGCCTTCCTGGTAAACACGGGACAGAAGCTTATTCTGATCGACAGCGGTGCCGGCAGTCTATACGGCGCGTGCTGCGGACATCTGGTGGAGAATCTAGGGGCAGCCGGTTACAAGCCGGAGCAGATCGACGAGATCTATCTGACGCACCTTCATGCGGATCATGTCGGAGGCATGGCGCCTCAAGGAACGCCGGCATTTCCCAACGCCATCGTACGGGTCAACCAGAAGGATTTGGACTACTGGCTCAATGCCAAGAACGAGAACGAGGCTCCCAAATTCCTCAGGCCGATGTTCGAGGGAGATCGCGCTTCGTTGAAGCCCTACTCGGAAGCAGGCCGACTGAAGTCCTTTTCGGAAGGTTTGGAACTATCGCCGGGGATCCGCGCCATCCCCACTCCCGGACACACGCCAGGCCACACGTCGTACGAAGTCTCCAGCGAAGGCAAAACGCTTCTGGTCTGGGGAGATCTGGTCCATGTTGCGCCGATCCAGTTTCCCGACCCCGCTATCACGGTGACCTACGATAGCGATCCCATGTCGGCAGAGGCGGAACGAACGGAAATCTTTGCCCAGGCTGCCCGGACCGGCACCTGGATTGCGGCGGCTCACATCGCATTTCCCGGAATCGGACATGTCCGATCGGTCGATGGCCAGTTCGAGTGGTTGCCAGCCAACTACACCACGGTGTTGAATCCGGCGCATGACTGACGGCGGAAGCCCGGACAGTTGGGCGAACTCCGGTAGGTTTCACGGGCAAAGTCTGATCGGTCAAGTGAGCGCGATGTCTTCAAGCAACGAGAAGCCTATCCCACCGAATGCTCCGCGCAGCGCTTCGCCATGGATAGCGTTTCGCCATCCGACCTTCACGGTGGTGTGGATCGCCACTGTCGTCGCCAACGTCGGCACATGGATGTACAACGCCGCGTCCGGGTGGTTGATGACGAACCTCGACGCCGATCCGCTCACCGTCTCCTTGGTTCAGGTGGCAAGCAGCCTCCCGATGTTCCTGTTCGCGCTGCCGGCCGGAGCGCTGGCGGATACCGTCGACAAGCGGCGCTTTTTGATCGGTTGCGAGATCGCCCTCACGATCGTCGCGGGAGCAAGCGCCGTGCTCGTCGGACTGAATCTCGTCACGCCGCCCATTCTGCTCTTGTTCACGTTCCTGCTCGGTGCCGGGGCCGCGTTCACCGCGCCGGCGTGGCAATCGGTCGTTCCGCAGCTTGTCCCGAAAGAGGACTTGGCGGCGGCCGTGGCCAGCAACGGCGTCGGCGTCAACATCAGCAGGGCCATCGGACCAGCGCTCGGCGGCGTGGTCATCGGTGGACTGGGCATCGCCGCGCCGTTCTGGGTCAACGCATTGAGCAATTTCGCCGTGATCGGGGCCCTCCTTTGGTGGCGGCCGGATCCTTCGCCAGGGAGCGGGCTGCCGCCGGAGCGTCTCGCCGGCGCTATGGTGGTCGGCTTCCGCCACGTGCGGTTCAATCCGAACCTCCGCGCAACGCTCGTCAGAGCGGTGGCCTTCTTCTTCTTCGCGAGTGCTTATTGGGCCCTCCTCCCACTCGTGGCGCGCAATCAAATCGCGGGTGGTCCGGAACTGTACGGGATTCTGCTTGGAGCCATCGGCATCGGCGCCGTCGTGGGTGCGTTCGCTCTGTCCTGGATGAAGACGACACTCGGACCCGACCGGCTCGTGGCGGCCGGAACGCTCGGTACTTCGCTGAGCCTGATCCTTCTCGGCATCGCGCATCACGCCGCGACCGGTCTTGCGGCTTGCCTCATCGCGGGCATCTCATGGATTGCCGTTCTCGCGACGGTCAACGTCTCGGTCCAGGTCTCGTTGCCCGATTGGGTACGCGGCCGCGGCTTGGCCATGTTCGTCACTGTCCTCTTCGGAGCGATGACCGCTGGCAGCGCGCTGTGGGGGCAGCTTGCCTCAGGGCTTGGCCTTCCGGTTGCGCATTTTGTCGCCGCAGCCGGAGCTGTTGCCGGAATCGTACTGACTTGGCGTTGGAAGCTTCAAGCCGGCGCTGGAGTGGACCTTGCGCCGTCGATGCATTGGCCAGCGCCCATATTGACCAACGATGCCGATGCGGATCATGGACCGGTCCTCGTCACAGTCGAATACCTGATCGCTCCGGAAAGGCGCGACGCCTTCCTCTCCTCCGTGATGAAGTTAGGCCTACAGAGACGGCGCGACGGCGCCTATGCATGGGACATCTTCGAGGACACGGCAGAGAGCGGACGGTTCCTGGAAACGTTCATGGTGGCGTCCTGGCTCGAGCATCTTCGACAGCACCAACGCGTGACGAATGCGGACCGGGTCGTTCAGGACGCGGTCCGCGAGTTCGGAGCCATGGCTGAACCCAAGGTTACGCACCTCATAGCTGCTCGGCCCCCTTCCAAGTGATTCAGGCTGAGAAGACGTGAGCGCCACGCCGCGACTGACTGAAGATAAGCGGCAAACATTGACTCCTCCGATGTTTGCTAGATCAACGGCTTGGTTCGCCGATCGGCGTCGGGCCCCCACGCCGATTGACACGTCGCTTGGCTTTGCCCTCCGAATGCAATGGTCACACGTTCGAATCGTGTCGGGTGCGCCATTTCTTCCATATTTTGAGCGCCATGCGCTCGCCCAGCCCGAAACTGTAAGTCGGCTTCATTTGACCGAGTAAGCAATTCAATCAAATCGTCGCCGGCGCGCTCACAGACTGGCCCTAGTGGGCCCGCTGGTTTAGAGGCTGGCCGGCGCAAGTACCCCGACTTCCACCTGTGAAGTTGGCAACCGATGTCGCTACGCAGGCACAGACAAGCCCGCTGCCAAGCTCGGCGCCAACTCCGCAAGATGTGATTGTTTTCCTGAGGATCGCGCTAAATTGGACGGCCTGGAAACGATCACCACCGGTCCCCATCGAATAACCCAGTTCGTCGCCCGACGGCTGGTCGATTTTCGGCGCAAGGCCAATTTTCGACCCTTTGATGTTACGACAAGCTTGGATAAGATCGGCTCGAGCGGAGGGCAATTGCTTCCGGATGCGCTGGTTTCGGAAACATAATAGGTATGGTTCATGGCTTGCGCTGATCGCGCTCGTCATCAACCTGACGTTCGCTTTCGGTCACGTTCACGGCTTCGCCGGGAAAGTGCCCGAGGGCTCCGGCGTGCTTATTGCCGCCATAGCGGGCGCCGATGGCGGCCAGAATCGTCATAGCCCGTCAGACAGCCATCCCGACTATCTCTGTCCGATCTGCATGGCCACTGCGGTCATGGGCAACGCCCTGGCGCCAACGCCGCCGGTGCTGCAGGTGGAATTTGCTGATGCGAGGATCGATCATCCCGTCGATCATTTCCGCTTCTTGTTGCAGTCGCCGCGGGCTGCGTTTGAATCACGCGGACCTCCGATTTCCTGACATCGCCGCTTCGATCCGCCGCTGTGCCGCGCCATGGGCGCGCCGCGAGCCAGGGCCGAAGCTCCTTCCGTACCACGACGCTTTTGCGTCGCGGGCAGGCGTTCAGTCAGGAAACATTTTTCATGGGCACTCCGTTTCTCCTTCGCACCTTCCGCGGCATTTTGCGGTCGGCATCGTCGCTCACGCTCGTGGTGGCATCGGGTGCAGCCGCGCTCGCCCAAGCCCCCACAGGCCCGGCCCCGCAGGGGACGACCTCAACGCCGCAGCCGAGTGCCTCCCCGTCCGCCCAGCCTTCGCCGCAGCCGGAAAGCTCGGCCACACCGGCGCCCTCAGAGTCACCGGCCAATTCGCCGACCCCGCAATCAACGCCGGCCGTGCAGGCCGCGCCTCCGGGCGCCAACGTCCTGCCCGAGACCCGGGTCGCGGCGCCGGCCGAGCGGCGGCGGCCGCAAACGCCCTCGCCACGGCAGGTTGTGCGCAATCCGCCGTCGACAGCGGCGCCCGTGCCAAGCGCGGAGCAGGCCCAGGCTGCGGCGAATCGCCAGGTCGTCCAGCAGACCCAGAATTTCGACCAGCGGCGCGACAACGTCATCATGCCCAAGGTTGGCACGACAAACTATCAACTTAGCCAGAGGGATATCGAGAGCCTGCCGCAGGGCAATGCCGCCCAGCTCAGCGATATCGTGCTGCAATTTCCGGGCGTCTACCAGGACTCGACGAGCTCGGGGGATTTTCACGTCCGCAACGAGCACGCCAACGTTCAGTACCGGATCAACGGGATTCTGCTGCCGGATGGCGTGTCCGGCTTCTCGCAGCTTCTGGAGACGTCTTTCATCGGCAGCATCGGCCTGATCACGGGTGCACTGCCGGCGCAATATGGCCTGCGTACCGCCGGCATCCTCGACATCACGACCAAGACCGGAGCGGCCCTGTCCGGCGGCAGCGTCAGCGTCTACGGCGGCAGCCGTCAGACCATCACGCCAAGCTTCGAATATGGCGGGGTCGAGGGGAAGACCGAGTATTACGTCGCTGGCCGCTATCTCAGCACCGGCCTCGGCCTTGAGAATCCCATAGCGACGCTCAACGCCATTCACGATCATTCCGAACAAGGCAGGTTCTTCGCCTATACCTCCACGGTGCTCGATCCAACTGCGCGAGTAGTCACCATTTCGGGGTTCGGAGAGACCCGTTACCAGATCCCCAACAATCCCGGACAGCCTGGCAACGTGGGAGGCTTTTGCGGCGGTCCATTCGACCCCACAAATCCCTGCCTCAACCCGGATGGCACCCCAAACCCGAATGCTCCCGCCTATACAGCGTTTGGCAAGGGTAGTTTCGATTCGGCCACCCTTAATCAAAACCAATACGAGAAGAACGCCTACAACGTCATTGCCTGGCAGAAATCCGAAGGCAATTTCGATGCGCAGCTCGCCTATTATTCGCGTTACAGCGATCTTCATTTTGTTCCCGACCCGGTGGGCGATCTCTTCATCAACAACGTCGCATCCGATGCGTACCGCAGCTCGTTCCTGAATGGGGTTTCCGGCGATTTCTCTTACCGCCTGAACGAAGCGCACACGCTTCGGGCCGGCTTCTACACCAACGGCGAGCAGACCAGCATCGCCACCGGAAGCACGGTCCAGCCGCTCGACCCGAATGATCCCAGCGGGCTGACTGCGATCGACAGACCCTTCAACATTCTCGACAGCAGCAAATTATTCGGCTGGCAGCTTGGGGCCTATGCCCAGGATGAATGGCGGCTCACCCAGCAACTCACGCTCAACTACGGCCTGCGGTTCGACCAGATCTACCAATATGTCGACGCCAACCAATTCAGTCCGCGCGCAAGCCTGACTTACAAGCCATGGTGGTCGACTGTCCTGCACATCGGCTACATGCGAACGTTCGAACCGCCCCAACAGGTGCTTGGCCGAACGATTCCAACGCAGATCTTCAACGGCACCACCGCCGGGACTCCGACAATCACCCCCGATCAGGCGGCCGTGCTGCCCGGCCAAGTGGCAGGCCAGCCGCTCCAGAATGTCGGCGCGATCCAACCCGAACGGGCGAACGTGTACGACGCCGGCTTCACGCAACAACTGCTGCCGCAATGCCCGACGACCTCAAGCTCAATGCCCGGCAAAGCACCTGCCCCAGCAGCAAATTGTCCAAGCCTCGAGATTGGCGGCAGCATCTACTACAAGACTGCCAGGGATCTGCTTGATGATGGGCAGTTCGGCCAAGCCTATGTGCTCACCGCGTTCAACTATGACAGAGCCGAGAATTACGGCGCCGAGCTGAAACTCAGATATAGATCCGGCGGCTTCTCCGCTGACACCAGTTGGGCCTGGGGCGTCCAGCACGCACACACCGTCGTATCAAACCAGACCCTGTTTAGTCCGGACGACCTGATCTACATCCGGAATAATTGGATCCACACCGACCATGATCAAGCCTATACTGGTTCGGGACGGGTCGCATACCGGTGGAGCGACACCAGCACCTGGTTGGACGGCACCACCGCGAGTGCAACCTTCATCTACGGCACTGGCTTGCGCACGACGCCGGCGGGCGTGCTTTGCCCGAACTGCGACCACCTGCCATCCTATTGGCAGGTCAATACCGGCCTGTCGCATGAATTTGCCAGTGGCTGGAACGGACTGCCGGTAACGGTGCGGTTCGACGTGGTCAACGTGACCGACTACATCTACCAGATCCGCAACGGCAGCGGCATCGGCGTGTTCGCGCCTCAATACGGACCGCGGCGCAGGTACTACTTCGGCATATCGCAGAAGCTCGGCGCTCCGGAGAAGACTGCCGGCGTCTTGCCCGCCCTCCACAGCAAGGCTCCCACACCCATGGCAACCGTTTACGATTGGGCTGGCCCCTATGTCGGCGCCAACTTCGGCGGCGCGTTCAGCTCAGGCGAGCACGTGCTCACGCCGATTGGGTGGGGCACGACCAATCCGAGCGGAGTGCTCGGCGGTTTGCAGGCCGGTTACAATTATCTGCTCATGCCGAGCGTGTTGGTCGGCATCGAAGGCGAACTCGCCTGGACGTCGGCTCAAGGCAAAGCCAATTTCGTCGATCCAGCCGGCACGGCCTCGCTCTCGGTCACAAGCGACCACAACTGGTATGACACCTTCACCGGCAGAATCGGCTACGTCTCCGGGCCGCTGATGCTCTACGCAAAGGGCGGCGCCGCGTGGATGAACGCCGATTATCGCATGGAGGTGAACAGCGGGCTCGACGGTGTCACTTCTGCTAACACCACCCGTCTAGGATGGATCGCGGGCGGCGGCCTGGAATACATGCTGGGATCACACTGGTCGGCGAAGCTCGAGTACGACCATCTCGCCTTCGGCGGCAAAGACCTGGATTTCGTCAATCCGTTCGGCACCAGCGTGACCGTCAAGACCGAGGTCAACCAAGTCAAAGCCGGCGTGAATTATCACCTTGAGGGATTGCTTTAGCGACTGGTTAGCGCGCGAGTAGGCCCACAAGTATGGGGTACAAGTGGGGGCCGATTGAGACGAGAAAGAACGAGATGAAAGCTAGCGAAAAAAAGGCTCAGCGCAGAATTTGGCTCCGGCTGCTGCCGAGAGGCCTCATTCTTGCGGCCCTCGCGATCCACTCGCAGCCCGCGTTCGCCCAAGTTCCGGATTCCCTGTTGCCGCGCAATCTGTCGCCGTGGGGAATGTTCCTCAACGCCGATATCGTCGTGAAGGCCGTCATGATCGGGCTCGCCTTCGCCTCGCTCGTGACCTGGACGGTCTGGCTTGCCAAGACCATCGAGCTGCGCGTCGGCAGGGGTCGCGCGCTGCGGCGGGTGAGAATGCTGGAGCAAGGTGGCAGCCTCACGGAGGCGGCCCATGAATGCAATGGCGACCGCGATGCTGTCGCGCAGCTGATCCTCTCGACGGAGCGCGAGGCGGAACTGTCCGACGGTATCGTCGACGACGGCTTCAAGGAGCGTGTCGCGCTTCGGCTGGAACGTGTGGAAGCAGCGATGACGCGAGAGATTTCGCGCGGCATTGGCATTCTTGCCACCATCGGCGCGACCGCCCCCTTTGTCGGCCTGTTCGGCACGGTTTGGGGCATCATGAACTCTTTCATCGGCATTTCGGAATCCCATACCACGAACCTCGCGGTGGTTGCGCCCGGCATTGCCGAGGCGCTGCTCGCCACCGCGCTCGGGCTTGTGGCCGCCATCCCGGCGGTCGTGATCTACAACCACCTCGCTCGCGTGATCGCCGGCTATCGCGCGCTCCTGAGTGACGCCTCGGCGCAGCTCCTGCTTATGATCAGCCGCGGCCAGCGCAGCCGCGATGTGGTCCTGCCACGCGCTGCGGAGTGACCGCCATGGCTGTCCGTCTCGGTTCACGTTCGAACGCCGATGAACTCGAAATCCAGCATGAGATCAACGTCACGCCCTTCATTGACGTGATCCTGGTGCTGCTCATCATCTTCATGGTTGCCGCGCCGCTTGCGACCGTCGACATCGGCGTGAACCTTCCCGCGAGCACGGCACCCGAGCAGCCTCGCCCGGACAAGCCGGTTTTCGTCACGATCAAACCGGACCAGACCATTGCCGTCGGCGAAACCGTTGTGGCGCGCGAAACCCTCGCGAGTGCGCTGGATAGCGCCACCAACAACCACAAGGACGAAACCATCTTCGTCCGCGCCGACAAGTCGCTGAGCTATGGCGAGCTGATGGAGGTGATGAACACCTTGCGCGACGCCGGCTATCTCAAGCTTGCCCTGGTCGGGCTGGAAGCGCCGGCGGCGAAGCCATGAACGCCCGCGCCCTGCATCTGCCTGACAATCGCGGCGTATCACGTTGGACGCTCGCCGCACTGTCAATCCTGCTGGCGCATGCCGCGATCGTGGCCGCCATTGCACTGTGGTATTCCCGCAGACCCGTCGAGCCCAACATCATTCCTGCGATCAGCGTCACGCTCGCCCCAGTCGACGCCAGCTCGCCTGAAATTCAGAACCAGGATATCGCGGTCGGCCCGACCATGCAGCAGGCGGAGGAGACGCCCAAGGAGCAGCCCAAGCAGGAGCAGCCAGTCGAGAAGGTTGAACAGCCGCCACCGCCGCAAGCACAGGCCGAGGTCACCCTGCCGCAAGAGACGCCCAAGCAAGTCGAGGAGCCAAAGCCGCAGGTGCAGCCGCCCGCGCCCGAGACACGCGCGCCGCCGAAGACCGAGCATGTCGGCCAGTTCTCACAAGCGAGCGCGAGGGCCTATAACGCGCTGGTGTTCGGTCATCTGCAACGCTTCAAACGTTACCCGGCGGCGGCGCATGGTGTCTCGGGAACGACGGTGCTGCGGTTCGACCTGAATCGTGCGGGCGAAGTGATCGCAAGCGAAATATCCAAGTCGTCAGGCAATACAGTGCTCGACCGGGAGGCGCTCGAACTGCTTCATCGCGCCAGTCCCTTCCCGCCCTTCCCGGTCGAGAAGCCCGGGGCGCGCGATAGCTATTTCGCGCCGGTCGCTTTCGCGCGCTGACGCCTGCGACGAGACCCGTTGTTTCGTCGGGATGAGGATTGTCTATGCCGAGAACGGGTGATCTCGGGGAGCCATAGACCACACGGTCAGAGTAGTAGACCAGCCCATTTGCCTCGGTCGGATTGTTCGCCACTCACAGAGGAGTGCCGAATGACAATGCGAACCTCGTTGTTGGCCCTTTTCCTTCTGCTTTGCAGTGTGGTGACGGCTGGTTCCATGGGCCGCGCCGTCACTAAGAATGACCCTTGGAATCCTCACCATATCGACGATCTGCCTGCCGAAGTCCGACAATATATCGCTGCAATCTGCAAGGGGGCCTCCCAGCGCCCAGAATGATTTTGCAACCTACTCTCCGCACGAGAAGCGCTGGCGGATCAATCTCGAATACTTTCGATGCGGCGGTTTGGGCCAATTTCGTCGAGGAAATCAATGTCTGGATGTTGACTTCATTGCTGTCGGCTCGCGTTTCCGGCTTTCCAGAAAGGACTAAGAGACTGCGGCTTCTAAATCTCGGTCGGGGTAAGAAGACTCTCTTATCAGTGATGAGGGGCCACCTGGCGCGGGCCGATGGCGATCGCGTGCATGGCCCTTGCCAGCGCGGGCGCAAATGTCGTGGTCGGCGCCAGGGACATGGACAAAGCCGAGCGAAATCTGAGGGGCATCGTCGAGGTCGAGGTGCTGCCGCTGGACCTGTCCGATCCCGCGTCTATCAACCAGTTCGATTTGTGCAGGCTGGGCGTCCACTCGACATCCTGATCAACAACGCCGGCGTCTATGCGCCGCCTGAAACCCGCGACCGTCGCGGCTACGACATGCAGTTCGCTACGAACTTCCTCGGCCCCTTCCAATTGACGCTCGGCCTTTGGGAGCCTCTCAAGCGATCTGGCAACGCGCGTGTCGTGAACCTTTCGTCGATCGGCCACATGTTCAGCGGCGTTGATTTCGCCGATCTGCATTTCGACAAACGCCCGTATGATCCGATGCTGGCCTACGGCCAGTCCAAGAGCGCCGTGGCGCTGCTTTCGATGCAGTTGGACACGATCGGCGCGGAGCACGGGATTCGTGCGTTCTCGGAGCACCCGGGCGGAATCGCCACCGAACTCGCCCGGCACATGTCGGACGCTGAGTTAGCCGCACGGGAGCAAGTTCGCGGTGAAGACGGGAAATTGTCCGTTCCCGAAGGCTTCAAGAGCGCAGAGCAAGGCGCAGCAACGTCCATCTGGTGTGCAACCAGCCCTCGACTGAACGGCGTGGGCGGGGTCTATTGCGAGGATTTCGATATCGCGAAGCCTGTGCCGAACGACTAGCACGGACTCGAGGGCGTACGTCCCTGGGCGACGGATGCGCTCGCTGCGGAAAAGCTCTGGTCAGTCAGCGAGCGTTTGCTGCAGCGGCCCGACGAGACGGCTTCCTGAGAAAGGCGCGCGAGCGCCTTTAAGCGGCTCAATGCCACTCGGCCGGGTGTCAGCAACCAAATCGCTGCACTGGAATCCGACTTGCACACCGAACTGTTCGAACGATTGGGACGAGGCGTCGTTGCGACCGTCGCAGGACAGAAACTTTATGCGCGCGCCTCTCAGATCCTCTATGAGGTCAATTGTGCGACGGACGAGATCCGCGCCCTTGCCGGCACTCTCTCGGGCCGAATCGCCGTCGGTATTCCGCCAACGCTAAGCAAGGCCGCGTTGGCCCCCGCGCTTGCTTATTTCACGAGCGAGTATCCAGAGGTCGGATACAGCGACACCTTGTTGGCGTTGATAAAGAGCGGCGAGCTCGATTTTGCTTTCGTCGCAAAATTACTTGAACAATCGTTCCGTAACTTCTATATAGAGGTCATGGCAAGACCCCGAACCTTCGATGTCGATACGGCGCTCAATGGCGCGACAGGTGTCTTCCGCGAGCTTTGGCGACAAATGACGGAAAGGATTGCGAATGGCCCGAATGCAAGTGCAGCTTCCCTCGGATTTCGGTCCCAAGACGACGGCCGACGAGATTATCACTGGGCGTGATCTTTCGGGCAAGGTCGCGATCGTGACCGGCGGATATTCGGGTATCGGGCTCGAGACATCCGCGTATTGGCGGGTGCAGGCGCGACCGTTATCGTCCCCGCCCGCACGCCCGACAAGGCGAAGACGGCGCTTGCGCCCTTCGCGGGTATCGAAGAGGCGGCGATGGACCTGGCAGATCCTGTTTCGATCGATCGATTCGTCGCCGAGTTTCTCGCAAGCAAGCGGCCACTTCACATGCTCGTCAATAGCGCTGCGATCATGGCACCTCCCGGGCTTGAAAAGGACGCGCGCGGCTACGAGAGCCAGTTCGCGATCAATCACCTCGGCCATTTCCAACTCGCGGCACGGCTGTGGCCGGCGCTGGCCGATGCGGGCGGTGCGCGCGTGGTCTCGGTTTCCTCGCGCGGCCACCGCCGCGGAAAGGTGAATTTCGAAGATCCCAATTATGAGCGCCGTCCCTATGACAAGTGGGATTCCTACGGTCAGTCGAAGACGGCGAACGCGGTTTTCGCGCTGGGGCTCGACGAGCGCGGCGCGTCGTACGGCATTCGCGCCTTTTCGTTGCACCCCGGCAGCGTCCTGACCGATATCGCTCGCTACCTATCCCGCGAAGAACTGATGGCGATGGGCATTATCGACGCGGAGGGCCGGGTTCAGCGCGAGGGTCCGGCAGGCAGCAAGACGATTGCACAGGGCGCCGCGACCAGCGTCTGGTGCGCAACCAGTCCCCAGATCGAAGGCCTCGGTGGCCTCTATTGTGAAGATTGCAACTGTCATTCGGCTTGCAATATTGCCCCCCGTCAAATTTGCAAGCCGATTGACAGATTGCAACATCGCCGAAGCGGTGTCCGACGACGACACATACCTCGGACCTGGCGTTCGCCCATGGGCGATGGACGAGGATCTGGCCGATCGCCTCTGGAAGCTTAGCGAGCGGATGACAGGAGCCGCATGCTTCGCGTGAACGAAAAGACAGGGCCGTAACCGGCTGTGGGTGAGGATATGTCGATCAACTTTGAACCTGTAACCAACGAGTTGGGCTTCACGGTCTCCGGCATCGATCTCACACGATACGGCGAGAAAGATGAACGAGGGTTGGATTTTAGCCGGCACATACTTGAATGATCGTTCCGCCAATCCTATATTCGGATCATGGCAAGACCCCGAACCTTCGATATCGATACGGCGCTCAATGGCGCGACAAGTGTCTTCCGCGAGCACGGATATGAAGGCACCTCCGCGCAGATGCTCGTTGATGCGATGGGGATCGGTCGCCAGAGTCTCTACGACGCCTTTGGCGACAAATGGCAGCTCTACCTTAGCGTGGTGCGGCGCTATGTGATTGCGGAAGGCAGCGAGCATCGTGCCGCATTGCGTACAGGGAAGCGCGCGATCGACGGTATCCGCGCGATGCTTGACCGCGTCGTGCGCAAGGCAAAGGTGCCTTGCTTGGGTGTGAGCTCAATTGCCGAGTTCGGCTGCGCCCGTCCCGAGCTCACGGAGATCAATGCCGCGGCGGATCGGGGGCTTCGCGCCGCTATGCTGGACAGCATCCGCAAGGCGCAGGCCGAGGGCGACATCTCTGGTGCGCTCGATCCCGATCAACTGGCGACTTTCCTGATGGCAAGCTTCGCCGGCATTCGGATCGCGGCTCGCGGCGGGGCTAAACCGAAGGATCTCACCAGTCTTGGCGAGATGGCGCTTCGGGCAATGCGCTAGTTTTTTTGCCCAATAACGGAACGATCGTTCAACAAAGGTGATATGATGAAAGCAGTCGTGATGAATGGCATAGGCGGCCGCGAGATGCTGGAGCATGTCGATATGCCGGAACCAGTTGCTGGTCCGGGCGAAGTCCTGGTCGACATCGCCTATGCAGGGATCAACTTCATGGACATCGGCGTCCGCCAGGGAATTGCATGGACGGACAGACCGAACCCAAAGATTCTCGGCGTCGAGGGCGCCGGGCGCGTTGCCTCAGTAGGCGATGGCGTCGAGGGGTTTGTCACCAATCAGCGCGTCGCTTGGGTATACGCCCCGGGCAGCTACGCTGAACGGATTTCAATTCCAGCAACCGCACTCGTCCCGATCCCGGATGACATTGACGACCGCACGGCTGCATCGGTCATGATGAACGGGCTCACCGCGAGCCATTTCGCGACCGACTTCTATCCGGTCCAACCGGGCGACATCGCATTCATCCACGCAGCCGCGGGGGGTGTCGGCCTCCTCCTGACACAGGTCATCAAAATACGCGGAGGCCGGGTGATCGGCCGCGTCTCGTCGGAGGAGAAGGTCGCAATCGCCAAGGCGGCCGGCGCCGATCACGTGATTGTCGATACGCAGAGCCGCTTCGCGGAAGAGGCACTGCGCCTAACAGGGGGCGAAGGTGTTCACGTCGTATACGACGGCTCGGGGCCGACCACATTCCAGGGTTCGCTCGACATCCTGAGGCGGTCCGGCACCTTCTGCTGGTACAGCCCGGTTCTGGGCGGGCCTGGCGGCCTCGATCTCATGACACTGCCGAACAGCATCAAAATTGGCTATGCGACTTTCTTTCATCATATCTACACAGTGGAATTGCTGCGGCAGCACTCAAAGCAGCTCTTCGACTGGATCAGGGAAGGAAAGCTCAGAATCCATCCGGGCGGTTAGTATCCGTTGGCGGAGGCAAGCCGCGCCCAGGCCGACATGGAAAGCCGTAAGACCGCGGGCAAGCTGGTGCTGGTCCCATGACGAACAAGGTAGCAATGGTCTTCGGCGGTGCTCGAGGCATCGGTGGCGCCATCGTTAAACGTTTGGGTGAAGACGGCTTCGATGTCGCGTTCACCTTTGTCTCTCAACCGGATCGTGCTGCGGAAATTGTCGCCGCTGTCGAAGCAAGAGGGCGCCGAGCCACCGCATTGAAGGCAGATAGCGCGGATAGCAAAGCGATCCAACACGCGGTTGACTTCGCAGCAGATCAATTGGGCCCGCTTGACGCCGTCGTGGTGAATGCCGGGGTCCTGCGGCTCGGACCGATCGACACGTTTCCGCTTGAAGATCTCGATCTGTCGCTGGCGGTGAACGTGCGCGGCGACGCTCCGCATCGGCGAACCTCGGATCCGACAGCATGTCGGGGCGCTCGATAGCCCGAGCAAAAGCGGGCCAGTTCTTGTCTTCCTGGACGAACGCGAGCAAGATCCAGCGACTATCCTGGCTTCGGTAACTGTTGAAGAGTGCATTCGGGGGCCGGCGTCGATCAATTTCGTCGCTGAACTTCGCGCCCTGCAGTGCGCCCTGCAGCCACATGGCTGTCGCCCATACGCCATTGGCGATCAAAGAGGTTTGGACATTGCAGCCCTTGCCGGTGCGCTCGCGCCGATAAAGCCCGCTCACGATGCCAGCGTAGAGGGAAATCGCTGTGGCATGGTCGCCAACCCCCGGCACCGGCAAGGCGGGCGGACTAGACGCTTGGCGAGTGACATGCATCAAACCCGAACGCGCCCAATACGCAGTCGTGTCGTATCCGGGCTTGTCCGCTTCCGGTCCCACCTCACCATATCCGGTGATATCGGCGTAGATGAGACGTGGATTGAGCAAAGATACATCTTCGTAGTTCAAACCCAGCCTTTGTCGCACCCGAGGAGGAAAATTCGTCACGAGAACGTCGGCCCACTTTACTAGGCGGGCCAAAACCTCCGCCGAATGTGGGTTCTTCAAATCCACCACCAAGCTTCGCTTGTTGCGATTGGTGAGCTGCCATGCGTAGTTTTCTTTCGAAGATGGATTTGGCGGGCTCAAGTATGTGTGTCGATACGGATCCCCCATCCCGGGCGCTTCCACCTTGACCACTTCGGCACCAAAGTCCGACAGCACGGTCGTAGCGGTAGGCCCGGCGATGAAGCTGGCGATATCGAGAACCCTAAGTCCCGAAAACAACGGGCGGTCATCGAATGCTTCGTTCGGCAGGATGGAGTTCATCGGGACACCTCTCGATTAAGGGCCCCGTATTCTCACCACACGCGCCGTCTGCAGATCCAACATCGAATAGTTGGATTTTAATCCCGCAGACTGATTAAATCGCGGCTCATGATATTGGCCACGGCCGGCGCATCAATGAACTGTCGCGCATCGGTTCATTTGGAGGCAGGACTTTTCCCGAGGAAGGCTGGCACGCCCAAGATCACTTTGACCGCTTCGAACAGGCAAGTCAGTACGCTCTCAAAATCAACCCAACGCGCCCTCCTGGCGAGTCCCATCGTTGCCGCGATCCAAACTGAGGCCTCGGCCGATCGGACCGGCCTTAGTGTCAGATTTACGCCAACAGCGGCCACTCCTAACAACTCAGCTGTGCACGCTCCGGAGTACGTGTGGAGTCGAATGCCGAAAACGCTCTGACCGAAGCGCCTTTCCTGCACTGCCAATCTGCAGCAAAGCCACAGGTCATAAACGCGAAGAAAAGTTGGGAGTGAAGGGACGCTTGCGTTGCTGTCGCTTCGAACGGTTAAATGCGGAGTAGAAGCAGTGGGGCGGAGAGAGTGGAAGACGACCTTACGAGCCACGCCGTTCAGCGGTCGCTATCGAAAGCTAGGCCAACCGCACCAGTTTCGCACCAGAAGCGATCTCGCCAAGCGCGATAAACGCGGCTAAACATCAAAAAAAATGTAGAATAATCAATCACCGCATCCCATTTCCTGCCGCTCATAGCGGTCTGGTTGCAGGTTCGAGTCCTGCCGGGCCCACCAAGAATATCAACGTCTTGCTTGGTCTTTGTTGCCCGCAGCGCGGCGACCGCACCGGAAACCGCGCCAGATACGTTCAATTTTCGTTCGAGAGCGCGGCTCGCGCTTCACTTCCACGAATTGCAATCCCCTCACAGCAAGCGCATGTCAGCTAAGGGTTCAATCTCAGAAATGGATTTTCGGGTCCAGGTAGTCTGCAGTGGGCTCCATAGCAGCCCTTGAGCCCGTGCCAGTGCTTAGACCGCTTGAACCTGGGTACCAGGGCTACGCCATGGAGGCGGTGAAAATCCCGCTGTCGGGATCGGTGGCAGGCTTCGCCGAAGACATCGGCGCGGTGCTGACGACGCAAGATATTTCGACTATCCTTCGATGCGGACCATCAAGGCGGACAGGACAGAGCCCACGAGAGGAAATCGATGAGCACAGTAAAAAACGCTCTGGCCCAGAAGAGTGGCGCCCTGATCCATGTTCGTTCCGGCGACATGGTCGTCGAAGCTTTGCGCCAGATGCGCGACAACCGGGTCCGGTCGGTGCTGGTCATCGACGACGACGTGCTGGTCGGTATCGTGACCCAGGGTGACTGCGCCATCAAAGTTCTGCTGCCCGGGCTCGATGCGAAGCAGACGCCGGTGGGCCAAGTGATGACGGGCAACCCGGTGACGGTCAAGCCGGACGATCGGCTGGAGGGCTGCATGGCAATGATGGCTCAGCGCGGCTTTCGCCATCTGCCAGTGCTGGACGCGGGCAAGGTCGTGGGCGTGATCTCGATCGGAGACGTCGTCAAGAACATCATCCGGGATTTGGAGCACAACGTGGACGACCTGATGGGCTACATCATGAAGGACGGCCCCGGGGGCTGACAGACGAACCGCGCGGTGCCGTGGCCCCCCGCGTATGTCTGCTTGTGGCCCAGGCTGTGTGAAAAGTCGAAGTTCGCGGGCATCGAGAGAATCCAATTCTTTTTGATGAGTCACCTTGCATATTGTTGTTCTTCTGATGAGCCGACATGACCCTTCGGTTAGCAATTTCGCGACATATTGCGTCGCGTCACGAACTCGGTCGCAAACGGGGCATAGCGGAAGTTGACGAGCACCCGTCTATTGCACAAGACGACGCTCGCGACCCGAAGCGGTCAGTCCGTGTGAATGCGGAGAATTGTCAGCGATGGGTGGCGACGGACATCATGTCGTAGCCCAAAGACCGAAGATGACCCAAGGAGCCGTGTGCGCGTGCGGCTCCGGGCGCGACAGCTTGCGAAGTCGCTTCGCGTAGCGCTACGCGACGGCGGGCACGAACGGTAATTCGACGGGCTAGCGGCCCGTGTTCGTTGCTCTTTGGACGGATATTACCGCCTCCAGCTGATCCGATCTTCTAACCAAGGCGGAGGTGCCGCGCAGAGATACTGGCACTTATCGCGACGGCTATTCAACTTCCCAACACGTTGGCTGGCCACGATGCGCATGGCAGGATACACGTGCAAGCCTGGGCGTCGGGGAGACAGTTACCGCGTGCGGTTCGATATTGGAGACCTCCCATGCGACGCATCGGCTTTATCACCTTCCCGCATTTTCAAGTACTGAGCTTGAGCACGGTCTCCGTCTTCGAATGTGCAAACATGCTTGCGCCGGAGCCGCTCTATGATTTGTGCGTCCTCTCCGAAAACGGGGGGCCCGTCAAAACCTCTAGTGGCCTGACCCTGGAGACGGAAAAGTTCGACGAGACCGAGTTCGACACGTTGATCGTGCTCGGAACCCTCGTCGAAAAGCCAACCTTTTCGCCAGAGCTCCTCACCTATGTGAGGAACGCTCCGCGCAAAGCCCGACGGGTTGCGTCGATCTGCACCGGAGCGCTGGTCCTTGCGGAGGCCGGTCTGTTGGATGATCGCCGCGTCACGACTCATTGGGCCTACGCCCGCTATTTCCGGGAGCGTTTCCCGAAGGCGAGGCTAGACGAAGATCGTATCTTCATTGTGGATGGTTCGATCTGGACCTCGGCCGGGTGCACGGCCTGCATCGATCTGGCGCTGGCCATGGTGGAGAAAGACGCAGGAAAACAACTCGCCCGATCGGTGGCGAGAAACTTGGTGATGTCTCATCGGCGGGCGGGCGGGCAGACGCAACATTCGGCGCTGCTCGAAATCGAACCGAAATCCGACCGAATTCAACGCGCGTTAGAGTTTGCCCGCCGCAATCTCCATGCCCCGCTGACGGTCGAGCAGCTTGCAGAGGCGGCGCATCTCAGTCCGCGTCAATTCAGCCGCGCATTTCATGAGGAGACGGGCCAGTCGCCGGCCAAAGCGGTTGAAAACCTGCGCATCGAGACGGCAAAGGTGATGGTCGAAGACGGCCGGCACTCGATCGACGTCATAGCGCGGGAAGTGGGTTTTGGTAGCCGAGACCAAATACGGTAAAGCGCTTGAGAAACGGAATCGTGCCCGGCTCCTCCCCGGTCTCTGCGGTACGTCATCGACAAGCCGTTTCACTCCCTCTTTTTCTATCTTCCGCGCTCTGCCCTTGACGACATTGCGAGGCAGGCCGGCGCACCGCGCATTGGCGAGCTTGCCTATGAGCCGGGTATAGGCCACGACGACGCAGTCGTCCGTAACCTCGGTGCGTCGCTCGTGGAAGCTTTGCGTCGAGCGGACGAGGCCAACCAGCTTTTCGTCGACCACATGTTGCACGCACTTACTGCACACATCGCTCAAACCTACGGTGGCCTCCCGCGCAGCGCCAAGCCGATCCGCGGCGGCCTCGCTCCGTGGCAATTAGACCGTGCTTGCGATAGGCTCAATGCCGATCTCGCCGGAAAGACTCCTTTGCGGCAGATCGCAGCCGAGTTTGATCTTTCGGTCGATCATTTCTCGCGGGCGTTCCGAATCTCCACCGGTCTGCCGCCGCATCGATGGCTACTTCGCCGGCGGGTGAAGACGGCCGAGCAGTTGATGACCATCCGCGATCTGCCGCTGTCCGAGGTTGCGAAATCGGCTGGGTTTGCCAATCAGAGCCACTTTACGAGGGTATTTTCAGCAATGGTCGGCGTCAGTCCGGGAGCGTGGCGCCGAGGAGTGCGAGGCACGTCGGATAGTGAGGCGTAATCCGGGTTAACCGGCGGATCCGAGACGGATGTCGATGCGAGTCCGTCCATTTTCCTTCACACCGACAGCAGCCTAAAACGCGCCCTCCACGTGAATTTCGGTCGCGCTCAAGCGAGCGCAATACACTTGCGCTCTGGTGGTAGCTAGTTGGTAGCTACGGCAATCCGCCAGCCTTCGATGTTTTCTCTAAAGATTTGATCTTGTTGGTACAGTTGGGTGGGCTCGAACCACCGACCTCCTGTTCCACAGACAGGCGCTCTAACCAACTGAGCTACAACTGCATCCTGACGCACGGCCCCACATGAAGGGGGGCGGCGATTTCGGGCGGAAACTAGGTGCAACGCCCGCCTTTGGCAAGGCCGTAACGCGCCGATTTCCGCTCTTATCTCGGGCCGTTCGATGGCCCGTCCAGCAAAAAGGCCCGGACCAGCAAGGCCCGGGCCTTTCGTTAGCTCGTGCAGACCGCGATCAGGCGGCCGGCTGCTGATAGAACTTCGAGGCGCTGGCCTTGATCGGCTCGGCGGTCTCGCTGGCGACCTTCTGGCCGAGCTCGGCCAGTTCCTTGGCCTGCGCGGTGTAGGTCTCGAACTGCTTGCGGGCGTGCGACGTCCACAGCTCGACCGCTTCGGTCGGCGACTTCACGCTGAACAGCTCCTGGGCGAAGTCGAGCGACGAAGTGGTATTGGCCTTGAAGAACTCGATCAGCTTGGCCGAATAGGCGGTGGCGCCCTTGTTCATCGAGGTGAACACGGCCTCGACCGTCGAGTTGTGGGTCTCGGCGGCGTCCTTGAACTTGGCGTAGCTGTCGCGGGCCTGCAGCACGCCCTTTTCGGCGAACGCGCGCACCTGCTCGGGAACCTCGAACGGGATGATGGAGGCGGAGAACGGATCGGACGGGTTGGTCATACGTGTAATCCTTCGCAACGGGTGAGTAGATGTGACCATTGCGGACGTCCCCGAGCCCATCAGGCCGGGAGCGCTGAAATGGATCACGCTGCCTTGATTCACGGGAGTGCCCTTCGTCGGGCGCGCCTAATAAACACCCATATCATGTCAATTTTGTGCAACGCAACGTAAGATCGCGTGCGACGCCACATTTTTTATGTGACGGAATATGGGGTTACCGCGCCCGACCAAGTTTGAGGGCCAAAATCAGCCTGAATCGACTCGCCCCGTCAGCTCTTCGGCTTGACCGCGTCCATCGCCGCGCGGCTGACCGCCTGGCCCATTTCGCTGGCCTGTTCGGCGAGCGAGCGCATCTGGCCCTGCACATATTCGCTGTGCAGCCGCATCACCTCGGTGAGGTCCTTGGCCTTGAGCAGCGACTGGGCGTAGTCCAGCGACGACTGCACGTTCTTTTCGGCGTAGGACAGCGCCTTGGTGGACAGGTCCTTGGCGCCGGCGCGCATCGTGGCGTTGCGCTCCTCGATCTTGCCGGCGGTGTCCCTGGCGTTGGTCACGAATTGCTCGAAAGCCTTGCGCGCCTGGTCGAAGCTCGCCTCGGCCATCGACCGCATGTCCTTGGGGATTTCGAACTTGGGGATCTCGAAATGGTCACGCCCGTTGTCGCTCATGGTCGCTCTCCCTCGCTTGGTGATCGGCCCGCCGGTTGGCCCTGCGGGCCCAAAGTAGAATAGAGGCAGAATAGAGGTGGACTAGACGGCACGATATATCGTGGCACTGCCATCGCAGGTGTGACGCGGTGCCGCCTGGTTCCGCATCATGCTGTCGCAGCCGCCTTTGCCCGACAACGCCAAACGGCTGTGGATCGTTCAGCCAAGTTAACGTTATCCCGGCTTTGGCGGCGGCATCCTGCCTGCGGACATGGACCTGCCGCCCCCCAGTTGCGATACTAACCTTCTGTTAAGGCTGTCGTCCTGCGGCTGCCGGCCTTCGGCAAAGCTAAGGAAGAAGCCAAACCTATGCAGTCAAATCTTGCGTGATGAGTGACGCGGAATTCCAGATCCAGGCGCTCGGCGATGTCAAGCTGGCGGACCATGCGACGGGCAACCTGCCGGCATGGCTGTGGTCGGCTGACGGCGCACGGATTCTCTGGGCCAATCCGGTCGGCGCGCAGGTATTTGGCGCCGCTAACAGCGCTGAATTGGCCAAGCGCGCCTTCGGTCCGGCCGATCCGCATCGCCGCCAGGTTGCCCGGCTCGGCCCTGGCCTCGGCGCCAACGGCGCGGTGCGGCTGGAGCGGCTACGCGGCTTCGGCGCGGCACCCGGAATGCTCGCGACCTGCGGCTGCATCCGTATCGACCTGCCGAACGGCAGCCACGGCATCCTGATTTCGGCGCTCAATGCCGGCGGCCGCAGCATGCCGCTTGCCGAGCGATTGCAGCGGCTGGTGCAGGGACTGGACCGTCCCGCCGCCGCCTTCAACGGCGATGGACTGTTGATCGCAACCAACGAAGGCGCACGTTCGCTGCCCGGCCTGCATGATCTCACCGAAGCCGGCCTCGATGCCGCGCGCGACGAGGCGCTGGCGCAGGGCCGCGCGGCGGCGAGCGTCGCGATCGGCCGCGTCGTGCTGCAACGGATCGGCCGCGGCGCCGATCGCGCGCTGATCGCGTTGATCAAGCCGGCCCCGCATCTCGCTGCCAGACCGGCGGCGCCGATTGCGCCTGAGCCGGTTGAGCCGGAAACGCCGGTCACCGCAGCGACGACGCCGCAAGAGGCCGCCGCAGTCGAGCCGCCGCCGGCGCCTGCCGCTGTCGAGCAACCCACCGTGCAGGATGAAGCCCCCGCACCGGCCAGCGAAGCGCCGGCCACCTTCACGCTGTTCGATGCGCTTGATCCACCGGCGGACGAGGCAGTAGCCGAACCGATCATCAGTCCCGCTGAATCCAGGCCTGCGGACGCAGCTCCATCGCTCGCGGCAGCAGAAGACGCGCACGTGGAGACGGCGCCCGTCGAGACCGCGGCATTCGACACCACGCCTGACGTGACGCCCGCTGTCGAGGAGCCACTGTCGGAAGCGCTGATCGAGGCGCCTATGGAAGCGCAGGTCGAGGAGCCCGTGCACGCGGCTCCATCTCCCGCGGCAGCAGAAGAGGCGCACGTCGAGACCGCGCCTCTCGACACCACGCCCGACGAAACGCCCGCCGTCGAGGAGCCGCTGTCGGAAGCGCTGATCGAAGTGCCCGCCGAGGAGCGGGTCGCAGCGCCTGCGGCGGAGCCCGCATCCGTTCTCGAAGCGACCGCAGCTGCGCCAGCTTCGGAAACACCGGCGCCGCCCGCCGATCCCGTCCCCTCGCCCTATGCGATCGCGGATCTGCCCGTGCCGCCGGTCGCCGAGCCGGAGCCCGTGGCATCAGCACCAGCAAAACCGCCATCCTGGCTCGACGAGCCGTTGCCGGTGCGGCGGCATCCGCTGCGCTTCATGTGGCAGATGGACCATGAGGCCCGCTTCTCGCTCGGCTCCGACGAATTCACCCGGCTGATCGGCCTGCACACCGCGGCCGGCTTCGGCCGGCTGTGGAGCGACATCGCCGAGAGCTTCGGCGTCGATCCCGAAGGCCGCGTGATGCAGGCCTTCGCCAGCCACGACACCTGGAGCGGCATCACGCTGAACTGGCCGGTCGACGGCGGCGGCCGCTTGCCGGTCGAATTGTCCGGCCTGCCGGTGTTAGACCGCAACCGGAATTTCGCCGGCTATCGCGGCTTTGGTGTGTGTCGTGATCTCGACGGGCTTGCGCGACTCGCCGCGTTGCGCCGCTATGAGTTCTTCAGCGGCTCGATCGTGCCGCAATTGCTGTCGGCCGACGTCGCGCCGGCGCCGCGCACCGCTGCGCCGCCACATGAAAGTCCTCCGCCACACGCGGAGCCGCCGCCCGATACCAACGCAGCCGCACCACCCGAGGAATTGACCGAGCCGACAGCAGCAGAGACTTCACACCAAGCCGATCCGGATCACGCCGTGGAAACGCACGAGGAAACGCAGGAAGTGCGTCAAGACACACCGCAGAATGTGGTGCCGTTCCGTCTTGCCGGCGACACCCGGCCGCCCTCGCTGACACCTGTCGAGAACAACGCCTTCAACGAGCTCGCCCGCCAATTGTCGGCGCGGCTCGAGAGCGAGGCCGGCCTCACCGCGCCTACCAACGACAGTGCCACCGCTGAGCCGATCGCCGACGAGCCGTCCGCAGGCGAGCCGCCGCAAGAGGCTGCGTCTCAGCAGGAAAAGGTTACGCAGCAGGAGACGCCGGCCGAGCCGCCAAAGGCCGGCTGGCTCGCGGCGGCCGAGCCCGCGCCGCGCGCCGACTCCCGGCGCGACCGCGCGCTGCTCGATCTGTTGCCGGTCGGCATCCTGATCTACCGGCTCGACCGCCTGCTCTATGCCAATCACGCCTTCCTCGCCCGCATGGGCTATGACAGCCTGCACGCGCTGGAAGCCGCCGGCGGGCTCGATGCGCTCTATGTCGAGCCCGGCGTCTCGCAGGCGAGCAGCACCTCCGGCACCGGCACGCCGGTCACGATCTCGGCCAACCAGAACGGCCAGGCCGAGCAGGTGTCCGCGGAAGCGCGGCTGCACACCATCAACTGGGACGACGAGTCCGCGCTGGCGCTGATCTTCTCGCGCACGCTGAACGAAGACACTGCGGTCGCAGCCGCGCTCTCCGATCCCGAACCGGCCGCGATCGTGGAGCCGGTGCTGGCGCCACCGCCGCCGCAGGCCGGCCACGCCGACGCCGAGGAGCTCGGCGCGATCCTCGACACCGCGGCCGAGGGCATCATCATGTTCGATGCCGAAGGCAACATCCATTCCTGCAACCGCAGCGCCGAAGCGCTGTTCGGCTATGACGGCGACGAGTTCGTCACGCATAATCTCGCCGACCTGTTTGCGCCGGAAAGCCAGCACGGCATCTTCGACTATCTCTCCAGCTTGAAATCGGCGGGCGTCGCCAGCCTGCTCGATCATGGCCGCGAGACGCTCGGGCGCGTCCGCCAGGGTGGCATCATCCCGCTGTCGGTAACGATGGGCCGCACCCGCGCCGACGGGCCGAACTTCTTCGCGGTGTTCCGCGACCTCTCGCAGACCAGGAAGAGCGAGGGCGAACTGCGCGAGGCGCGGCGGCTCGCCGAACGCGCCGCCAACGCCAAGACCGACGTGCTGGCGCGGATCAGCCACGAGCTGCGCACGCCGCTCAACGCCATCATCGGCTTTGCCGAGGTGATGATAACAGAGCGCTTCGGCGCGCTCGGCAACGAGCGCTATGTCGAATACATGAAGGACATCCGCGCCTCCGGCGAACGGGTGATCGCGATCGTCAACGACCTGCTCGATCTGTCGCGGATCGAGACCGGCAAGCTCGATCTCGCCTTCACCAGCCAGAACCTCAACGAGATGGTGGAGAGCTGCGTCGCCGTGATGCAGCCGCAGGCCAACCGCGAGCGCATCATCATCCGCACCTCGCTCGCGCATACGCTGCCGCCTGTTGTCGCCGACGCCCGCGCGCTGCGCCAGATCACGCTGAACCTGATCGGCAACTCGATCCATCTCGCCAATGCCGGCGGCCAGGTGATCGTCTCGACCGCGCTGTCGGATTTCGGCGAGGTGATGCTGCGGGTGCGCGACACCGGCCAGAGCCTCAACGACAACGAGGTCGCTGCCGCACTCGAGCCGTTCCGGGCGCCAACGCCATCCGATCAGGCCGGCTCCGGCGGCGTCAGCCTGTCGCTGACCAAGGCGCTGGTCGAAGCCAACCGCGCCAAATTCCAGATCCGCACCGGCGGCCGCACCGGCACGCTGATCGAGGTGGTGTTCTCCCACGCCGCCGCAAGGGCGTGAGGGCGTCCGCGACACGCGCATGCAAGCGCGTGTGCAGCTTCCCGCTTGTGTGATGGACGCACGAGCAGACGGGCTCCCTCCCCCCTTGCGGGGGAGGGTTGGGGAGAGGGGTGGCCACACGGCGCACTCTCTCCATTTGCAGAACGACGAGATTGCGACAGCAAGCCTTGTTCAGTCACCTCGCCCGGGGCTTACCCCTCTCCCCACCCTCCCCCGCAAGGGGGAGGGAGCCTGAGAGGGTGCCCACCTCACGCCGCAAACTCACGACGGCCGAAGTGGGCATCTGGCCACGCGTTCCTTACGCACAGCGGTGAAGCACCACCGCCCCTACTGCTTGATCTCCAGCGTCTGGCGCTTGCCGGCGGCGATCGAGAATGGCTTCTCGACCTTGTGGCCGTCGGCATAGATGGCGACCGCGACATAGTCGCCGGCGCTGAGTGCGACGTTATAGGCCGCGTCATAGCTCACCGAGATGCGCTTGCGCTCGTCGTTGAGGTCGCGCTCGGCGCTGAGGATGTCGATCTCCTGGGCGCCGTCGGCCTTGATCCCGACCACGCCGGCGTTGAGGTTGACGTTGATCCGGGTCGGCGCGCCGGACTTCACCTCCGCGCGCACCGTGCCCTTGGCCTCGCCGACCACAGCCGTCACGTCGTAGCTGCCGCTCGGCAGATCGAACCTGGACTCGGCGTCGTATTCCTGCGCGACCTTCTCGCCCTCGTCGCCGTCGGCCTTGGCGGGCTGACGGACCGCGACCACGATGTCCTTCTCGACCTTCGGGCCGCCCTCGGCGTAAGTCGAGGTCACGATCAGCTTGCCGACATCGAGGCTGAGCTGGACGTTGCTGGAATCGCCGGCGGCGACCGAGAACGGCTTGCTGGTCTTCGACTGCCCCTTGGTCAGGGTCAGCACATAGCTGCCTGCGGCGAGCACGAAGCGCGGTACCGCGTCGTATTCCTGCGCGATCAGTCTGCCGCCCTTGTCGGAGACCTGCCAGACCACGTCATCGACCTTGGCCGCGCCACCGGCCACCGAGCCTTCGCTGGTGACGTAGCCGGCATCGAGGATGACGTCGAGCGCCGCCGGCTTGCCCTTCTCGACCTTGAGCGGAAACTCGCGCTTGAGCTGCCGGTAGCTCACCTCGACGACGTAGTCGCCGGGCGCGATGTTGTCGGCGAACGGCGCACCGTAGAAGGTGTTGACGTGTTCGCCCTTCTCGTCGCCGGCGCGCTTGTAGATGCCCCAGTTGACGTCCTCGTCGCTGATCGGATCCAGCCCTTCGGCGAGCCGCGCCACGCCGCGAATGTTCTTGCCGAGATAGGGATCGGCCGCCGCCGGCTTCGGCGGCGCCTCGCTCGCGACCTTGGTGCCCTGCGTCGCCGCCACCGCCTTGGTCAGCGCGCCGGTCAGGCTCGCGGCGTTGCTGGCATCGAGATAGACGCCGCCGGTCGCACGCGCGATGCATTGCAGCTGGCTCTTCGCCGCGGGATCGGCGACGTCGAGGCCGATCACATGGGCGGTGAAGCCGATGCCGGCCTTCTTCAGCTCGGCCGCGGCGCCGCACGGATCCGGCGCGCAGGTCTCGATCCCGTCGGAGACCAGGATCACGTTGGCCTTGTTCTCGGTCGAGTGCAGTGCCTCGGCAGCGGCGCGCAGCGAATCCGCGATCGGCGTCTTGCCCTTCGGATTGATGCCGTCGACCGCGGCCTTGATCCGCGCCGGATCGAACTTGCTGACCGGGATCATCAGCTCGATGTCCTTGCAGTCGCCCTTCGAGCGATGGCCGTAGACCATCACGCCGAGGCGATCGGCGGGATTCCATTTCGACAGGATCGAATCGACCGCCTGCCGTGCCGCGGCGATCTTGCTCTGGCCGTCGACGAGGCCCCACATCGAGCCGGATGCGTCGAGCACCAGAATGGTGTCGGTGCCCTGCGCCTGGGCCTGCGCGACAGGCGGAGACAGCAGAGCCAGGCCAAGCGACAGCAGGCCGGCAACGAACGAGCGGCGAAAAAGCTTAATCACGGATCGGTCCTCGATAATGGAGACAGTCGGAGGGCAAAGACGACTACGACGACGCGCCGTCCTGACACTTGGACAATCGCGACATGGGTTTGGACTAACGCGACACGCAGATGACAATTGGATTGTTTTCAGAGTTGCGATCATGGACCACGGGCTGAGCGCCATCGCAGATGACGCTCCTTTGCACCCCACCATGCATTAATCGACGCCGCGCCCCGCCGGATCGAGCGCGTCCGGTTCGCACCGCGTTGCTGTCACGCACGGTCGTCGCCGCGGTATGGTCGCGCCGGAAGCGGAGTGAGCCTTCTCCGCTACAAGCGCGAACGGCGCGGGATACCCGCGCCGATCGCACTACTCCCACATGTCCGGCGTGACCCGCCCGGCGAAGCTGCAATCGATCACCCGATCCTGCGGATTGCGGTCGACGATCAGCCGCAGCAGGTCCGGCCGCGAGTAATGGCCACCGATATCGCATAGCGCCTTGGCGGCGAGCACTGCTTGCCGTGATCCCTCGGCGATCAGGATGGTTTCGCCCTGTGCCGGCCCGGCGATGATCTCGCCGCGCGGATCGATGATCACGCTGTCGCCGCTGTACTCGATCGTCGACAGCTCGCGATAGCGTTCGGGCGTCACCTCGTGCGACCGCACGCCGCCGACGGCGATGACGTAGCAGCCGGCCTGGGACGCGAACGCGCGTGACAGCAGCACCTGGCGTGGCCAGAGCGGCGTCGGCGATGGCGGCGCCGCGGCGGGCTCCCGTCCCGGCCACGCGGCGACATGGATCTGCGTTCCCTGCGCGGCCAGCGCATAGCCGGGCAACATGGTGTTGTGCTCCCAGCAATTGAGCCCGCTGATCCTGCCATAGGGCCGCTCATACACACGCAGGCCGACTGCGTCGCCATCGGCCCACACCGAACGCTCGTTGAAGGTCGGCTTGAGCTTGCGATGGCGGCCGAGGATTCGGCCCTCGCGGCCGATGAACAGCAACGTGCAGTACACCGTGCCCTTCGTGACCGCATCGCGTTCAGCAATGCCGATCACGACATCGATCCCGGCAGCCGCTGCGGCATCGCAGAGCTGGTCGGTCGCGGGCGACGGAATCTCGACGGCGCTGTCGAGATATTCCGCCATCGCGCGGAAGGTGCTCGGCCCGGTCGGAGCGTGACAGAAGAAGGGATAGCCGGGCAGCCAGGTCTCGCCGAAGGCGGCAATCGTGGCCCCCATGGCGCCGGCCTCGCGGATCAGGCGACAGGCCTTCTCCACCGACGCTTCGCGATCGAACGGGATCGCGGCGGCCTGGATCGCCGCGAGCCTGAAATGCGTGTCGATTGTCATGGTCCCTCGCCGCCTCAGTCGATGCCCTTGCGGGCGGCGTCGAACGCGCCCCCGAGCAACTCCAGCGCCTTGACGCGCCGGCGGCGTGCAAGACGCGCCTCGCCGACCTTGCGCTCGTGCTCGCCCGCGATGAAGGCCTGGATGTCCGGCAGCGGACGAATGACGCCACGGCTGCCCCACTGGCCGTCCGGTATCTCGGTTGGAAACACCCAGACCTGCGGCGCCACATCCTCGAACGAACCGCCTGCGGCGCGCACCACCGCGTCGGTCACGTCCTTTACCAAGGCCGCGCGCGAGGCCTCGGTGTACTGCCCCTCGGGCACCGTCGGGACGATGCGATACCGTGGCGACGGCGACGGCTCGCCCGCCACATAGACAGCAGCCGGCCGGTGCAGAAACACGACCGTGACACTTTGCGCAACCTTGTTGGCCGGGTCGAATCCCTCGTGACCGATCAGGATGTCGCCGAGCTCCTTGATGAGCCGCGCTTCCGCTTGCGGCTTCAGGGCTCCTTCGGGAATTGTCACATCGATCATCGGCATTGGGAAACCTCCTGTTGTTGCCAGCATGAGGTCTATGCGCGGGGTGCCTCCGGCAGCAGTGGCAGTATCGCCATTCGCAGGGGCATTTCGGACACCGCGTCGTCAGCCGGCCAGTGCGATGCGCGCGGTGACACGCGCAAACCGGCGCTGGTATTCGCGGGGCGATAGCCCGGTTTCGCGCTTGAACAGGCGGCGGAAGGTCGACAGGTCGTTGTAGCCGACGCGCGCGCTGACGGCGTCGAGCTTCAGCCGCCTGGATTCGATCAGGCGCTTGGCGACGTCGACGCGCAGCGCCTGCAGATATTGCAGGGGCGCTTCGCCGACCGCCAGCTTGAAGCGACGGTTCAAGGTGCGCTCGCTGACCGCAAGGTCGCGCGCCAGCCGGGCGAGGCTGAAGCCCCGTTGCAGCGACTTCTCCATCAGGCTTTGCGCCTGCGCCACCAACGCGTCGGAATGCTGTATGTCGTGGGTGCGGCTGGCATAGGGCGCCTGCGAAACGCGATTGCCGTCGATCAGCATCAGCTTGCCGGTCTCGGTCGCCACGTCGGTGCCGGCGAATTTCTCGACCAGCCGCAGCGCAAGATTGAGCGACGTGGTCACCGCGCCCGAGCAGACGATCCGGTTCTGCTCGGTGAGGATTTCGGCAACGCGCAGGTCCACCGCCGGATAGCGCATCGCGAATGTCCGCCCCTTTGCCCAATGGGTGGTCGCGACCCGGCCGTCAAGCAGGCCGGCTTCGGCGAGGATGACGCTGCCGGTACAATAGGACGCGAGCAGGGTGCCGCGCTCATGCTGCCGCCGCAGTGCGGCGAGCAGCGGCTCGACCGTATCGAGCCGCGCGAAGAACCGCTCGATATCGCCGACGAACGGTCCGGGGATCACGACCGCATCCGCCGATGACCGCGCGCTGATCGGTCCGTCGACACCGACGATCTGGCCGGACGCGGTCTGTATCGGCCGGCCGCTCAGGGACTCGATGCGCCACCGCAGCTGCGACGGCTTGCCGTTCTGACGCCTGGGCCGGTTCGCCGCCACTGAATTGGCGGCGGTGAACACGTCGACAATGCCGGCGACCCCCGAAGCGAGGATGCCGTCATAGACCCAAATCCGGATGAGTGGCACGGCCGTGTCCGATCTTGCACAAGATGAGGCAATTCTGCCATCGCGCAGGGGACCCGGCAAGCGACGATGGCTGACGCTGAATGTGACGCGATATGTGACTGCCCGACAGGCAACTCGGCAAAACCTGTCGCAGGGCTCAGATACCCGACTCAAAAGTCAGGCCACACATTCAGCGTCGTCCTGGCTTTCGCCAGGACGACGGCGGTGGATGGGGGGTCGAGCACCGCCTCAAATCGCTCGCGCAAATCTGCGAAAGCCCGGCGCACCGGTCAGCGCCTCGAATGCGGCGTCACGCTTCTCTTCGGCGAAGCCAAAGCCGGCCTTGGCGTAGCAGCGTTCGGCCACGTCGTTGCCGATCACGAACGAAACCGACGCCTGGGCATAGCCCGCAGCCTTGCCGTCGGCGAGCGCGCGGCCGATCAGGGCCTGCACCAGACCGCCGCCGCGATGCGGAGATTCGTTTGCGACATGCTCGATCAGCCAGTCGCCCTCGCCGCCCTGGACCCAGCAGCTACGGGCATAGCTCCCGCGCGCAACGATGCCGTCGGCATCCACACCGGTCTCCGCCGCGACCTCCTCGATCGCCGCGCGTGCGGCAACGACCGTTCCGGATGCCGGCATCGCGCACAGCGCAGCCGCCGGCACGCCGTCGACCTCAGCGACCAGGAAATGGGCGACATGGTACCATGACCGCACCCGCGCCACGGCAAGCCGCGTCATGAACGCGAGGCACTCCCGCTCAGGCCGATCGAGCGCGATGTCGAACCAGCCGCGCGGCAGCGGGCCGCGCTGTGCGGCCAGGACAACACGCGCGATGAAGGCGGCGTCGTCGGATCGTGCGGGACGGATCGAAGATCGTCCCGCACCGATCATCTCAGGTGTTCGTCAGCGCGACGCGGAATTCCGCCTCGGTCTTGGCCTTGACCTCGTCGAGCGTGACGCCGTCGGCCAGCTCGATCAGCGCCATGCCGTCCTTGCCGTGCTTGTCGATGGTGAACACCGCCAGATCGGTGACGACCATGTCGACCACGCGTTCGCCGGTCAGCGGCAGATTGCACTGCTTGAGCAGCTTCGGGCCGTCCTTGGCGGAATGCTCCATCACGACCACGACCCGCTTGACACCGGCGACGAGGTCCATGGCGCCGCCCATGCCCTTCACCATCTTGCCGGGGATCATCCAGTTGGCGAGGTCGCCGTTCTGCGCCACCTGCATGGCGCCGAGGATCGACAGATCGATATGGCCGCCACGCACCATGCCGAAGGAATCGGCCGACGAGAAATAGCTGGTCGAGGGCAGCTCGCTCACGGTCTGCTTGCCGGCGTTGATGAGGTCGGCGTCCACCTCGTCCTCATAGGGGAACGGGCCCATGCCGAGCATGCCGTTCTCGCTCTGCAGGTTCACGTCGACGCCGTCGGGGATGTAGTTCGAGACCAGCGTCGGGATGCCGATGCCGAGATTGACGTAATAGCCATCGCGCAATTCCTTGGCGGCGCGGGCGGCCATCTGTTCACGGGTCCAGGCCATGAGTCTCTCCTGAAAAATCGGGTTTTAAGCGGCGGGCCGCGGACGGGTGTTGCGGAACTCGATCCGCTTCTTGCCGGTGCCGACCTGGATGATGCGTTTGACGAAAATGCCGGGGGTGTGGATGTGGTCCGGGTCGATCTCGCCGGCCGGCACCAGATGCTCGACCTCGGCGACGGTGACCTTCGCGGCGGTCGCCATCATCGGGTTAAAATTGCGCGCGGTCTTGCGGTAGACGAGGTTACCGGCGGTGTCGCCCTTCCAGGCGTGGACGATGGCGACGTCGGCGAACAGGCCGCGCTCCATGATGTACTTCTCGCCGTCGAATTCCTTCACTTCCTTGCCTTCGGCGATCAGCGTGCCGACGCCCGTTTTTGTGTAGAAGGCCGGGATGCCGGCGCCGCCGGCGCGGATGCGCTCGGCCAAGGTGCCTTGCGGGTTGAACTCAAGCTCGAGCTCGCCAGCAAGATATTGCTGGGCGAACAGCTTGTTCTCGCCGACATAGGACGAGATCATCTTCTTGATCTGGCGCGTCTCCAGCAGCCGGCTGAGGCCGATGCCGTCGACGCCGGCATTGTTGGAGACGACGGTGAGGCCCTTGACGCCGGATTCGCGGATCGCGTCCGACAGGGTCTCGGCGATGCCGCAGAGGCCAAAGCCCCCCGACATGATCATGATGCCGTCCTTGAGGAGACCATCGAGTGCCGATTTGGCGTCGGGATAAACTTTGTTCATGCAGCGAATACCTGATGGAGGGCGCGGAACGGCTGTGTCAAAGCGGATTATTAGGCGAAATCTTCGCAATGCGTCAATCACGGCCCCGTGCGGCGGCCGCCGCCACCCCGTGACATCAACATGGCCTTGAAAGCGTCAAGAAAACCCTTCAAGTTGCGTGGGTTGGCAGGGGCCTCCGGCGAGAGCCCGCTGTGTTCGACGACGACCCGACAAACCTCAACCCGACCCGGATATGTCATTGACGATGGCCCAAGGAATTAAGCGCCTGGGGATGCCGATCGCGGCGCTCTTGGGCCTGGCGCTGGTCGGGCTGGTCGGAACGTCGTGGTTCCTCAACCGGGACGCGCTGCGCAGCGCCGTGGAAGCGCAGATTCGCTCGGTCACCGGGCTCGAGCTCGTCGTCAACGGCCCGATCGATGTTTCGGTCTTTCCCGGCAGTTATGTCTCCTTTCACAATGTCGGGCTCAAGGGCGCCGATACCATCGGCCCCGCTTTGCAGGTCGATGTGCTGACCGCCAATCTGCGCCTGCTGCCGCTGCTGCTGCGGCGGTTCGAGATCGCGGACGTCATGATGCTGCGTCCGCATATCCGTGTGGTCCGCGACGCCGCCGGCGAAAGCAACTGGACACCGTTTGTCGAGACCATCGCCAAGGCGATGACGCCCGGCGCCGAGAATCAGGTGTCGTTCTCCGAAATCCGGATCCAGGACGGCGAGCTGAACTACCAGGACGGCACCAACAACATCTCCGAGCAGCTCGGCGATATCGATCTTTCGCTGGCCTGGCCCTCGATCTCGCGTTCCTTTGCCGCAACCGGCCAGTTCGACTGGCGCGGCGAGCGGGTCGACGGCTCGATCAGCGCCAGCGATTTCGTCGCGCTGCTGTCGGGCGACCGTTCCGGCCTCAAGGCCCGGCTCGCCAGCGCGCCGCTCAAGGTTGCATTCGACGGAACCGTCGCCAACCGGACCAGCCTGATGATGGAAGGCACAGCCACCATGGACTCACCGTCGCTGCGCAACGCGTTGCGCTGGATGGGACAGGCACCGCCCGGCGGCGGTGGCGGCTTCGGCCGCTTCGCGCTGAAGGCCCGCGCCAATGTGGTCGGCGGCTCGGTCGCTTTCACCAATGTCAATGTCGAGCTCGACGGCAACGTCGCCGAGGGCGTGATGACCTACTCCAGCAACGGCCGGCAGACCCTGCAGGCGACGCTCGCCGCCGGCAATCTCGATTTCACGCCCTACATCTCGACGTTCCGCCTGCTGGCCAGCGGCCAGCGCGACTGGAACAGACAGCTGTTCGACCTGTCCTCGCTGTCGTCGACCGATCTCGACATGCGCCTGTCGGCCGCCAAGGTGACGGTCGGGCCGTCGAAGCTCGGCCGCACCGCGTTCGGCGCCAATCTGCGCGGCGGCGCGCTCGCGCTGAGCGTCGGCGAGGCGCAGATGTATGGCGGCATCGCCAAGGGCTCGTTCGCGATCGCGCGCTCGGATGCGGTCGCAGATGTACGGGCGCAATTCCAGTTCACCGACGTCGATCTGCAGGCCTGCGCCAGCGAATTGTTCGGCATCAATAAGTTGTCGGGCCGCGGCAACCTCAACGTCTCGCTGATGGCCTCCGGCTCGAGCCCGTTCGGGCTGGCGTCGTCGCTGGACGGCACCGCCACGCTGACCGGACATGACGGCGCGATCGCGGGCTTCAATGTCGAGCAGCTCCTGAAGCGGCTGGAGAAGCGGCCGCTGTCCGGCGGCGGCAATTTCCGCTCCGGCTCGACGCCCTATGACAATCTCAGCGTCTCGGTGAAATTCGCCGACGGCGTCGCGACCGCCGACGACATCCATGTCGTGAGCCCGGCGGCGAAGATCACGCTGACCGGCACCGCCTCGGTGCCGTCGCGCGAATACGATCTCAAGGGCGTCGCCAGCCTGACCTCGGCGTCCGCCGGGGGCAACGCATTCGATCTGCCGTTCGTGATTCAGGGCCCGTGGGATGATCCGCTGATCTTTCCCGATCCGGAAAGCCTGATCCGCCGCTCGCCGGCATCCGCCCCGCTGCTCGACGCAGTGAAGGATCGCAAGACCCGCGACGCGGTGCGTTCGGTGATCGAGCGCTTCACCGGCGGAGCCGCACGGCCGGCGGCCGCACCCGATGCTGCGGCCGGCGCGCCTGCCGGCGCACCGGCGTCATCGGCCGAGAATGCCAAATCGAACTGACCAGGTCGAACCAACGAACTCGAACGGATCGATCCATTCACTTTCCGCATGGATGCACCGGGACTGATCCACGCTCTCGCTGCGAGCCCCCTACAGAAGTCGTCGATCCGGCATCTTTATCAGGTCACGGGCATGCGCTAGTGTTTTCTCCAACCGGTTAAAAAAGCCGGCGTCATTGAGGGGAGAACAACGTGAGATCCAAGGTTATCGGTGCGCTTTCAATTGCGGTCGCCGCGGTCGGCCTGTTTGCCGCAACTGCACCCGCTCTGGCGCAGGGCAAGACGATCACCGTCTGGTGGGGTAAGGGATTTTACAAATCCGAAGATGACGCGCTGCTCGAGACGATCAAGAAATTCGAAGCCAAGACCGGCATCAAGGTCGAACTGTCGCAATACGCGATCCAGGACATGATTCCGAAGACGGTCGCCGCGCTGGATTCCGGCACCGTGCCCGACGTCGCCTATTCCGACACCTACGATGTGCAGGCCCAGGGCAAGTGGGCCTATGAGGGTAAGCTCGAAGATCTGTCCGACATCATGCTGCCGATGAAGGACGCCTTCGCGCCGAACACGCTGGAAGCGGCCCTGCTCTACAATGACGTCACCAAGAAGAAGTCCTATTACGGCTTCCCGCTGAAGCAGCAGAGCATGCACGTCCAGATCTGGGGCGACATGCTGGAGAAGGCCGGATTCAAGGCCGCCGACATCCCGACCAAATGGGAGGACTACTGGACGTTCTGGTGCGACAAGGTGCAGCCGGCGATCCGCAAGGCGACCGGCCAGCGCATCTACGGCGTCGGCCAGCCGATGGGCGTGGAATCCACCGACTCGTTCCAGTCGTTCTACACCTTCATGGATGCCTACCACGTCAAGCTGGTCGACGACGACGGCAAGCTCCTGGTCGACGATCCCAAGGTGCGCGACGGCCTGATCCACGCGCTGAAGGACTACACCGACACCTATATCAAAGGCTGCACGCCGCCGTCCTCGACGACCTGGAAGGATCCGGACAACAACGTCGCCTTTCACAACAAGACGATCGTGATGACGCACAATTTCACGATCTCGATCGCGGCGAAGTGGTTCGAGGATTCGACCAACCCGGCGCTGACCGACGCGCAGCGCGCCGCCGGCAAGCAGGCCTATGAGCAGGACATCATCACGGCGTCCTTCCCCAAGGCGCCGGACGGCTCGACGATCCGGTACCGTTCCGACGTCAAGACCGGGCTGATCTTCGCCAACGCCAAGAACAAGGCCGAAGGCAAGCAGTTCATCAGCTTCCTGATGCAGGAAGACAACGTCCGGCCCTATATCGAAGGTGCACTCGGCCGCTGGTTCCCGGTGACCAAGGCCAGCCAGGCCAGCCCGTTCTGGCAGGCCGACCGGCATCGCAAGGCGGTCTGGAATCAGTTCACCGGCGGTACCGCGCCGTTCGACTTCACCAAGAACTGGAAGTTCACCATCCTGAACAATGAGAACGTCTGGGCCAAGGCCATGAACCGCGTCGTCAGCGAGAAGGTGCCGGTGGACAAGGCCGTCGACGAACTGATCGCCCGCATCAAGCAGGTCGCGGGGTAAGGCAAAGGATGACGACCGCCGCGGACATATGCATCCGTCGTCCCTGCGAAAGCAGGGACCCATACGCCGCGGCGGTCGTTTTCGAGAATGCTGGTTGACGGCTTTCGTGCAATAACGAAAGCCGGTGGTTATGGGTCCCTGCTTTCGCAGGGACGACAGGGTAGGCGTAGGCGCAAGCGGTAGCTTGCTCAAAGAGTAACCGAATGGCGATCACGCTCTCCGCATCCGATACCCCCTCGCCGCCTTTGTCGGCACGGCTGTCGCCGCCGCAGGTGTGGGGCATCGCGCTGCTCGCGCCCTATCTGCTCGTCTTCCTCGCCTTCGTGGTCTACCCGGTCGGCTATGGCCTGTGGCTGGCGCGCCAGCCTTCGAGCTATGTCGCGCTCTACAACGACCCGATCTTCGCGCGCGCGGCGGTCAACACGCTGATCTTCCTGGTCATCGGCATCAACATCAAGATGCTGATCGCGCTGTTCCTGTCCGGCTTCTTCGCCCAACAGCGGCCGTGGATCAGATGGCTGTCGGTCATCTTCATCCTGCCCTGGGCGGTGCCGTCGATCCCGACCATCCTGTCGGTGCGGTTCATGCTCAATCCCGAATGGGGCGTGGTCAACCAGCTGATCTTCAAGTTCACCGGCGACGACGGCCCGAACTGGCTGAACGATCCGGCGGTCGCGCTCGCAATGGCGATCGGCGTGCACATCTGGAAGTCGCTGCCGTTCTGGACGCTGATCCTGCTGACCGGGCGGCTCGCGATCTCGCACGATCTGTACGAGGCGTCCGACGTCGACGGCGCCAATTGGTGGCAGAAATTCCGCTACATCACCTGGCCGTCGATGCAGACGCTCTACATCACCTGCACGCTGCTCTCGATGATCTGGACGCTGGGCGACTTCAACAGCGTCTATCTGCTCACCGGCGGCGGGCCGGCCGACCTCACCCACGTGCTGTCGACACTCGGCATCCGCTATCTCAGGCTCGACCAGCTCTCGCTGGCGATGGCCTCGATCGTCTGCGCGATGCCGTTCGTGCTGCCGCTGGTCTATTTCATGATGAAACGGTTGTCGCGATGAAGCTGCCCACACTCCGCGAAGTCGGCACCGAGGCCAAGCTGCTCTTGATCGGCATTCCGGTCTTCATCTGGACCATGATCCCGATCTACCACATGTTCGTGTTCGCGATCTCGCCGAAGGAGGACGCGTTCACCGGCAAGCTGTGGCCGACGCATCCGACACTGCATAATTTCTCGATCGTGTTCCACCAGCAGCATTACTTCCTGCGCGACTTCTGGATCCAGTTCTGGAACTCGACCGTGATTGCGCTCGCCGTCGGCGCGCTGACGCTGTTCGTCGCCACCGCCGCCGCCTTCTCGATCTCGCGGCTGCGCGTGCCGGGCGGCCGCGCGGTCATGAACATGGCGCTGTTCACCTATTTCATCCCGGCGGCGTTCCTCGCCGTGCCGATGTACCGCACCATGGGCACCTATGGCCTGCTCAACAATCACTGGTCGCTGATCCTGGCGATGGTCACGATCGCCGCGCCCTACGCGATCTGGGTGCTAAAGCAGGCCTCGGACAAGCTGCCGGTCGAGCTCGACGAGGCCGCGACGATGGATGGCGCCACCACGCTGCAGCTGTTCCGCCTGGTCTATGTGCCGCTGATGATGCCCTCGCTGGTCGCGGTCGGCACCTATGCGATCCTGCTCGCCTGGAACGAATATCTCTACGCCTTCCTGCTGCTGTCGAAGGACACCGACATCACGCTGCCGGTGGCGCTCGGCAACTTCCTCGCCGCCGACGATTCGCCGTGGGAATTGCTGATGACCACCGGCTTCATCTACGCGCTGCCCCCGGCCGCGATCTACTACGCCTTCAAGCGCTACATGGTCGGCGGGCTGACGGCCGGCGCGGTCAAGTCGTGAGGCCAGAGCGTTTTCGAGCGAAGTGGGCGCACGCAACTTCTCTCACCTCACTGTGCGAGTGAGGTGAGCACGCTGCCCAGGCTCCCTCCCCCCTTGCGGGGGTCCGAGGCGAGCGAAGCTCGCTCTCGAGGTCGGGGAGAGGGTGCTACACGGCGCTCTCTCTCCGTTCAGCGTTTCAACGAGCGCGATCGAGATTGCGAGACCGACGCTCGCGTCAATCATCTCAGCCGGGGTCACCCCTCTCCCC
>NZ_VKHP01000161.1 GCF_010811875.1 Bradyrhizobium uaiense
TCTCTCCGGTCTTGCTCCTGGGTGCTGGTCGCCGCCTGCGTCGGTAGCATCGGTGGTGTCGGGTCCTATCCCGGCCCACTGTCTCTTCTCCTCGCACTGTCCCGGTCGCTCGCCCTACTCTGTTCCCTCCATTCCCTCCCTTTGTTCAGGCTCTCCCCCCCCCGTTCTTACGGGGAGAGGGTTGGGGTGAGGGGTTGTCTCCGCACAAACGGTGACAGATACGTCCGCGGAAGCTCCCCCTCACCCGGAACGCATCTGACGATGCGTTCCGACCTCTCCCCGCAGGCGGGGCGAGGTGAAGCGGAAGCTGCCGTTCGATTTGATACAAACTCATCCAGGCCTGGCCCGTGCTATTGTTGTTGCTGCTGTTGCTGCTGACTTGCATCCAGCGTCCGTCGTTTCGCCAGCGCGATCGCTTCGCGCAGCACGTCGAGATCGCCGATGTGGTTGGCGAGCACCAACACCAGCGCGGCATCGAGATCGGCGCTCTGCGCCTCGGTGAGGCCGCGATGCGCCTCGACGATGGCGCGGAAGGCGTCATCGGGCCTTGCGAAGTTCGAACTGGTCGACAGCGCCATGACCGCTCCTCAGTTCAGACCGGATGCGCGCGCCAGCGCCGCATCGAGCGCCGGCCGGGCGGCGTTGCGGAAGCGGGCGGCGACATAACCGTCCGGCCGCAGCAGATAGGCGGTGCCGGGCTCGGCATCGTAGCGCTTGCCGGCAAGGCCGTGCGCGTCGATCAGCCCGCCGTTGCCGCCGACCCGGATGCTGCCGACGCCGTCAGGGACATCGACATCAGCACCATTGCCAAACTCCAGCAGCGTGAAGCGCGTTCCCTGCCTGATGAAAACCTCGGTCAGATAGCTGGAACCGCCGCCCGGCTCCATCACCGGCGCGTCGAGCATCGAGGCGCCCGGCTGCGGGCCGCCGCGCCAGCCGTCGCGATCGCCGCTCGACAGCGGCGTGTCATAGACCGACGGCACCGACAACCGGCCACCATTGACCATGCGCTTGCCGAACTCGGTGTCCTTGGCGAGCGACAGCACCGCCTGGCGCAGCCGCGCTTCCTGCTTCGTCACCGGCGCCATGAAATCGATCGAGCGGGTCAAGACCGTCACCGACAAGCCGATCAAATATGTCGTGCTGTCGCATTATCACGCGGTGCGCGTGCTCGGCGCCTCCGCCTATCACGCGCAGGGCATCGTCGCCTCGCAGGAGACCTATCGGCTGATCGAGGAGCGCGGCCAGCAGGATTGGGATTCCGAATATGGCCGCTTCCCGCGCCTGTTCCAGGATGCCGCGAGCATTCCCGGCCTGACCTGGCCGACGCTGACTTTCGAAGGCGAGATGTCGATCTATCTCGGCAAGCGCGAGGTGCGGCTGATGCAGCTTGGCGCCGGCCACACCTCGGGTGATATCGTCGCCTGGGTGCCGGATGCCGAGGTGATGTTCTCCGGCGATCTCATCGAGTACCACTCGGCCTGCTATTGCGGCGATGCGCATCTGCGCGAATGGCCGATGACCTTGAACGAGATCCGCGCCTTCAATCCGAAGGCGATCGCGCCGGGCCGCGGCGATGCGCTGAAGGGCCTCGAGACCGGGCGCGATGCGATCGCGATGACCCGCGACTTCGTCACCACGCTTTACGGTGCGGCGGAGTCTTCCGTCGCCAAGGGCCGCAGTCTGAAGGAATCGATGGCCGCGACGCGCGAGGTGATGGATCCGAAGTTCTCGAAGTTCGCGATCTACGAGCACTGCCTGCCATTCAACGTTTCGCGCGCCTATGACGAGGCGTCCGGGATCGACGATCCCGTGATCTGGACCGACAAGCGCGACCAGGAAATGTGGGCCGCCCTGCAAGGAGGATCATGATGAACATCAATACCTCGCCTGATCAGATCGTTCGTGGCTCGGGGCAAGTCACGCCGGGCTACATGTCCGGCTTCGGCAACAGCTTTGAGACCGAGGCACTGCCCGGCGCGCTGCCGATGGGGCGCAACTCGCCGCAGCGTTGCGCCTATGGGCTCTATGCCGAGCAATTGTCCGGTTCGCCGTTCACGGCGCCGCGCGGCACCAATGAGCGCTCCTGGCTCTATCGGATCCGCCCGTCGGTGCGACATTCCGGCCGCTTCGCCAAGGCCGATGCCGGGCTGTGGCGCACCGCGCCGTGCCACGAATACGACATGCCGATCGCGCAGCTGCGCTGGGACCCCGCGCCGATCCCGATGGAGGACATGACTTTCCTGCAGGGCGTGCAGACCATGACCACGGCGGGCGATGCCAATACCCAGGCCGGCATGGCGGCGCACGTCTATCTCATCACCAAATCGATGGTCGATCAGCATTTCTACAATGCCGATGGCGAGATGATGTTCGTGCTGCAGCAGGGCAATCTGCGCCTCGTCACCGAGTTCGGCCGCATCGATGCCGAGCCGGGCGAGATCGTGGTGATTCCGCGCGGCGTCAAGTTCCGCGTCGAGCTTCCGAATGGCCCGGCGCGCGGCTATCTCTGCGAGAATTACGGCGGCGCCTTCACGCTGCCGGAGCGCGGCCCGATCGGCGCCAATTGCCTGGCCAATTCGCGCGACTTCCTGACGCCGGTAGCTAGCTACGAGGACAAGGACACGCCGACCGAGCTCTACGTCAAATGGGGCGGCTCGCTGTTCAAGACCACGTTGCCGCATTCGCCGATCGACGTGGTCGCCTGGCACGGCAATTACGCGCCCTACAAATACGATCTGCGCACCTTCTCGCCGGTCGGCGCGATCGCCTTCGACCATCCCGATCCGTCGATCTTCACGGTGCTGACCTCGCCGTCGGAGACCGCAGGCACCGCGAATATCGACTTCGTGATCTTCCCGGAGCGCTGGATGGTGGCCGACAACACTTTCCGTCCGCCGTGGTACCACATGAACATCATGTCCGAGTTCATGGGCCTGATCTACGGCATCTACGACGCCAAGCCGCAGGGCTTCGTGCCCGGCGGTATCTCGCTGCACAATATGATGCTGCCGCACGGCCCAGATCGTGAGGCCTTCGAGCATGCCAGCAACGGCGAGCTGAAGCCGGTGAAGCTGACCGGCACGATGGCCTTCATGTTCGAGACCCGCTACCCGCAACGCGTCACCCAACATGCCGCGACGTCGTCGACGCTGCAGGATGATTACGCCGATTGCTGGAAGGGGTTGGAGAAGAAGTTCGACCCGAACAAGCCGTAGCCAGCCGTCATTCCCCGATGCGCAATTGCGCATCTGAGGGCGCGCGAAGCGCGAGCCCGGAATCCATTGCTCCGCGCGACACGTGGCCTGATGGATTCCGGGCCTGCGCCTTACGGCGCATCCCGGAATGACGAGAGATAGAGTGCGTCAATCATTTCGGCAGGAAACCATGACCCATCCCAACGACCCAAAACTCCGCTCCTTCATCGACGTCGCGCCGACGTCCGACTTCCCGATCCAGAATCTGCCCTATGGCGTGTTCTCGTCGAAGGACGGCCTGGCGCCGCGCGTCGGCGTTGCGATCGGCAACTATGTGCTTGACCTCTGGGAGCTCGAGCAGGACTCGCGGCTCGATCTCGGACCGCTCGGCGTGTTCTCGCAGCCGTCGCTGAACGCCTTCATGGCGCTCGGGCCGAAGGTGTGGTCGGCGACACGGGCGCGGATCAGCGAGCTGCTGCGCTCCGATCATCCCGAGCTGCGCGACAACAAGGAGTTGCGCGCGCGGGCACTGGTGCCGATGGCCGACGTCAGGCTGCATATGCCGTTCGCGGTCTCAGGCTATACCGATTTCTATTCGTCGAAGGAGCACGCCACCAATGTCGGCGTCATGTTCCGCGGCAAGGACAATGCGTTGCAGCCGAACTGGCTGCATATGCCGATCGGCTATAACGGCCGTGCCTCGACGGTCGTGGTCGGCGGCACCAAGGTGCGGCGGCCCCGCGGCCAGCTGAAGCCGCCGACCGCTGACGTGCCGAGCTTCGGTCCCTGCAAGCGGCTCGACTTCGAGCTGGAGATGGGGGTCGTCGTTGGACAGGCGTCTGCGATGGGCGAGATGCTCACCGAGAAGCAGGCCGAGGAGATGATCTTCGGCTTCGTCATCCTCAACGACTGGAGTGCGCGCGACATCCAGCAATGGGAATACGTGCCGCTCGGGCCGTTCCAGGCCAAGGCGTTCGCGACCTCGATCTCGCCGTGGGTGGTGACCCGCGAGGCGCTGGAGCCGTTCCGCATGCAGGGCCCGAAGCAGGAGCCGGAGCCGCTCGCCTATCTCAAGCAGGCCCAGCCGAACAATTACGACATGCAGCTCGACGTCGCCTTGCGCGCCGGTGCGATGAACGAGGCGAAGACGATCTGCAGCACCAATTTCAAATACATGTACTGGTCGTCGGTGCAGCAGCTCGTGCATCACGCATCATCCGGCTGCGCGATGAATGTCGGCGATCTCTTGGGCAGCGGCACGATCTCCGGTCCCGAAAAGCACCAGCGCGGCAGCCTGCTGGAAATCAGCTGGAACGGCACCGAGCCGGTCGAGCTCGCCAGCGGCGTGACGCGCTCGTTCCTCGAGAACGGCGACTCGCTCGTCATGCGCGGCTGGTGCCAGGGCGATGGCTATCGCGTCGGCTTCGGTGAGGTCGAAGGCACGATCGTCGCGGCGGAGTAGCTCTCGGTAAGTCGCGCTGTTTCACCTCCCCTTGAAAAGGGGAGGTCGGTTTGCGCAGCAAACCGGTTGGGGATCTGCTCTCTCCACGAACGCTAGTGTTCGGGGCTGACCCCCATCCCACCTTCCCCCTTTCAGGGGGAAGGAGCCAGGCAGCGGAGCAAGTCTCACCGCTCCTCCGGCCTGATATCGCGCAGCCGCGCCGAATGCGCCGCGCAGTCATCGAGGCTGTATTTCAGATGCACCCGCTTGTCCGACGGCGGCTGGTTCACGGTGCAGACGCCCGGCCGCCATGCCTTGGCGGGGCGGATCGGCCGCGGCGCAAAGCCGCCGCCGCAGTTCGGGCAGACATTGCCGAGCTTGGTCTCGGCACAATCCGCACAGAACGTGCATTCATAGGAGCAGATCCGCGCGTCGAGCGCGCTCGGCGGCAGGTCCTTGTCGCAATATTCGCAGTTCGGTCGCAGCTGCAGCGCCATGATCGTCTCACTAGCCGGATGTTGGAGGAATGATCGCAGGCCAAGCCCCAAAAGCGAATGACGGAATTCCCTCGATTTGCGCCATCACGCCTGTAGCGATTTCAGCGGCAGTTTGGCGCTCTCCTTCAACCGATCGAGCACGATCGAGGAGCGCACATGCGCCACGCTCTGGTGCGGCATCAGCACATTGTTGACGATGTCGGACAGGCTCTTGAGGTCGCGTAGCATCACCTTGAGCACGTAGTCGGCATCCCCCGTCAGTGCATAGGCCTCCTGGATGTCGTCGACGCGGTTGACCAGTTCGCGGAACCGCTTGGCGTTGTCGGGCGAATGGGTCGCCAGCGTAATGTGGATGAAGGCGATCAGGCCGAAGCCGAGCGCTTCGCCGGCGAGGTCGGCGTGGTAGCCCGAGATCACCTTCTCCTCCTCCAGCCGCATCCGCCGCCGCGAGCATTGCGAGGCCGACAGCCCGACGAGCTCGGCCAGCTGCTGGTTGGTCAGCCGGCCGTCGTCTTGCAGGGCGGCGAGCATTTTGAGGTCGAAGGCGTCGACGTCAGGCATGCGCAAGATATCCATTTCATGCACAGATCATGCGCAAAACTAGCAAATCAGAGACCATTTTGCACGCACGTTGCGCATCAGATGACGGAAACTGATCTCCAGAGAAATCAGGGAGTTACCGCCATGGGTCCGTTTCCGCACGATGCGCCGCCGGCCGAAATCAGCGCCGAGAACCCGATGGGCACCGACGGTTTCGAGTTCGTCGAATATGCCCACCCCAATCCGGCGGAACTGCATGCCCTGTTCAAGCTGATGGGCTTCGTTGCGGTCGCCCGCCACCGCACCAAGGCGATCACGGTCTATCGCCAGGGCGACATCAACTATCTCGTCAATGAGGAGCCTGGTAGCCACGGCTTCGACTTCGTCGCCGCGCACGGCCCCTGCGCGCCGTCGATGGCGTTCCGCGTGGTCGATGCGAAGCAGGCCTATGAGCGCGCGATCACGCTCGGCGCGGAGCCGGCGGATGCGTCGTCCGCGCAGAAGACGCTCGATATGCCCGCGATCAAAGGCATCGGCGGCAGCCTGCTCTATTTCGTCGACCGCTACGGCGCCAAGGGTTCGGCCTACGATACCGAGTTCGAATGGCTCGGTGCCGCCAACCCGCGCCCCGCAGGCTCCGGCCTCTATTACATCGATCACCTCACCCACAACGTCCATCGCGGCCGCATGGATGTCTGGACCGGCTTCTATGCAAAACTGTTCAACTTCCGCCAGATCCGCTTCTTCGACATCGAGGGCCGCGCATCCGGCCTGTTCTCGCGCGCGCTGACCAGCCCGGACGGCAAGATCCGGATTCCGATCAACGAGGACGCCGGCGATTCCGGGCAGATCGAGGAATATCTCAACATCTATCACGGCGAAGGCATCCAGCACATCGCCTGCGGCGCGCGCGATATCTATGCGACAGTCGAGACGCTGCGCGCGGACGGCCTGCCGTTTATGCCGTCGCCGCCCGACACCTATTTCGAGCGGATCGACGCCCGCCTGCCCAAGCACGGCGAGGACGTCGCGCGGCTGCAGGGCAACGGCATCCTGATCGACGGCGAAGGCGTGGTCGAGGGCGGCCAGACCAAGGTGCTGCTGCAGATCTTCTCGGCGAACGCGATCGGGCCGATCTTCTTCGAATTCATCCAGCGCAAGGGCGACGACGGCTTCGGCGAAGGCAACTTCAAGGCGCTGTTCGAATCGATCGAGGAAGACCAGATCCGCCGCGGCGTGTTGAAGGTCGATCACGCGGCGTAAACGTGTCGTAGAGCCACGCTAGCGCAAAACCGACAGGCGTCGTCCCGGCGAAAGCCGGGACCCATACCGCGGAATCTATCGAGTGTGTTTGTTCGTAGTCCCGCGGAACGATCGTGCGCGAGAACGACGTTCCGGGGTTGTGGGTCCCGGCTTTCGCCGGGACGACAGCGAGACTTACTTTCCCGTTCTCCACGCGCTGGTCACATCACCAATATCAGCCAGCTCCGGCTCGCGGATTGCCGACGGCGTGCGCGAGAAGCGCGGCGCGGGGGCGGGCTGGGTGACGCCGTGGCGTTCGACGAACACCTGGCGGGCCGCCATGTGCGGATGCTTCGGCGCTTCCTCCATGGTCAGGATCGGCGCGAAGCAGATGTCGGTGCCTTCCATGATCGTGCACCAGTCCGCGCGCGACTTGCTCTTGAACACCTTTTCCAGCTTCGCCTTCAGCGCCGGCCAGGCCTTGCGGTCCATCTGCGCGTCGAAGTCGGCGTCGGTCAGGTCGGCGTGCTTGCGCAGCAGCGCGTAGAACTGCGGCTCGATCGAGCCGATCGAGATGAAATTGCCGCAGGAGCATTCGTAGACGCCGTAGAAATGCGCGCCGCCGTCCAAGAAATTCTGGTCGCGGCCGCCGCTCCAGCGGCCCTGTGCGGCCATGTCGTAGAACATCGACATTAGCGAGGCCGCGCCGTCGCACATCGCGGTATCGACCACCTGGCCCTTGCCGGACTTCTGCGCTTCCAGCAGAGCTGCAAGCACGCCGACCACGAGATACAGCGCGCCGCCGCCGAAATCGCCGACCAGGTTGAGCGGCGGCACCGGCTTCTCCTTGGTGCCGATCGCAGCCAGCGCGCCTGTGATCGAGATGTAGTTGATGTCGTGGCCGGCGGCATTCGCCAGCGGGCCTTGCTGGCCCCAGCCGGTCATGCGGCCAAACACCAGTTTGGGATTGCGCGCGAGTACGACGTCGGGGCCGAGGCCGAGGCGCTCCATCACGCCGGGGCGAAAGCCCTCGATCAGCGCGTCGGCATGGCCGAGCAGTTCGAGCACTTCAGCGATCGCCGCCTTGTTCTTGAGGTCGAGCTCGATGACCTTGCGGCCGCGGGTTGCGACCGCCTTCAGATTCTTGCCCGCGCCGACCCGGTCCAGCGTGATGACCTCGGCGCCCATGTCGGCGAGCAGCATGCAGGCGAACGGGCCGGGACCGATGCCGGCGAATTCGACGATGCGGAAGCCTGTGAGTGGGCCCGAGGTGCGAGCGGCGGTTTGGGAGGCGGGCTTATCGAGCACGTTGTTGTTCCGTTGTTGCTGTAGGGAAGTAACCGAAGGGTCTTTTCAGCGGCGGTTTGGCGCGCAAGGTGTCGCGCCGCTGCCTTTTAGGGGCGCGGGCCGGCAGTTGGTCGCCACGGCGATTGGTGTTCGTCTGATCTGCCGAACGTCATAAGTCCTCTCCCCGCGCCGTCCGTCTGACGGTATTTTTAATTAGCTGATTAGCTAAATTCTCTCGCCTAATGAGGGATGTGGCAAGCCTTTTCGGCTGGAATGCCAGCAAAACGCGAACGGCGCGCATCGCTGCGCGCCGTCTGCATAGGTTCCGGAAGGATAGAGGCTAGCCGGCGGCGGTGACCGCGCGCTGACCCATCACCTTCACGAGGTTCGCGCGGTAATCCGCCGAGCCGTGGATGTCGGCGAGCAGGCCGCTTGCCGCAATCGTCACGCTGTCGAGCGCTGAGGCCGCCCAGTTCGCCTTCAGCGCCTGCTCGATCGGGCCGACCCGCATGACACCACTCTGCGATGCGCCGGTTGCGGCGACGCGGACGTCGCCCGCCTTGGTCTTGGCGACGAACACGCCGGTCAACGCGAAGCGCGAGGCCGGGTTGGGAAACTTCGCATAGCCCGCCTTGGCCGGAACGGGGAACGACACCGCGGTGATGATCTCGCCATCCTCGAGTGCCGTCGAGAACAGGCCCTTGAAGAAGTCCTCCGCCGCGATTGACCGCTTGTTGGTCTTAATCGTCGCGCCAAGCGCCAGCACCGCCGCCGGATAGTCCGCCGCCGGGTCGTTGTTGGCGAGTGAACCACCGATCGTGCCGCGATAGCGCACGGCGGGATCGCCGATCTCCGACGCCAGACTGGCGAGCGCGGGGATCGCCTTCTTGACCGCATCGCTTTGCGCCACATCGTAATGCGGCGTAGCGGCCTTGATGGTGACGGTGTCGCCAGACACGTCGATGCCGATCATGTCCTTGATCTTGGCGACGTCGATCACGTCGGATGGCGCAGCGAGGCGCTGCTTCATCACGGGGAGCAGGGTCTGGCCGCCGGACAGGAACTTGGAGTCCGTGCCCTTGGCGAACTGCGCCACGGCATCGTCGATCGAGGATGCGCGGTGATAGTTGGTCTCGTACATCGTATCCTCCCTCAACCGTGAATGGCGTGCCAGACGCGATCGGGCGTCGCCGGCATTTCCAGCTTGTTGTTGCCGATGGCGTCCGTGATCGCGTTGATCACGGCAGCAGAGGCGCCGATTGCGCCGGCCTCGCCGCAGCCCTTGACGCCGAGCGGGTTGCCCGGACACAGCGTCGTGGTGTGGGAGAGCTGGAACGACGGCAGGTCGTCGGCGCGCGGCATGGTGTAATCCATGAACGACGCGGTCACGAGCTGACCGGTGTCGTCATAGACCGCGCCCTCGAGCAGCGCCTGGCCGATGCCTTGCGCGAGGCCGCCATGGACCTGGCCCTCGACAATCATCGGGTTGATCAGCCGGCCGAAATCGTCGGCTGCGACGAAGTTGACGAAGGAGGTCTTGCCGGTGCCCGGATCGACCTCGAGCTCGCAGATGTAGGCGCCGGCCGGGAAGGTGAAGTTGGTCGGGTCGTAGAACGCCGTCTCCTTCAGGCCGGGCTCCATGCCGTCGGGCAGATTATGTGCGGTGTAGGCGGCGAGCGCGACCATCGGCAGCGCGATCGCCTTGTCGGTGCCGGTGACCTTGAACTCGCCGTTCTCGATCACGATGTCGCTCTCGGATGCCTCGAGCGCATGCGCCGCGATCTTCTTGGCCTTGGCCTCGACCTTCTCCATCGCCTTCACGATCGCCGCACCGCCGACCGCGATCGAACGCGAGCCGTAAGTGCCCATGCCGAACTGCACCTTGTCGGTGTCGCCATGGACGATCGAGACCTGGCTGATCGGCACGCCGAGCCGCTCTGCGATGATCTGGCAGAACGTCGTCTCGTGGCCCTGGCCGTGGCTGTGCGAGCCGGGGAGCACCTCGATGGTGCCGACCGGATTGACGCGGATCTCCGCCGATTCCCACAGGCCGACGCCGGCGCCGAGACTGCCGACCGCCTTCGACGGCGCGATGCCGCAGGCCTCGATGTAGCAGGAGACGCCAATGCCGCGCAGCTTGCCGTCTGCCTTCGCCTTGGCCTTGCGGGCCGCGAAGCCGGCATAGTCGATCGCCTTCATCGCGGCGTCGATCGAGGCGTGGAAGTCGCCGATGTCATACGCCATGATCACAGGCGTCTGATACGGGAACTGGTTGATGAAGTTCTTCTTGCGCAGCTCGGTCGGATCGACCTTCAGCTGCCGCGCCGCCGTCTCCATCATCCGCTCGAGCAGATAGCTCGCCTCGGGGCGGCCTGCGCCGCGATAGGCGTCGACCGGCGTGGTGTTGGTGTAGACGCCGATCACCTCGGCATAGATCGCCGGGATCACGTACTGGCCCGACAGCAGCGTCGCGTAGAGATAGGTCGGGACCGCCGACGAGAACAGCGACATATAGGCGCCGAAATTGGCGTGGGTCTTCACCCTGAGGCCAAGGATCTTGTTGTCCTTGTCGAACGCCATCTCCGCCTTCGAGACATGGTCGCGGCCATGTGCGTCGGTGAGGAATGCTTCCGAACGGTCGCCGGTCCACTTCACCGGACGATTGACCTTCTTGGAGGCCCACAGCGCCACCATCTCTTCCGGATAGATGTAGATCTTGGAGCCGAAGCCGCCGCCGACATCGGGCGCGATCACGCGCAGCTTGTGCTCGGGCGCGATGTTGTAGAACGCCGACAGCACGAGGCGGGCGACATGCGGGTTCTGCGACGTCGTGTAGAGCGTGTAGTGCTCTTCGGCCTGGTCGTAATGCGCGACCGCTGCGCGCGGCTCCATCGCATTCGGCACCAGGCGGTTGTTGGTGAGTTCGAGCGTCACCACATTCGCCGCCTTGCTGAAGGCGTCGCCGACTGCGGCTTCGTCGCCGATGTGCCAATCATAGACGATGTTGCCGGGGGCTTCGGGATGCAGCTGCGGCGCGCCCGACTTGATCGCTGCCCTGACGTCGGCCACTGCGGGGAGCTCTTCGTAGTCGACGACGACGGCTTCGGCCGCGTCCTTGGCCTGGTTCTTGGTCTCCGCGATCACGACTGCGACGGCCTGTCCGACGAAGCGCACGGTCTCCGGCGCCATCGCCGGCCACGCGCCCATTTTCATCGGCGAACCGTCCTTCGAGGTGATGGCCCAGCCGCAGATCAGATTGCCGACCTTGTCGTCGACGATCTGCTGTCCGGTCAGCACCGCGATCACACCGGGCATCTTCATGGCCTCGGTGGAGTTGATGCCTTTGACCTTGGCATGTGCGTGCGGGCTGCGGATGAAGTGAGCGTAGCTCATGCCGACCATTTTAACGTCGTCGACGTAACGTCCTTGTCCGGTGATGAACCGGCGATCTTCCTTGCGCACGACGCGTGCGCCAATTCCTTCAACACCCATGGTCTAGTCCTCCCGACCGGAGATTCGATTTGCCGCCGTTTCCATCGAGATCGGCGGTGATGAGCTTGATCGTATGCGTTGCGCCAGCTGCTATTCGGCGGCCTGCGCGACCTTCATGCGGCCGGCAGCGTCGAGCACCGCCTTGACGATGTTGTGGTAGCCGGTGCAGCGGCAGATGTTGCCTTCGAGCTCGTGACGAACCGTTTCCTCGTCGAGCTTGCCGCCAGATCCTTGAGAATGATGGCGGTGCACGATATCGACCGCGGACATGATCATGCCGGGGGTGCAATAGCCGCACTGCAGGCCGTGATTGTCGCGGAACGCCGCCTGCATCGGGTGCAGCTCGTCGCCCTTGGCGAGGCCCTCGATCGTGGTGACGTTGGAGCCAGCGGCCTGGCCGGCCAGCATGGTGCAGGATTTGACCGCCCGTCCATCGACATGGACGACGCAGGCGCCGCACTGGCTGGTATCGCAGCCGACATGGGTGCCGGTGAGGTTCAGGTTTTCGCGCAACAGGTGCACGAGGAGGGTTCGGTCCTCAACGTCGACCGAGACCGCCTTGCCGTTTACCGTCAGTTTGACTGTAGACACGCGTTTCTCCCAATAGCTTCGTTATGGGCCCAGTAGACCACGCTTCATAGGGGACGTAACCGCGATCAAAGTCGTAGTTACGGCCCTGTCAGGAAGGCTCCGGGCTGTACCTGCGATCCTAGCAGGCAGCCGTTCAATGGGCAATTTGCAAGCGTCTGCCGGCGTGCTCCGGCGTGACGAAAATGCGCTGCGGCGCAAGCGATTCTCGGCCGATCGATGCTGCTTGCGGCACGCCGAAATCGCCGCCGCGATTGCTACTACCTTCCGCCTATAACGACGCAAAGGCGTTGCTGTCATTTTCATCGCCGATGCAGCGACGGAAGATCGCTGGTTCATGAAATTCGGTAGCGATCCGCGCCCGCGATGCATCCATCGCGGCAACGAAACCATATTGGAGGAAGCCTATGAAGCTGAGGAGCGGGATTTTCTTTGCCGGCGTGTCGCTGGTCGCCATGGTCATGGCAGGCATTGGTGCGTCGAGAGCGAATGATTCCGTCGTGAAGGCGGCGTCCGATCCGAACGGATGGGCGATCGCCGGCCACGATTACGGCAATACGCGCTTCAGCCCCTTGAAGCAGATCAATTCCGAGAATGCGGGCAAGCTTCAGCTCGTCTACTCGCTGTCGCTTGCGTCGTTGCGCTCCAACGAATCGTCGCCGGTCGTGATCGGCAAGAACCTGTACGTGTCGACCTCGTGGGGGCCGAAATACGTCTATGCGATCGACGCCGCGACCGGCGCACGCAAATGGACCTGGCAGCCCGACATTCCGGATGACGTGCTTCAATATGCCTGCTGCGACGTCAATAACCGCGGCGTGTCCTATGCCGACGGCAAGATCTTCGTCGGCCGGCTCGACGGCAAGCTGACCGCGCTCGATGCCGAGACCGGCAAGGAGCTCTGGACCTCGACCGTCGTCGACTACAAGCAGGGCTCGGTCATCACCTCGCCGCCGCTCATCGTCCGCGACAAGGTCATCACCGGCTTTGGCGGCGGCGAATACGGCGTCCGCGGCTCGCTGCAGGCCTTCAACCTCAAGGACGGCAAGCTGCTCTGGCAGACCTTCACGGTGCCGGCGCCGGGTGAACCCGGCAGCGACACCTGGAAGGGCGACACCGGGCTGCATGGCGGCGGCGCCGCCTGGCTGGTCGGCTCCTACGACGCCAAATCCGACACGGTCTACTGGGGTACCAGCAATCCGGGACCGTGGAATACCGGCGTGCGCTCCACCGGCGACGGCAATTTCGGCAAGCTGACCAACCTCTACACGGCCTCGACGCTGGCGATCGATCCCAACACCGGCAAGATCAAGTGGCACATCCAGGGCACGCCGGCCGACGCCTGGGACTATGACGGCGTCAACGAGCTGCTGCTCGCCGACCTGAAGATCAAGGGCGCCGAAACACCCGTTCTGATGAAGGCGGACCGCAACGGCTTCTTCTTCGTGGCCAACCGCGAAACCGGCAAGGTGATCTCGGCCGAGAAGTACGTCTTCGCCAACTGGGCCAAGAAGTGGGACATCAACACGATGCGGGCGGAAGAGGATCCGGACAAGCGTCCGGGCCCCGGCCACCCCGCCAAGGACATCTGCCCGAACCTGATCGGCGGCAAGAACTGGCAGCCGATGTCGTTCAACCCGCAGACCGGCCTCGTCTACATCCCGAGCAACAATGTCTGCATGGATTGGTCGGTCAGTGACGTGAACTACAAGCGCGGCGTGTTCTATCTCGGCGCCGAATTCCCCACCAAGCCGGGTCCCGGCGGCTTCCTCGGCGAGCTCGTGGCCTGGGATCCCGTGGCCAACAAGAAGGTATGGAGCATCAAGGAAGATCTGCCCTTCAACGGCGGCACGCTGACGACCGGCGGAAATCTGGTGTTTTCAGGCAATCTGCACGGCGACTTCCGCGCCATCGATGCCAAGAACGGCAAGGTGTTGTGGAGCAAGAACCTCGGCAGCGGTATCGGCGCCGGTCCGGTGACCTATTCGGTCGACGGCAAGCAGTATGTCGCGATCGTGGTCGGACGCACCGCGGCGCTGCCGGCCTTCCTCGGTGACATCGGCAAGAAGATGGTCGCCGCGGCGCCGGAAGGCGGCTCGCTGTTCGTGTTCGCCCTGCAGTAACCACCGTCACGAGGAGGCAGCATTGTCCGTGTCCCGCATCAAGTGGAATGAAGTGCCGAGCTCAACGCGTAGCGTACAGTTGGGAAAGGCGATCCGGACCGTGCTGCTCTCCGCCACACTGCTCGCGCCGGCCTTCCCGGCCGGCGCGGAGGAGGCCAAGCCGCCGCTGCGGCTCTGCGCCGATCCGACCAACCTGCCGTTCTCGAGCGACGAACCGGGTAAGCCCGGCCTCTATCTCGAGATCGGCCAGGCGGTGGCGCAAAAGCTCGGCCGCACGGTGAGCTATAATTGGTACAAGTCCTATTTCGGCAAACGCACCGTGCGGGAGACGCTGCTCAGCAAGCAGTGCGACGCCATGGTCGGCCTGCCCTTGATCGAGGATTTCATGGGGCCGGCGGTGATCTTCTCGAAGCCGATCGCTCATGAAGGCTACGCGCTGGTCGGCGCCAAAGATCGCAAGCTTGCCGGCGTCGACGACCTCAGGGGATTGCGGGTTGCGGTGCAATATCAATCGACGCCGCAGAACCTGCTGGCGATGCGCGACGATATCCAGAAGGTCACCGTGCTCAGCCCGGAGGAGGGCATGACGGCCCTCGAACAGGGCAAAGTCGATATCGCGTTCATCTGGGCGCCGGTGGCGGGTTGGCTCAACAAGACCAGCTACGGCGACAAGTACCAGATCGTGTCGACCGAGGGCGACGGCCTGCTCTGGGCCACCGCGATCGGCTTCGCCAAGCCGTCCGGCGCGCTGCGCGATGAGGTCGACGGCGTGCTGCCGTCGCTGCAGCCGGAGATTTCGGCCCTGTTTGCCAAATATGGCGTGCCGAACGGCGCTCCGGTGAAGTTCGGCCAAATGGTCCCGGCGACGACGTCGTCCGTCGGGGCGAGCGAGCCGGTCACGGTCGGGCAGGCGACGGCGGCCGAGAAGCCGGTGCAGACCGCCGCGGCTGCCGGGGACGCCAACGCGGGTCGCGAGGTGTTCAACGGCACCTGCGCCCATTGCCACGGTCCGGACGCGGTGCAGGCCGAGCGAAAGATCGACCTCCGGCTGCTCAAGAAGCGCTATGCTGACGACATGGAATCGACATTCTGGAAGACGGTCCATGACGGGCGGCCGGCCAAAGGCATGCCGGCCTGGAAGGATGTCTTCAGCGACGACGAGCTCAGAAACGTATATGCCTATCTGCAGAGTGTGCAGGATACCGGCGGGTCGAACTAGCTGCCGCTACCAGCAAAGAGCAGTGCGAGGGTCCTCATGATGGGGTTCCTGATCATCGACGATCACCCCCTGTTCGGGGAGGCGCTTGGCAACGCCATCCGCATCTCGCATCCTGATGCCCGGATCTATGAGGCCACCTCGATCAAGGGGGCGCTTGGCATCCTTGCCAGCGAGCCGAATATCGACCTGGCGCTGCTCGATCTGCTGCTGCCCGACGTGGTCGGCTTCTCCGGCTTCCAGAAGATCAGGGACCGCTATCCGCGGCTACCGATCGCCATCGTCTCCAGTGAAGAAGACAAGCACACCATCCGCGAGGCGCTGGAAATGGGCGCGGTCGGTTATCTGCCGAAATCGACCTCGCTCGGCGAGCTGTCGCAGGCGATCGCGCGGGTGCTGAGCGGATCGGTTTCGGCGCCGCGGGATTTCGTCGCGGTCGGCGCGCTGGATCATTCCGAGACCGCGCGGACGCTGCGCGAGCGGATTCAGAAGCTGACGCCGCAGCAAATTCGCGTGCTTCACTTGATCATCCGCGGGCTGCAGAACCGCGAGATCGCCGCCGAGCTCAAGCTCGCGGAATCCACTGTCAAGGCGCATGTCACCGAGATCCTGCGCAAGCTGAAGCTGTTCAGCCGCAACAAGGCGATCATCGAGCTCGGCAAGATCCCGCTCCCGGTCCTTGAAGCCAGCTCGGGCTCGAAGGCAGAGAAGGCGCCCTAGCTTTGCTGCGTTGCAAGGCGAATGCATCCGGGGTGCTACCTATAGGCTCCCGGTCGGCTTTGAGATAACGTCGTGCACATCATGGCTGTCATCAGCGATCCCAGGGAGGACGGCGCAGCATTGACCACGACCGCGCCCCTGGCGGATGAGCCGCCGCTCGATCAGGCGGGTGCGCCTCGACTGCTGATCGTCGAGGATCACCCGCTGTTCCGTGCCGCCCTGATCGGCGTCATCGGGGCCGAGTTTCCCGATGCCGAGGTGCTGCAGGCAACCTCGATCGACGGCGCGCTGGATGTGATCGCCGCGCGCGACGGGCTTGATTTGATCCTGCTCGATCTGTCGATGCCGGGGACCACGGGCTTGCTCGGTGCCTACCGGGTGCGCGCCGCCGCACCGCGCAGTGCGCTGGTGATCGTATCGGCGCATGACGATTCCCGGATCATCGGCGGCGCGATCTCGCTCGGCATTTCCGGCTTCATCCCCAAATCGACGCCGAAGGTCGAGCTGGCGCGCCTGCTGCGCGGCATCCTCGAAGGCGCGGTGTGCCTGCCGACGCGATTCCGCGACACGGCCGCGGCGCGGAAGGGCCAGGCCGAGACCAAGGAGCTGGTGCAGCAGCTCAGTCAGTTCACCGCGCAGCAGCTTCGCGTGCTCGACATGATCTGCCGTGGTTTGCAGAACAAGCACATCGCCTATCAGCTCGATATCTCGGTCACCACCGTGAAGGTGCACGTCTCCGAGATACTGCGGAAGCTCGGCGTGCGCAGCCGGACCGAGGCGATCATCGCGCTGTCGAAGCTCGATTTCGGCAAGCACGACCATGCGCCGGTGACGGCCTCGCCGCACAACGCTGATTCATAATCGCGCCCCCGACTGCTCCGCCGCCAGCAGGAACGACAGCAGCGAGCGCATCTCGGCCGGCTTGATCGGTTTCTTCAGAAGTTCATGGCCGAAGGCCGAAACGTCGGAGGCGGCCTTGGCCGAGTAGTCGGCGGTCACGATGATCGCCGGAACCTTGGCGTTGATTTCGCCGCGGATCACATCGACGGCCTGGATTCCGGTCTCGCCATTGTCGAGGTGCAGGTCGGCGATGATGGCGTCGGGAATGCCGTCGAGCGCGTGGATGCGTTCGAGCGCCTCGGTCTTGGAGATCGTCACCGCGACGTCGCAACCCCATTTCTCCAGCAGATGGGCGAGACCCTCGGCGCTCGACAGGTCGTTCTCGATCAGCAGGATCTTGGCGCCTTCCATGCCGCCATAGCGATAGTCGACGCTGGCCTGTTCGCGCACCGGGATCGCAACCGGATCGAGCGTGCGGGGCACCGTGACCGAGAACACCGAGCCTTTTCCGGCACGCGAATTCAGCCTGATGTTGTGGCCGAGCAGGTCGGCAAACCGGCGCACGATCGACAGGCCGAGCCCGATGCCCGCCTTGTCGCCGGCGCTGGTCTCGCCGCGTTGAAACTCGACGAAGATGGCTTCGCGCTGGGCTTCCGGAATGCCCGGCCCGGTGTCGTGCACCTCGATACAGATGTCGTCGCCCTTGAGGCGGCATCCCATCAGCACGGTGCCGCGCTGGGTGTAGCGCAGCGCATTGGCGACGAGGTTCTGCAGGATCCGGCGCAGCATCAGCGGATCGGAGCGGACCACGGCAGACGACGGCATGATCCGGAAGCCGAGGTTGCGCTTGGCCGCGGTCGCGACAAATTCCTGCTCCAGCGCCTCGAACAGCGAGGCGATCGCGACCGGGCCGAATTCGGGCCGCAGCACACCCGCATCGAGCTTCGAGATGTCGAGCAGCGTCCGCAACATGTCTTCGAGTGTCGCCAGCGAACGGTCGACCTGGTCGGTCAGCGCGACGCTCTTTGGCTCGGTCGCCATTTCGGTCAGTGCGGACAGCGTCAGCCGCGCCGCATTCAGCGGCTGCAGCAGGTCGTGCGTCACCGAAACCAGCACCGATGATTTCAGCGAGCTTGCCGCCTCGGCCTGCTGCTTGGCCTGCAGCAGGCGTCCGTTGGTCTTCTCCAGCGATTGCAGCGCCTGCTTGAGCTGCTGGGTGCGGTCGCGGACCTGCTGATCCAGTGCAATGGCGGTCTCGAACAGCGAGAAGGCGTTGAGTTGCTGGTCGGTCGAACGTTCGACGCGCGACATCAGCGCGGCGTTGATTTTGCGCAGCTTCTCGGCTTCGCGTTCGAGGGCCGCAATGCGCGTGGTTTTGGTGTCGGTCATTGCGGCGCGAGTGCCCGCTTGCCGATGGCGATGCCGGTCAGCGTCTGGTTGACATGCATGGAGCGATACTGCTCGCCATAGGTCTGAAAGCCAATCACTTTGTTGCTGCGATAGAGCTCCGACATCTCCCGCGACAGCTGGCGCTGCTCGACATCGAGCCGGCGCAGCACGCATTCGAAGCCGATGAACATCGAGACCTCGCCGAGATCCTCGGTCAGCTCCTTGAGCATGCGGCTCGTCACGTCGATCGGGTCGCGCTCGCGCGCCACCGTCAGCACCATTCCCTCATCGATCGCGCAGAAGAATTGCAGCGATCCGTCGGGGTTGGTGCGCTGGATCGACCGCGCGTAATAGGCGCCGCCGACGCGGACCAGGACCGGATGCGCGGCGAAGGAGAACAATTCGAGCTTGCTGTCGCTGAGGCCGACGGCACGGGAATATTCCAGTGCGGCCGGCTCGGCGTTCAATTCCTTGACGATGCGATGCTCGATATCAGCCTCGGTCACCACCATCTTGGTCGAGGTCGGCTCGAAATGGTCGCACTTGAACAGGCGGAACGGCAGCCGGGTCCGGATCAGGATCAGGACGGCGGCGTCGGTGAAGGCCTCGCCGCCATGGAAGACCCAGGACTTCTCGAAGCGCAGGCCGTCGCCGGCGGAGCCGCCGACCACCGGGATGTCGCCGAGCGAAGCGTAGATCGCCGACATGATCGTTTCCTCACGCTGGCACATGCCGTCGATGAAGAGCAGCCCGAAGGAATCGTCGGTATGATCGCAATGTTCGGTGCGCAGCGCGAACTCGTTCTGCAATTCGGTACAGATCGAGCGGCCATGATCGACCCGGAATGTCGCGAGATCGAACAGCGGCCGCGCCGCAATGACGAAATCGGCCCCGTTGAAGCCCATCGCGACGACACTGTCCTCGTCCCAGCCGCCAGGCGACAATTCGCCGGCCGTGGTGCAGCCGAAGATCGGAACGTCGGGCAGCTGCCGCGACAGCTCGGCAATGAATTGCTTCGGATCATAGAACGGCGACACGAAAACCACGAGCATGGCGAGATCAGCCGCCGCCAATTGGCGCGCGATCTCGTCCGCCGCCTCCCGCGGTCCGTCGGTCTTTGCCTGCACCACGACAATGCTGTCGGTGGCGCTGCCGTTCTCGTTCGCCAAAGGCGTTCTCCCTGACCAGAATTTTTTGCTTTTCTTGGCGCGGCCGGCTGGGCTCGCGCGGGTCGTAAGGGCGTCCGGGCCATGCCGCGATGGTTCGCGGCCAGTCCGTCTTTATATTCTAGGTCGTGAGGGGGAATGTCATTGGCCGTGCGACGTCGCCGGCAGCTACGCTCGCCGCGAGCGCCAACGGCGCCGGTCGACGCGATGACATGGGACACCTCCCGATGTGTTCTCCCGGCCCGGGCAGGGACAGGTTTGATCGGTTCTAAAGTATCGGGCCGGCCCCGCGCGTCAATCACCTTGCCCACCCCCCTGGCCCGACCAAGGTAGTACCGCGCCGAACCGAATGACCGCTGCCCATTTACCGGGCCTTATTGATTCTGCCTTAGTTTTGCCCTCCGGGGCTGGGGCGGGTTGCTGCCGGACCCCGCGTGGTTTTCAGAATGAAGACGGGGGTTGGAATGCCGGGACTGAAGCGATCGCTCTCGATCAGGTTCCCAACCCTCAGATTTCAAGCCAAGATCATGCTCGGCTTTGCCGTCACGCTGGCGCTGTCGGCGGCCACCATGGGCTTTGCCTATATGGGCTTCGAGCGGGTCTCCGCCGGTGTCGGCTCCTACCGCCAGAGCGTCGCGGAAGCCGATCTCGCCCGCAACATCGACCGCGAAATGATCTCCTACCGTTCGCTGGCGCGCTACTACGTCGCGACCGGCAAGGAGGACGACGCCAAGGCCGCGCTCGCCGCCGAGGCCAGCCTGAAGGACGCCATCGTGGCGTCGATGAAGGGCACCACCAATCCGGCCCGGCTCGAGCAGGTCACCAAGCTGGAGCGCGAATTCCGCGCCTTCACCAAGATCTTTGCCGAGATCGTCCGCATCAAGGACGACAGCGCGCAGATCGCGCAGAACAAGCTCACCCGCAGCGCGACCGCGATGCGCTACAAGCTCGACGATCTCCCGAGCAACGCCGATGATTCCGAGCTGCAGACGATCCAGTTCGGCGCCAAGAAGGTGGCCGACCAGCTGCTGTCGATCACCGGGGCGGTCAACGGCTTCGTCGTCAACGGTGACAAGACCGTCGCCTCCAGTGCGCTCGCCCGGCTGAAATTCGCCGACAATCTGGTGAAAGGCATCACGTCCAAGGACGAGCGGATTACCCAGAGCGTGAAGGACATCACCGCGCTGCTCGAAGAGTATCGCGAGGCGCTCGCCAAGCTGATCGCGAATGCCAAGTCGATCGACGAACTGACCGTCGAGATGACCGAATCCGCGGCCGCCATCAGCCAGGGCGCGGCGGCGATGAAGTCCGATCTGCTCGCCGACCAGAAGCGGCTCGAGAACGAATCGCACTCCATGATCGGCGAGACCGAGCAGCTGATCCTGATGCTCGCCGCCGGCAGCTTCGTGCTCGGGCTGGTTTGGGCGTTCCTGCTCGGCAAGGGCATTTCGCGGCCGATCGCGGCGATGTGTGCGGCGATGCGCGAACTCGCCGCGGGCAATTTCGATGTCGTGCTGCCCGGCCTCGGTCGCCGCGACGAGCTCGGCGAGATGGCCGGCGCCGTCGAGGAGTTCAAGGTCCAGGCGATCGCTAAGGCCGAGCGCGACGCCGCGACCCAGGAAGCGCAGAACAAGGCGAGCGCGACCGCGCGGCGCGCGGAGCTCATTCGTTTTGCCGACGAATTCGAATCCGCTGTCGGCTCGATCGTCTCCAACGTGTCGGCCTCCGCCGTGCAGCTCGAATCGGCGGCGGGGACGCTGACCCGGACCGCGGAGACCACGCAGAACCTGTCGAGCCAGGTCGCCGGCGCCTCCGAGGAGGCCTCCAGCAACATGCAGTCGGTGGCCTCCGCGACCGAGGAGCTGTCGGCGTCGGTCGACGAGATCGGCCGCCGCGCCAAGGAATCCAGTCAGATCGCCGATTCCGCCGTGCGTCAAGCCGAGCAGACCGATGCGCGGATTGGCAAGCTCTCGCGTGCCGCGCAGGAAATCGGCGATGTGGTCAAGCTGATCACGGCGATCGCCGAGCAGACCAATCTGTTGGCGCTGAACGCCACCATCGAGGCTGCACGTGCGGGCGACGCGGGCCGCGGCTTCGCGGTGGTTGCCTCCGAGGTGAAGTCGCTGGCGAGCCAGACCGCGCGAGCCACCGACGAGATCTCCACCCACATTTCGGGCATGCAGGCCGCGACGCAGGAATCGGTTGCCGCGATCAAGGAGATCGGCTGCACGATCGGGCAGATCTCAGGGATCGCGACCAACATTGCAAGCTCGGTCGAGCAGCAGAGCGCGGCCACGCAGGAGATTGCACGCAGCGTGCAGAATGTCGCCCAAGGCACCCAGGAAGCCGCCTCCAGCGTTACGCAGGTCAACCGCGGC
>NZ_VKHP01000162.1 GCF_010811875.1 Bradyrhizobium uaiense
TCAACCTCGCCATCGCGACGCCTTCGCGCGCCAGCTCATCGGCACGTTCGTTCTCGGCGTGGCCGGCATGGCCCTTGATCCAGTGCCAGCGCACCTCATGCGGCTTCAGCGCGGCGTCGAGGCGCTGCCACAGCTCGACATTCTTGACCGGCTTCTTGTCGGCGGTGCGCCAGCCGTTGCGCTTCCAGCCATGGATCCAGCCGGTGATGCCCTGGCGGACGTACTGGCTGTCGGTGGTGAGGTCGACCACGCAGGGCTTCTTCAGGGCTTCCAGCGCCGAGATCGCCGCCATCAGCTCCATGCGGTTGTTGGTGGTGTGCCCCTCGCCGCCCTTCAATTCCTTCTCGACGTCGCCGAATCTCAGGATCGCGCCCCAGCCGCCCGGTCCCGGATTTCCGGAGCAGGCACCATCGGTGAAGACGATCACATGCGGCTTGTCGCTCACGCCGCGCATCCTGCCGGCGTGATGCCGTAGTCGTTGAGGCTAGCGACATTCTGCTGGAAGCGCAGCTTGCGGACGTATTCCAGCGGATCCTTCGGCTGCACCAGCGCGCCTTCCGGCACGTTGAGGAAATCGACCAGGCGCGTCAGCAGGAAGCGCATCGACGCGCCCCGCGCGAGCAGCGGCAGCGCGGCCTCTTCCGCCGCCGACAACGGCCGCTCGCGCCCATAGGCCTTGAGCAGCGCGCGCGCCTTGGTGACGTTAAAGGAATGATCCGGCTCGAAGCACCAGGCGTTGAGGCAGATCGCGACATCATAGGCCAGGATGTCGTTGCAGGCGAACGGGAAGTCGATCAGGCCCGACAGTCTGTCGCCGAGAAAGAAGACGTTGTCGGGAAACAGGTCGGCATGGATCACGCCGACCGGCAGATCCGACGGCCACGAGGCCTCGAGATGATCGAGCTCGCGCGCGATGAAGTCGTGCAATCCGGCCTGCACGCTGTCGGCTCGCGCGGCGGCGAGAGCAAACAGCGGACGCCAGCCGGAGACCGACAGCGGGTTCTTGCGGACCAGCGGAAAGTCGGCACCCGCGAGATGCATTTTCGCCAGCGCCTCGCCGACACCCGCGCAGTGCGCCACGTTCGGCCGCCGCGGCCAGACGCCCTCGAGGAAGTTGATGATCGCCGCGGGCCGGCCGGCGAGCCGGCTGGTGACCTCGCCCTTGCGGTTCCGCGCCGGCTGCGGGCACGACACGCCGCGCTCGGCGAGATGCGCCATCAGCGACAGGAAATACGGCAGATCGTCTTCCGCCACGCGCTTTTCATAGAGCGTGAGGATGTAGGCGCCCTGGCTGGTGTGCAGCAGGAAGTTCGAATTCTCGACGCCCTCGGCGATGCCCTTGTAGGAGAGCAATTCGCCGATGTCGTAGCTTTTGAGGAATTCCGCGAGGTCTTCGGCGGCAACGTCGGTGTAGACCGCCATATGGTCTATTCCGCCGCGGCAGCGTCAGGCCGCAGCGAACGCGGAAGCGGGAAGAACTCGTTCTCTTCCGCGGCCGAGACCGTTTCCACGTGCAGTTCGTAACGCTCGGCGAAGGCGCCCATGATCTCCTCGACGATCACTTCTGGGGCAGAAGCGCCCGCCGTGATGCCGAGGCTCGTGATGCCTTCGAAGCGATCCCAGTCGATGTCGCTGGCCCGTTGGGCAAGAATCGCGATGGGGCACCCCTCGCGCTCGGCGACCTCGCGCAGGCGCTGCGAGTTCGACGAGTTCGGCGCGCCGACCACGATCAGGGCATCGACCACCGGCGCCACCTTCTTCACCGCCAGCTGGCGGTTGGTGGTGGCGTAGCAGATGTCTTCCTTGTGCGGGCCGTTGACGTTCGGGAAGCGCTGCTTGAGCAGCGCCACGATCTCCGCGGTGTCGTCGATCGACAGCGTGGTCTGGGTCACAAAGGCGAGGTTGTCGGGATCCTTCGGGACGAAGGTTTTGGCATCCTCGGCCGTCTCGATCAGGGTCACGGCGCCTTCCGGCAGCTGGCCCAGGGTGCCGACGACCTCGGGGTGATGGGAGTGCCCGATCAGGAGGATCTCGCGGCCGCGCTTGAAATGGATCGCCGCCTCGCGGTGGACCTTGGTCACCAGCGGGCAGGTCGCATCCAGCGAGAAGAAATTGCGGGATTTCGCCTCGGCGGGAACCGATTTCGGAACACCGTGGGCCGAAAACACCACCGGCGCGTTGGTATCGTCGGGGATTTCGGCCAATTCCTCGACGAAAATGGCGCCTTTGGTCTTCAGGCTGTCCACCACGTACTTGTTATGGACGATTTCGTGCCGGACATAGACCGGGGCACCATAAATGGTGAGCGCGCGTTCGACCGTGTCGATGGCGCGGACCACCCCGGCGCAAAAGCCGCGGGGGGAACAAAGCACGATTCTAAGATCGGGTTTTTTCGCTGACATCAGGCTGTCTCGGGGCAATCTCGGGACCGAATCACCCCTCGCCGGCGGGCGGGGAACGGCCAGTTAAGGTAAGGACTTGGGACTGCTTTCGGGCGCTGTCAAGGCGATTTTGCTGGCCCATTGCGCCATTCCCCCCTGAGGGCTTATATAGGCCCCATAATTCCCGTCATCGCCGATGACTACCAGCTTCGCCTCGACAGAGGTGGGCGAAGCACAAAGGAGATTTGCCATGAGCAACGCACCGCTGATGCCGAAGGCGACTGCCGTGTGGTTGGTCGATAATACCGCCCTGACCTTCGATCAGGTGGCCGATTTTACCAAAATGCACCCCCTCGAGGTCCGCGCCATCGCCGACGGCGACGCCGCCCAGGGCATCAAGGGCATGGACCCGATTTCCAACGGCCAGCTGACCCGCGAGGAGATCGAGCGCGGCGAGCGCGACCAGAACTACCGCCTCAGGCTCCAGGAGAGCAAGGTGGTGCTGCCCACCGCCGCCAAGAAGAAGGGCCCGCGCTACACCCCGGTGTCGCGCCGCCATGAGCGGCCGAGCGCGATCCTCTGGCTGGTACGCAACCATCCGGAGCTGAAGGACGCCCAGATCATGCGCCTGGTCGGCACCACCAAGACCACGATCGCGAGCGTGCGCGACCGCACCCACTGGAATGCCTCGACCCTGACCCCGATGGACCCGGTGACGCTCGGCCTGTGCTCGCAGATCGAGCTCGATTTCGAGGTACAGCGCGCCGCCAAGGAGAAGCCAACCACGACGGTCTACGGCGGCGCCACGCTGCTGCCGGCCTCCGAGACCACGCGCAAGGACGAGGACGATCAGCCGATCGAGAAGCACGACGATCTCAACGTCGATGCCGTGTTCGCCAAGCTGAAGACGATCGGCGGCAAGAAGCACGACGACGAGGAAGAGTAAGCGCGGCCTAAGCAACGCGAAGACCGGAATACAGAACGCGGCGGGACAACCCGCCGCGTTTTTGTTTGGGAGCACGGATAGTCTTGATTCCGCGGGCGGCGCGCCAGTAGCCGCTTTCGCTTACCCGAACGTGAAGCGCCGGTGGGCGAAGTCGAGCAGCGGGCGTTCGAAATATCGATAGCTCAGGGCGCACAGCCCGAACGTCAACGCGAGCGCGCCGAAGGTCAGCGAGACGCCGGCGAGGCTCGCGACCGTCCTCGGTTGATGGAGCACGGCGAACAGCAGGTACGCGATGACATGGTGGGTGAGATACGCCGCGTAGGACGTCTTGGCGAAGAAGTTCGCGACCGAGCTGCGCAGCAGCGCGAGTTTTGGCGAGCCGCGATTGTCCAGGACGACGAACAGCAGCGAGCCGAAGAAGATCTCGACCTGGGTGTGTGACAACGCCACCGACCAGCGCTTCCATCCGAACAGCCACAGCAGGGGAAGCGAAAGACTAGACCATTTCAGGATGTCTGCGACGCGTCTGGAGACCTCGGCATCCGGCTTGCGATAGAGACGCCACCAGGCGATCAGCGCCCCGATCGCCAGCGAATCGAACCTGAATTGCGGGAGCACATACCAGCCGTAAAGGTCCGGCAGCGGGCTATCGATCAGGCGCCCGATCGGGCAGATCAGGATTGGCACGAGCAGGATCGCGAATAGCCGCTCGGGCGGAATGTTCCGGACCAGCAGCGGAAACAGCAGATAGAATTGCTCTTCGATCGCGAGCGACCAGGTGACGGCCAGCCAGTAAGCGCCATCGGTCTGGGCCTTGGCCATTCCGAAATTCTGCAAGCCGAAGAGATACAGCCAGCCGGGAACGCCCCTGGTATCGAACAAGTGCGGGCTTAGCGAAAAATACCAGCCGATCAGGGCGACACCGCACATCAAATAGTAGAGCGGCCAGATGCGAAACGCACGCCTGCCGTAGAAGGCCGAGTAATATCGCTCGGCCGCGCGGTGTCGCAGCAGAATATCCGTGATGAGATAGCCGGACAGAATGAAGAAGAGATCGACGCCGAAGCGGCCGACATGCAGCAGCTTCCACGGCCAGCCTTCCGGCCCGTCCGGCGTGCCGAAATAGTGCCAGACGACGACGATCAACAGCGCGATCGCGCGCAGCCCGTCGAGCTCTCCGATCCTGTCACGTTTCAACGCGAGCTCGCCTTCAACAAGCACAGGATCAGGTCTCATCCAAAACAGGGGCTCATTTTCGTATGCGGCGAGCCGATACCTTGCAGGAATTGGGCTCGGCGGCGGTCACGCGTACCCTATCGGCCGGGCAATAACCACGGCACCTAGTGTCCCGAATCCGAAGTTCGCATCATTTGCCGCACTTTCGGAACGAACTTCGGATTCGATAAGGACACTAGCAAACTTATGATTCTAGTGTGCTTTATGAATGCGAAGCTCGTGAAAGCGGCTGCCGCGAAATCGCACGAACTTCGCATTCAGCACACTAGTGCACGTCCGGATGGTTCATCATGTATTCGCCGAGATCGCGCTGCCGCCGGTCGGAGCGGACTTCGGCATTCTGGCGCTGCACGTCGCGATCCTTGCGGCAGGCGACATATTCCGGCGAGCCGACCGCAGCCCTGGCCTGACAATACTGATTGTCATCGCCCATGCTCTCGGCGATCGGTGACCGCCCGCGTTCGAGGCAGCCGGCCAGGAGCGGCAGTGCAAGCAGCAATGCAAGGGGCGCGCGTGCGGAAATGGATCGCATCCGTGGGTCCGTATCTGGTGGCCTGTTGGAAGGCCGGGATGCCCCGGTAATCCATCAAAATCAAGGCCATTTTGCTTCCGGATGCGTTTCGCAGGTGAGCGGGCCGATTGCCGGTTCGCGCCCTGATCGATCATCTCGCCCGGGGCCACCCCTCTCCCCAACCCTCCCCCGCAAGGGGGGAGGGAGCCTGACCCGCGTGCCCACCTCACGGAGCGCAACATCAACCGCACGCCCCTCAACTCATCTTACGTGAGGGAGGCAACGGCGGAGGGGTTCCCTCCCCCCTTGCGGGGGAGGGTTAGGGAGAGGGGTAGCCGCACAGGCGGTCTATCCGGAAGCGCGCAGAGCAAACCAAAACGACGCGCTACGCTTTCCCCTTCAGCGCCTCGCCGATTTCGTCGAGCACTTTCGGGTCCTCGATCGTCGCCGGCATGGTCCAGGGCTCGCCGTCGGCGATCTTCTTGATGGTGCCGCGCAGGATCTTGCCCGAGCGGGTCTTCGGCAGCCGCGCCACCGTGATCGCGAGCTTGAATGCGGCGACCGGCCCGAGCTTCTCGCGCACCAGCGCCACGACCTCCTTCTCGACCTGATCCGGCGCCTTGGTGACGCCGGCCTTCAACACCAGGAAGCCGCAGGGCACCTCGCCCTTGATCGCATCCTTGACCCCGAGCACGGCGCATTCGGCGACGTCGGGATGCGAGGCCAGGATCTCCTCCATGCCGCCGGTGGAGAGCCGGTGGCCGGCGACATTGATGATGTCGTCGGTGCGGCCCATCACCCAGACATAGCCGTCCTCATCCTTGTAGCCGGCGTCCGAGGTCTTGTAGTAGCCGGGGAATTCCGAGAGATAGGCGTCGCGGAAGCGATCGTCCTGCTGCCACAGCGTCGGCAGGCAGGCCGGCGGCATCGGCAGCTTGATCACGATCGAGCCCATCGTGCCTGCGGGGACCGGCTTGGCCGCCTCGTCGACGATGTCGACCTGATAGCCCGGCATCGGCACCGTCGGCGAACCATGCTTGACCGGCAGCATGCCCAAGCCCACCGGATTGCCGGCGATGCACCAGCCGGTCTCGGTCTGCCACCAGTGATCGATGACCGGCACCTTGAGCTGCTGCTCGGCCCACTCCACCGTCGGCGGATCGGCGCGCTCGCCGGCGAGAAACAGGGTGCGGAAGCACGAGAGGTCGTAACTCCGGAGCAGCTTGCCTTCCGGGTCTTCCTTCTTGATGGCGCGGAACGCGGTCGGCGCGGTGAAGAATGCGACCGCCTTGTGCTCCGAGATCACGCGCCAGAACGCGCCGGCATCCGGCGTGCCGACCGGCTTGCCCTCATACATGATCGAGGTCGCGCCGTGGATCAGCGGGCCGTAGACGATGTAGGAGTGGCCGACCACCCAGCCGATGTCGGAGCCGCACCACCAGATCTCGCCGGGCTTCACGCCGTAGAGATTTTCCATCGACCATTTCAGCGCGACGAGATGGCCGCCATTGTCGCGCACCACGCCCTTCGGAATTCCGGTCGTGCCCGAGGTGTAGAGGATGTAGAGCGGATCGGTGGCGGCGACCGGCACGCAGGGCGCGGCCTTGCCGGCGTCGAGCGCGGCACGCCGCAGCGTCGCCCAGTCATGATCGCGGCCAGTGGTGAGCTCGCAACCATGCTGCGGCCGCTGCAGGATGATGCAGGTCTCGGGCTTGGTGCCGGCGAGGCGGATCGCTTCATCGAGCAGCGGCTTGTACTGCACGATGCGGCCGGGCTCGAGGCCGCAGCTCGCCGAGAAGATCAGCTTCGGCTTGGCGTCGTCGATGCGGGTCGCGAGCTCCTTGGCCGCGAAGCCGCCGAACACCACGCTGTGCACCGCGCCGATCCGCGCGCAGGCGAGCATCGCGACCACGGCTTCCGGCACCATCGGCATATAAAGGATGACGCGATCGCCCTTGGTGACGCCGTAATCCTGCATGATCGCGGCGAGCGCCTGCACTTCCTTCAGCAGCTCGGAATAGGTGAATTTGGTGATCGTGTTGCTGAGCGGGGAATCGTGGATCAGCGCGACCTGGTCGGCGCGGCCGCCGGCGACATGGCGATCGAGCGCGTTGTAGCAGGTGTTGACCACGGCGCCGGTGAACCAGCGTCCATAGGCGCCCGTCGCAGGATCGAAAATCTTCTTGGCCGGCTCGATCCAGTCGATCTCGCGCGCCGCCTCGGCCCAAAACCCCTCGGGGTCCCGAAGCGAGCGGGCATGCACCTCATGATACCGGCCCTGCTGGATGTTCATCGCGTTTCTCCCTCGCGCGGTCGCGCGTCATTTGCCGACCATTGTCACGGGAAGCGGCCGCGTTTCAAGCCGAAATGACCGCGACCTTCGGCCGGGTCGACCCATGGCGTTTTTGAGCGAAGCGGGTACCGGCTCGCGCGAAGAAAACGGGTCAAAACAAGAATCTAGAGCTTCGTTCCGATTCAATCGGAACGAAGCCCTAGTAGCCGTCGGCCCCGTTGATCCGCTGCAGCCGCTCGCGCATCGCCTTTTGCAGGTCGTAACCCGGCTTGCCGAATTCGGCATTGCGGCGAGCGATGAAGTCATCCTGCGCGTGCCGGAGCTCGCGCGCCTGGCGCGGGTCCTTTGCCTCGCGGACGGTTCGAAAGGTCGATGCGCCGATCTCGCGATCGAGATCGGCAAGCGCGGGATCGGCACAGATCGCCTTCTCCACCGGCCGGCGCGCCTTGCGGCAATCGAAGCTCGGCTTGCCGGCGACCGCCATCAAGGCGCCGATCCGCTCCAGTTCCAGCGACAGCGATTTGTAGTTGGCCTTGGCGGCGGCGTGATCGGGGTTGAGCTTGACGGCGGCGCCGAAATCCATGATCGCCTTCGGCCGGTCGCCCTTGCGGCGCCACAGCTCGCCGCGCGCATTGTGTACATCGGCAAGCGACGGATCGAGCTTGAGCACGGTGTCGTAGTCGGCGATCGCGCGGTCGATCATCTGCTTGCGGTCATACGCGCCCGCACGCACCGTCAGGGCCTTGATGCGATCCGGCCTTGCCGCCTTCTCATTGTCGATCAGCGCGCCGCAGACCTCGATGGTCTTGTCGTCGTCGGCTGCCGCCGCCGCGGCCATGCAGGGCCCTGCATCGGCCTGCACGTCCTTGCCGGGCTCGCTGCTCGCCGCACGCGCACGGCCTGATGGCAGCGCGACCGACAGGCAAACGCACAGCAATGCCGGGATCAGATTGAAGGCCGGATTGAAGGTCAGATTGGCAGAGTTGCGTCGCATTCCACTCACCGACAAGACATCCCTCACTTGCGCCTGAAGCGCCGACTCCGATTTCCGGCAGTGCGATTTGGCGCAAAACCACACGCTGGATTATACGTCAATTGCGACGATCGGCTGCACTTGGCGCCGCACTTGTAGCCGCACTTTTGGGGGTTCACCTTGCTCACATTCGAATGGATCATCGGCCTGTTGCTCGCAGCGGTGGCGCTGTCGGCGCTGGCGCGGCGGATCAAGGTGCCCTATCCGACCTTCCTTGCGCTCGGTGGCGTGCTGCTGACCCTGCTGCCGTGGGCCCCGACCTGGGCACTGGAACCGAAACTGGCGCTGGCGCTGTTCGTGGCACCCGTGCTGCTCGATGCCGCCTTCGACACCTCGCTGCGCGATCTCCGCAACAACTGGCTGCCGGTCTCGACGCTGGTGGTGGTCGCGGTCGGCGTCACAACAGTGGCAGTCGCCGTGGTCGCGCGGTGGCTGCGCCCGGACATGCCCTGGCCGGTTGCGATTGCGCTCGGTGCCATCGTGGCGCCACCGGACGCAGCCGCCGCCACCGCGATCCTGCGCCAGGTCAGCCTGCCCTACCGGATCCAGAAGATCCTCGAGGGCGAGAGCCTGCTCAACGATGCCACCTCGCTCCTGATCTATCGCGTCGCGGTCGGCCTCGTCGCCGCCGAGCACATGAAGATCCGCGAGTTCGTACCCTCCATCGCGGTCGCGCTGGTCGGCAGCCTCGCCGCCGGCTATCTGTTCGCGCGGGTCTGGATGATGATCACCCGCCGCATCACCGAGGCGCCGAGCGCGATCATCACGCAATTCGGCGGCACCTTCATGGTGTGGATCGTCGCCGAGCATCTCGGGCTGTCCGGCATCCTCACCATCATCGCCTATGCGATCACCATCGCCCGCACCGCGCCGGCCCGCACTTCGGCGCGGCTGCGTGTGTCGTCCTATGCGGTGTGGGAAACCGTCGTCTTCGTGCTCAACGTGCTGGCCTTCATGCTGATCGGCCTGCAATTGCGCCCGATCTGGTCCGAGCTCGACGCCGAGGTGCGGTGGAAATATTGCAGCTTTGCCGCCGCGATCCTCGCCGTCGTGATCCTCGCCCGCATCCTCTGGGTGATGCCTTACGGCGTCCTGTTGCGCACGCTGAAGGCGCGCGACTGGCTGCCCGCCCATGTGGTCGACGCGGTGCCGACCTTGAAGCGCGGCTTCATCGTGTCCTGGTGCGGCATGCGCGGCATCGTCACACTCGCGGCGGCGTTTGCGCTGCCTGAATGGTTTCCCTATCGCGACCTGATTCTGCTGACGGCATTCGCCGTGGTGCTCGGCTCGCTGGTGATCCAGGGCCTGACCTTGCGGCCGTTGATCCTGGCGCTGAATTTCGCCGACGACGATCCGGTCGGACGCGAGGCTGCCCATGCTCGCAGCGTGGCATTTCGCGCCGCGCTCGACGCGATCGACGCGGACCCATCGGAGGAGGCCGAGATACTCCGGCTCGAATACCGCGCCGTGCTGCTGCGCGCGGAAAATGATCCGGCTGGTGGCCTGACCTCTCGGGAGTTGCCGGCCGATCCGCTGCGCCGCCGCGCCATCGCGGCAGGACGTCAGGCGCTGCTCGGCCTGCGCCGCACCGAGACCATCGGCGACGACGCGTTCCATCTGGTCGAGGAAGAGCTCGACCGCGCCGAGCTCAGCGTCGAGGCTTAGCCTTCTCAGGCGCCCGATTTAGAGGTGATGCCACCATCGACCACGAGCTCGATGCCGGTGACATATTTCGATTCGTCCGAGGCGAGGAACAGCGCGGCGTTGGCAACGTCCCAGGCGTCGCCCATGTGCCCCATCGGCACCTGCGCGTCGCGGGCACGCCACATCGCCTCGACATCGCCCTTGGCGTAGCTCTGCGCCAGACCCGCCGAATGCGCCACCATCGGCGTCTTCATCAGCCCGGGCAGGATCGCGTTGACGCGAACATGCTTCGAAGCGAACTCGACTGCGGTCGAGCGCGTCATCTGGTTCATCGCCGCCTTGCTGGCATTGTAGCTGACATAGGAAATGCCGACATGGCGGATCGAGGCGATCGAGGAGATGTTGATGATCGAGCCGCCGCCCTGCTTGATCATGACCGGAATGACGTGCTTCATCGACAGATAGGCGCTCTTGAGATTGACCGCGAAGACGCGGTCCCACTCGGCTTCCGCAACTTCCACCACGCTGCCGACCTCGGCGATACCGACATTGTTGTCGAGCCCGTCGATGCGGCCATAGGCCTTCAGGCAGGCCGCGACCATCGCCTCGACCTCGCCGGCGCGCGAGACGTCGGCGGTGAACGCCGCCGCCTTGCCGCCCTCGCCGGTGATGATGGCGACGGTCTCTTCGGCTGCCGCGCCGTTGCGATCGACGCAGAACACGCTGGCGCCCTGGCGCGCGAAGCTGACGGCGGTCGCCTTGCCATTGCCCCAGCCCGGCCCGATCGAACCCGCCCCGACCACCATCGCAACCTTGCCCTTGAGCCGATCCATCGGTCTTTCTCCCTTGTTGTTGTCATTGGAGCCCGGATTACGCTGCGCTCCATCCTGGCTACGGATTCTTGCAAACACGCATCGTGGTGACATTAGCACCGATCGGATGTCCGAAAATCTCCGATAGCGTCTGGCAGCGTCCCGCGTGACACAGATGCCATTCGCCCGCGGCGCCGGAATTGCCGAACACCACTTCCGGCCTTGGCATGGGCGGCGGAGACCATTGAAACCAGCCATCGACGAGCCGCGCCTCCGGCGGCGGCTCCATGCCGGCGCCCGTGCCTTTGATGCGCGCCTGTTGCAACGTCAGCCCGGCCGGCGCGACCAGCCAGTCTTCCTGCCAGGCGGTCTTCTCGATCGAATGCATCCAGGCGAGCGTGAAGGCGGCAATCGACAGCGCCTTCACGACTCCGGCGGATGCGAGGCAGAGGCTCAAGCCGCCGCCACCGCATCGCGCGGGCGCCGCCGCCATTGCCAGAGCACGACGCCTGCGGCGAGCGTGAAGCCGGCCGTATCCGAGAAGCGGAAATCGCCGAGCAGGCAGAGCGCGGCGCCGAAGGCAACCACGATCTCGATGAAGGTCAGCCGCGTAAACAGGAAGCCGATCGCGACGATGCCGAACAGGGCGATCGCCACCAGCGCCTTGAAGGTCGCCAGCGCCACCGCGCCGTAGAAGCCGAGTTGGGCGACCATCGGATCGTTGGTCTGCAACATCAGCGCCGGCGAGTAGACGAAGATGAAGGGGATGACGTAGCCGGCGAGCGCGATCCGCATCGCCTCCCAGCCGATCTTGTCCGGATTCTCCTTGGCGATCGGCGCCGCCGCCAATGCCGCGAGCGCCACCGGCGGCGAGAGATCGGCCATGATGCCGTAGTAGAACGCAAACATGTGGCTTGCGATCAGCGGCACGCCGAGCTTGGCGAGCGCCGGTGCCGCGAGCGCCGCGGTGATGATGTAGGTCGGAATGGTCGGGATGCCGGTGCCGAGCAGGATCGACAGCAGCATGGTCATGATCAGCGCCAGGAACAGGCTCTTGGCGCCGAGCCCGATGATCCAGCTGCCGAAGATGGTGCCGACGCCGGTCTGCGTCATCATGCCGATGATGGTGCCGACGATGGCGCAGGCCATGCCGACGGTCAGCGCCGATTTGGCGCTGTCGGCGAGCGAGTCACGGCAAGCCCTCAGCGTGGCGCGGCCACCGCGTGTGATCGCCGCGATCACGATCAGCCCCGCGACGACGCCGGCGACCGGAACGATCTCAAGCCCGTGGCGCGAGACCGCGGCAACCACCAGCGCAAGCCCGATCCAGAAGATGGTGCGCACGATCGTGTTGGAGAAGCCGAACGTGATGCTGGCGCCGAGGATCAGCGCGACCGTCAGCGCAAGCCCCATGCTGCCGGCATAGAGCGGCGTGAAGCCCTCGAACAGCATGTAGACCAAAGCCGCGAGCGGCAACACCAGGTACCAGCGCGCCACCAGCGCCTTCCAGGCGCTCGGGATCTCCGAGCGCTTCATGCCGACGAGACCATGCTTGCCGGCTTCCAGATGCACCATCCAGAACGCCGAGGCGAAATACAGGATCGCCGGAATCACCGCGGCCTTGACGATCTCCGAATAGGGCACGCCAAGCGTCTCCGCCATGATGAAGGCGACCGCGCCCATCACCGGCGGCATGATCTGGCCGCCCATCGAGGCGGTGGCTTCGACGCCGGCGGCGAACGCGCGGCGGTAGCCGAACTTGATCATCAATGGAATCGTAAACTGGCCGACGGTGACGACGTTGGCGACGCCGGAGCCCGAGATCGTGCCCATCATGCCGGAGGCGAACACCGCGACCTTGGCCGGGCCACCGCGGGTGCGCCCGAACAGGCCGAGCGAGACATCGGTGAAGAGCTGGATCATGCCGGCGCGCTCGAGGAACGAGCCGAACAGGATGAACAGGAAGATGTAGGTCGCCGAGACGTAGATCGGCACGCCGTAGAAGCCTTCGGTGCCGAACGAGAGATGGGTGACGATCTGGTCGAAATCGTAGCCGCGATGATTGAACGGCGACGGCAGATGCTGCCCGAAGAACCAGTAGAGCAGACAGGCGCCGCACATCAGCGGCAGCGCCGCCCCCATCAGGCGCCGCGTGCCCTCGAAGATCAGGACCGCGAGCAGCGTGCCGACTGCGAGATCCGTGTTGGTCGGATCGCCGTCGCGTGCGATCAAATCGGCATAGAAGATCCACTGGTAGAGCCCGCAGAGGAAGCCGCTCGCGCCGACGATCCAGCTCACCGCGCGGCCGAAATCGGTTTTCGCGGTGAAATTGCCGATCAGGCCGAAGGTCAGGAGGATCAGGAAGCCGACATGGACGCCGCGCACCACCTGGCTTGGCAAATAGTTGAAGGCTGCGACATAGAGCTGGAACACTGCGAAGGCGAGACCGATGGCATAGGCCAGATGCCCCCAGGCGCCGGGGCCAAAACCTTCCGGAAAGCCATGCTCGAAATTGTCGAATTCAACCTTGATGGGCTGTTCGCCCGCAACCTGCTGCTGCATTGAATAAGTCCCCCGCCGTGCCCGCGGCGCTTATAGCATTTGGGCTGCCGCCAAATTCGTCATGGCCGGGCTTGTCCCGGCCATCCACGTCTTTTGAGCGACCGTTGCCGAAAAACGTGGATGCCCGGGACAAGCCCGGGCATGACGGCGAATATGTCTTTCGAGGCTCCTACTTGATCAGGCCCTTTTCCTTGTAATAGCGGATCGCGCCGGGATGCAGCGGCACCGGGCTGCCGGTCGCGGCGGCCGCGAGCTTGATCTCCTTGCCCGCGGCGTGGGCATTGGCGAGTTCCGGCAGCGATTCATAGACCAGCTTGGTCATCTGGTAGGCGAGATCGTCCGACACCGCGCTCGAGGTGACGAGGTAGTTCACGACCGCAGCGGTCGGCACGTCCTTGTCCTGGCCGGTATAGGTATTGGCCGGAATGATCACGGAGACGAAGGGCGGGCCGATCTTGTCGACGGTCTCCTTCGGCACGGCGACCACGGTGATCTCGCTCGAGGTCGAGAGGTCCTTCAGCGAGGCGACGCCGAGGCCTGCGGATTGCAGCGTGGCGCTGAGCTGGCGGTTCTTCATCAGGTCGACCGATTCGGCGAACGGCAGATACTCGACCTTGCCGAGATCCTTGTAGCTCATGCCGGCGGCCGCGAGGATCGCGCGCGAGTTGAGCTCGGTGCCGGACTTCGGCGCGCCGACCGACAGGCTCTTGCCCTTGAGATCGGCCAGCGTCTTGATGCCGCTTTCGGCTGTCGCGACGATCTGGATGTAGTTCGGATAGATCGCGCCGATGGTACGCAGCTTGTCGAGCTTGTTCTTGAAGCCGGCCTCGGCGTCGCCTTCCCAGGCGGCCTTCAGCGAATCGCCGAGCGTGAAGGCGATCTCGCCACGGCCCTGCTGCAGCAGCACCAGATTCTCGACCGAGGCCTTGGTCGCCTGAACCTGGGTCTTCACGTCAGGGATCCTGTCGCCGTAGATCTTCCCGATCGCGACGCCGAGCGGATAGTAGACGCCCGAGGTGCCGCCGGTGAGCACGTTAATGAACTGCTGGGCCTGCGCGACGGGCGCGGCCAAAACACTGGCTGCCGCGATCGCGGCAGCCATCAACCTGGAATTCATCAGCATTATTCTCCCCTAAGCCGGGCCGGAAATTGGCCGCACGCCCCCGCCGGGTCAACCCATCCAAATGACGCATGCCGGGCTGAAATCCCGAACAGCAGCATCACCTTACCAGCGCGGGAACTCTACGCATACGAGCGGGCTGAGATGCGCAATCCCGCCGCGAGGTATCACTTGCAGCCGTCCGGGACGACGACCGTTGAGCGCGCGCTTGACGCGTTGAACTTCTTCCTCGCCGACGTGCGGGACGGGCTCGGGCCCTCTCTTGCGATCTGCCTCCTGACCGAACGGAGTGGGACGAGGCCTCGATCGGCTCGGTGATGTCGATCGCAGCCGCAGCCATCGATCACCAGGTCGCGCGGCTCCTGCGCGTTGAGGCCGGAGACGCGACGCGTGGCATCGGTGACGTCACACACAACTCATCGGCATCGCAGAACCGATGATCCGCGATGCGGCCTCGACGACTCAGCGCATCGCTCGCGTGACGCGATCTGATGTCCGACAACGGTGCAATTTCGCGTCTGCATCGACACGACAACACAGTCATTAACGCCGTCTCTCGATGAAACACGCGCGCAATGTTTCTGCCGACCTCCGAAGTCGGCCGCGATCGCGCTCATGAACGTCAGATGACGCATTTGTTGCACGTGCAAAGGCGGTGAGACGCAGCGATTCCTGCATCATTTGATTCGAATTGATTCCTTTAAGGTTAGCGAGGCAATCAATGTATGAGCCCGAAATTTCCATGATTGCCGCGGGTCTTAGATGTACGAGTCAAGCCGGGGTAATTACGGATAAGGCGGGGCATGAATCACATCAGCCACATCACACAGGCACGAGCCGGATGGTTCGGACATCGCAAGCTGACCCCGCGCGCATGCATTGCGGACAGCAAAAAGCACCTTCGAACCTTCCTCGCGGAGGCGCTGGAAGACCTCGGCTTCATCACCAGTGAATGCGGCCAGGCATTGGAACTCGACACCGTGCTGGACGCGGAACGGCCCGATCTTCTGGTGCTCGGCGTGTCCGTGGACGGCATCGAAGTCAGTAAAATTCTCGAGACTTTGGTGAGAAAGGACTATGGCGGCAAGGTGCTCGTCATCGGGCAACCGGACTCGATCATCGTCAAGGCCGTGCGGCAGATCGGCGATGAATACGGCATCGCCATGCTGCCGGCCCTGTCCACGCCGTTCAGCGCCGGAACGCTGCGTGACAGTCTTGCGTCATTGCTTCCGCTCGAACCCGCGCCGAGTCCGGCGGTGGACGTGCCCGAAGCGCTGAAGGCGGGCTGGCTCGAGCTATGGTATCAGCAGAAAATTCATCTCCGGACGCTGGTTCCGAGCGGCGCCGAGGCGCTGATCCGGATGCGCCATCCGGCATGGGGCGTGGTGCCGCCGGCCTACTTCATCCCCGATGAAGGCGATCCGCATTTTCATGCGCTGTCGGAGTTCGTGATCGAGCGCGCGATCGAGGATTGGCGCTATCTCCTCGAGCAGATCGGACCGGTCAATCTCTCGATCAACCTGCCGATCTCGTTTCTTGCCGATGATGATGCGGTGCGCGAGCTCTGTTACCGGATTCCGGATCATGCAGCCTTTGCCGGCCTGCTGATCGAGATCGACAGCACCGAGGTGATCGACAATCTGGACCTGGCGATCGATGTCGCGAGACGGGTTCGCCTGCACAATATCGGCATCTCGATCGACAATGTCGGCGCGAACTGGCCGTCCTTGCTGGGGCTGCCGAACTTTCCGTTCGTCCAGCTCAAGGTCGATCATCAATACGTCACCGGCTGCGCGGATCAGCGCCTGAAGCAGACGGTGTGCCGGCGTATCGTGGAACTCGCACACGATGCCGGCGCGCAGGTCGTTGCCCAGGGGGTCGAGACGCGCGCGGACTTTCTCGCTGCGCATGAGATGGATTTCGATCAGGTCCAGGGCTACCTGTTCGGCAAGCCGATGGGCGTCAAGAAGTTCGCCCGCTCGCGCATGCACTTCTCCGAGAAGGAGCCGGCCTCCTGAGGCATGGCCTCGCGTCAGGCCTAGGCTTCGCGATCGATCGCGCGCAGCGCCTCGCCGCGCGCGATCAGGCGCTTTGCGTTGGAGTAGGTCGGGACTTCGAGCAGCGAGCCGTCGAGTTCGACGCGGCCGAAGCCCTGCGTCCGCGCCGCCTCGAAGGCAGCTACGATCCTGCCCGCCTGGTGCAACTCATCCTCGCTGGGCGTGAGGACGCGGTTGACGATGGCGGCATGCGCGGGATCGGCCAGGCTCTTTGCGGTGTAACCCAGCCGTCGCGCCCAGATCGTGTCGCGTTCGACGCCCGCGGCGTCACTCCAGGTGTAGGGACAGTCGACCGCGACGACACTGGCGGCGCGGCATTCGACGATGAAGCGTTGCCGCGCATAGGCCAGCTCGAGGCCATCGCTGCCGCGCTCGGCGCCAAGATCAGCGGCGAGATCTTCGGAGGCCATCAGGCAGCCGATGGTACGTCGGCTCACGACTGCGATCGCGCCGGTCTGCACCAGGCCGCGCGCGAACTCGATATTCGGCAGCAGCGCCGTCGATCCCTCGGCGATGCCATAGTCGCGCTCGAACCGCGTCACCGCCTCGTCCAGCCTGACGACATGGTGCGGCTCGGCGACCTTGGGCAGCGCGACGATGTCAGGACGTCCCCGCATCACGGCGGCGAGATCGTCCATGCCGTCCTGATCCAGCGGATTGACGCGCACCGCGACCACCACGCCCTGGTCGCGCCAGGCCGCGTAGAGATCGGCGGCAAGTCGCCGCGCCTTCGGGCGCAGCGCCGGCGGGGTGAAGTCCTCGAGCTCGTGGATCAGCAAGTCGGCGCCGCTGGCGGCCGCATGCTGCAGGACCGCCTCGTTGGCGCCTTCGAGAAACAACCAGGAACGGCACAGCGGAGCCGGGCGAAGCTTGCGCATCACGCGGCCCGCGCGGCGGTCACTGAAACTTCATGTCGAGGCATTTCGAGATGTCGGAGCCGAGCCCGGACGAGATGGTGATGCAGCCGCGGATCTTCTGGGTGTTGGCGTCGCTGGCCCAGATCGCATAGCCGCCCGGACCGAAGAACGAATTGGTGTTCGGCGGCTCGGTCTCGGTGGCGTCGAACGTATAATTGCCGTCGGTCTCGAAGATGCGCGGCTTCTTGGTGCAGCCGCCGTCGGCCTGGACGTTGATGACCTCCTTGTTGTCCCGCGTCAGCGCCAACGAAACCTGGCAGCGGAAGTATTCCGAGGTCTTGGCGTTGAACAGATAGGCGTAGGACTTGCACGTCGACGTATTGAGCTTGCCGGCCGAGAGGCCGCGGCTGCAGGAGATCCGCTGGTTGTTGGAGAGCTTGAACTCGTCCGCCTGCGCGACTGACGCCAGCGCCATGAACGACAGAGCGACACCGATACCGATCTTCATGACGTGCTTCATCGCGATCATCCCCAGGTAGTGTTTCCGCCGATCAAAGCGTTTGTAAACGGTAACGCGAAGATAGTCGCCAAGCTTGATACGGGAAATCACAAAGTCGCTGATCTGCACGAGCGGTCTCGCCGATTGTCGTATTGACGCGCGAATGGCGTTCGTGATTTGTTCAGAAGCGTGGGGACGATGCCGTTTTTTTTCGGCCGGAGGTGGATCATGACGCATTTTTTGACCAAGACCTTTATTGCGACCGCGACCCTTGCTGCGATGACGACATACTCATTCGCGCAGGAGGCTGCGCCATGGGAGCTGAAGTCCGACATGGGCTACGCCTATGACAAGGACGGCAAGACCTGGGCCTACAAGATGGGTACCAACAATGCCGGCACGCTGCTGAAGGGTGCCAAGAAGGTGCCGAGGGGGACACTGTTCTTCATCGGCCAGAACGGCCAGCTCTACATGCGCTCCGGGCCCTATCTCGAGGGCGACGGCAAATTCATGTTCGGCTCGAAATGACGTGTCCGGCAGGCGTCAGAACGCCGCGGCCAATTCCCGGGCGCCGGGCTTGTTGCTGTTGAAGTCCATCCGCTCGTTGGTGACGGCAAGCAGCTTGGCCACGGTGTTGTGGCGGATCGCGACCGGGTTGCGCTCGTAGCCCGAGCGCTGGAAGAAGTTCGAGGTCGGCACCTGCTCACGCATCGCCTGCGGCATGGTCACCATGTCGAGCCCGGTGCCGTCGCCGGTCAGGTTCATCATCTCGAGCTCGGCCGCTGTCAGCGGCCGTGAATAGCCCTTGTTGCGCGCGAAGATCACCGAGGTCAGCAGCTTGTGGGTCTGCAGCATCGGGCCGACATCGATGTCGAGCACCATGGCATGACACGCCCAGCCCTGCGGGGTGTCGGCGAGCCGTTGATGGGCCGACCAGTCGTCAGGCACGGTGAGCGTGAAGGCGACCATCCTCTTCAGCACCGCGAGCTTGTGCTCCATCGCCTTGCGCGCCGGCCCCTGCGTCCGCGCCACCCGCTCGGTCAGGTCCCGCACGAATTCATGGCCCTGCTCGGCCAATAGCTCGACGGTGTTGGTGGTGAGTAGCTGGTTGTAGCCCATTGCGGTGGAGATGGCGCGCTTGCCGCCATGCTCGATTCCCGCCTGCACGTCGTAATTGCCGGTGCCGCCGGTCTCGAATGAATAGACCCGCACCGCCTGCTCCGGCGTCAGCCCCGCCGCGCGTGCGTAGCGGGCATAGGCGCGCTTGAACTCGACCTCGCTCGTCGGCCGCTGCGGCGTGAACTGGAATTGCTCGGCCGCCGCCCTGATCAGATCCGAGACCACCGGTATCGTCTTGGGCGGACGCGGCGGCTTGCCGCCCTCCTCTTCGGGAGCCGGATTGACCGGCCGCTTCGGGCCCTCGTAGACCGGCGGCTGCTGCAGCACGTAGTCGTCCAGCCCGATCTGCACGCGGTCGCGGCGCTTGGCGTTGCGGCTGCGGCGCTTGTCGGCGATCGCGGTCCAATAGGCGCTGGCATCCTGCTCGAAGGCGTCGCGCGCCTCCTGGTATTCCTGCAGCTTGCGGCGATAGTCCATGATCGCCTGCGGCGATGCCTGTGCCATCGCATTGGCGACGGACGGCGGCAACGAATCGGACTCGCCGGCCAGGACTGCCGGCGCGCCGGCGACGAGCGCGAGCGCGACAAATCCAGGACACAGGCGAATCAATTGCGGGCGCATGACCTCGTTGTAGCAAGCGCCGCCGCGAAGTCAGCCCGGAATTGTCCGGATTGAAGGCGGCCGGATGCCGCGATCAGCTCCAGAATTTTCGCCACAATGCAGTGTTCTCCGAGGAAAGCCGTGGAGGCGACGGGTTGATGACGGTCACTTCCACGCGAACACCGGCTGCTCCAGGTCGGCGACGCGGGTGCTGCGGCCGGCGAGCACCTCACGGAACTGATAGATCAGCGCGGCGGTCGGCGCATGAATCTGCTGGCCGCCGAGGCGGAAGCGGATCACGCGCCGCGAGCTCTCGGGGATCGTGACGAAGGTGAACGCGTCCTCCAGTTCGATCGCATCGAGGCCGATGCGGTGGACGGAAGCGACCTCGTCCGGGTTCGGCGCGAGCGCCGCATGCGCGCCCGCCCAGACCACGACCGGAGTGATCAGATAACCGGACCGCGTCGGATAATCGTCGAGCATGCCGATCACATCGCGCTCGGACAGCTTTAGCCCAAGCTCCTCGTGCAATTCGCGCAGCGCGGCTTGAGGCTGCGTCTCGCCGCCGTCGCAGCGTCCGCCCGGCAGCGCCCATTGCGCGCTGTGGGAACGCAGGTTGGCGCTGCGCCGGGTCAACAGGAAGGCCGTGCCGTTTCCGTCTTCGCCTTCGGTCAGCGCGATCGCGACCGCGGCGCGCTTCAGCGCCGGTGCAGTGTCGGCCGCGGCCTGACGCGCGAACGCGGCGCAGAGCTCTGCGATATTCCGCCGGGTGGCATCGTCAAATGTGCGGGCCATCGAGCTTGACTACAACACAACAGCGTTTGATGAAATGCAGGGAATGACATGCCTCCTGCGATCAATCATTTGCAAGCAACGGATCCTCACCTCATGACGGCCAAGGCCGCGGACAAACTCAAATCCGACGGCTGGAAGGTCGCCGAAACCACGGGCTTCCTGACGTTGATCGGCCCGCTGTGGGAACGGTTGAAGGACGGCGCGCTCGAGCTCGCACTGATCACCGAGGACAAGCACCACAATCGCCGCGGCCTCGTGCAGGGCGGCGTGATCATGACCTTCGCCGACCGCGCTTGCGGCATGGCCGCGCGCTTCGTCTCGGGCAAGCCGACGCTTGCGACGGTGCAGTTCGACACCCATTTCGTCGAGGCCGGCAAGATCGGCGAGATCCTGACGACGCGGCCGCGCGTGGTGCGCTCGACCCGCAGCCTGATCTTCATCACGGCCGAGGTGACCGTCGACAAGCGCTGCATCGCGATGGCCAATGGCGTGTTCAAGATTCTGAAGAACGAGAGTTGATCCTGTCATTCCGGGGAGTGCCCGATGCAATATCGCCAGCTCGGCCGCAGCGGCCTGAAGGTTTCGCCGATCTGCCTCGGCACCATGATGTTCGGCGGACCGACCGATGAGGCGACCTCGTCTCGGATCGTGGCGAAGGCGCGCGAGGCCGGGATCAACTTCATCGACTGTGCCGATGCTTACAACGGCGGCAAGTCCGAGGAGGTCGTCGGACGCGCGATCTCGAACAGAAGGTCGAACTGGGTCCTCGCCACCAAGCTCGCCAACCCGATTGGCGACGATCCCAACCATGGCGGGCTGTCGCGGCGCTGGGTGTTGCAGGCCGCCGACGAGAGCCTGAAGCGGCTCGGCACCGACTACATCGACGTCTATTATCTGCACAAGGAAGATCACACGACGCCGCTCGACGAGACCATGCGCGCGATGGGCGACCTGATCCGCTCCGGCAAGGTGCGCTATTTCGGCGTCTCCAACTATCGCGCCTGGCGCGTCGCCGAGATCTGCAACATCTGCGACCGGCTCGGCATCGACCGCCCGATTGCCAGCCAGCCCTATTACAATGCGATGAACCGGATGCCGGAGGTCGAGCATTTTCCGGCCTGCGCCTATTACCGCCTCGGCATCGTGCCCTACAGCCCGCTGGCGCGCGGCGTCCTGACGGGCAAATACGCCCCCGATGCGGCGGCGCCCGCCGACACGCGTGCGGGGCGCAACGACAAGCGCATGATGCAGACCGAGTGGCGGCCGGAATCGCTGCAGCTCGCACAGGAGATCAAGCGCCACGCCGAAAGCCGCGGCATCACCGCCGGGCAGTTCGCGGTCGCCTGGGTGCTGAACTCGTCGTTCGTCAGCGCCGTCATTGCCGGCCCACGCACCGAAGCACAATGGGACGACTACATCCGGGCACTCGACTATCGCTTCACCGCCGAGGATGAAGCGCTGATCGACCGCCTCGTCGTCACCGGTCATCCCTCGACGCCGGGCTTCAACGATCCGGCCTACCCGATCGAAGGACGGCGGGCGCGCACCGGATAGCCGCTGTAACGGCGACGGCGAAGTCAACGCATCGCTTCGGCCGCAGACTGGGTCCACCTCTCCCGCTTGCGGGGGAGG